>NZ_LNCQ01000046.1:0-15021 GCF_002831785.1 Allobosea sp. FBZP-16 | reverse complement strand
CCAGCCGGGCGGCAGCCCAGCCGAAGGCAAGATGTCGCGGCGATTTGTGGCCGATCATCGAATCGGCGGTGTTGATCGCTTTGTAGAACACTCCACCAGGCAGGCCGCCGAGGCCGAGCCAGAAGGCCGGCGCGACGATCCCGTCGGAAAAATTCTCGGAGAGGCTCTCGATCGCGGCGCGCGCGACGCCGGCCTCGTCGAGGCTCTCCGGATCGCGGCCGACGATCATCGCGACCGCCTTGCGCCCCCCGGTGAGGCCGCCTTGCTCCAATCCTTGGGCGACGCGGGCGACATGCTCGTGCAGGCTTCGCTGCGCCAGCAGGCTGGAAGCCAGCAATGCCAGCGGCAGCAAAGCGAGCGGCCCGGCGAGGCGGCAGAGCGCGAAGAGGGCCAGCGAGGCGGCAAGTGTCACACCCAGCAGGATCAGGAGCGCGGCCACACCGGCCAGACGCCGCATCGCGAAACTCATGCTCTCGCGATTGAGGCTGCGATCCAGCGCGCCGATCAGCGCGCCGATCCAGGTGACGGGATGGCCGATCCATGCGAACAGGCGCGCCGGATAGCCGATCGCCGCCTCGGTCAGGAGGGCGGCGAGGAGGAGCGGCAAGCTGGCGGAGAGCGACATGGCGGCCGTGGAGACGAAGGAAGCGATCTGGCATGGCGGCGATCTCGCCACGGCCAAGGCGCTGTTTCCGCAGGCGCCAGAACCCTGGATCGATCTCTCGACCGGTATCAACCCGATCCCCTATCCGCTTCCGGAGCTGCCGTTAAGCCTGTGGCAGCGCCTGCCCGGCAAGTCGGACGAGGCCGCGCTGCTGGCGGCGGCCCGCAAGGCCTACCGGATTCGTCCGCAAAGCGGCCTCGTCGCCGCGCCCGGCACGCAGATCCTGATCGAGTTGCTGCCGCGTCTCATACCGGCAGCGAATGTCGCCGTGCTCGGCCCGACCTATGGCGAGCACGCGCCGGCCTGGCGCAAGGCGGGCGCGATTGTGCGCGAAATCGCGGACCTCGCGGAGATCGGTGACGCCAATGTCGTCGTGCTGGTCAATCCGAACAATCCGGACGGGCGCGTCGTCGCGCAGGTGACGCTGGTCGCGCTGGCCGGATTGCTTGGCGCGCGAGGAGGCCTGCTGGTGGTCGACGAGGCCTTTGCCGATTTCGCGCCTGAGACGAGCCTGCTGCCGATCCTGCCGGAGGGGGCTCTCGTTCTGCGCTCCTTCGGCAAGGCCTATGGGCTTGCCGGTTTGAGACTCGGCTTCGCCGTTGGCGAAGAGCGCTTCACCGACGCCCTTCAGGCCATGCTCGGCCCCTGGGCGGTGGCCGGGCCGGCGCTGCATGTCGGAGCCGTCGCGCTCGGCGATGCGCAGTGGCTGTCCGCGGCCGGCGAAGCGCGCGCCGCCGACAGCAAGCGCCTCGACGCTATCCTTGCCGGACAGGGCCGGGTCGTCGGCGGCACCGTGCTTTATCGCCTGATCGAGACGCCGCAGGCGCGATCCCTGTTCGAGAGGCTCGGCCGCGCCGGCATCTATGTCCGCCGGTTTCAGCACGATCCTTGCCGCCTGCGCTTCGGCCTGCCGGGCGACGAGGCGGGCTGGACCCGGTTGGCGCAGGCCCTCAAGTCGGCCTGAGCCTCGCTGCGCGGTCATCGCAGCCGGCGCATGCGGGTGCGAATGGGACGAAGCTGCGTATCGTCGCTATCGTCAGGTGATTCCAGCGATCCGGAGACAAGTCGCATGCAGCCCTGGCCGAAGCAGTCCGCCCTCACCATCGGCTTCGCCCATGCGGCCTATCAGCTGCGCGACGAATATCTGGCGCGTAACGGCGCGGCGGCGAGCTTCGAGGTCCGAACCGTCGACGATCTCAAGGCTCGGGCAGCGGAGGCCGATGTCCTCGTCGTTTCCGGCCTCTGGCGCAACGAGATCCTGGACGGATTAGGCAAGCTGCGCTTCATCCAGTCGATCAGCGCCGGCACCGACCAGTTCGACAAGCCGAAGCTGGCGGCGGCGGGTGTTCGCCTCGCCAGCGCCCAGGGCGCTAATGAGCGCGCCGTCGCCGAACATGCGATCTCGCTGATCCTGGCGCTGGCGCGCCAGCTCCATCTCGCCCGCGACAACCAGGCAAAGGCCAATTGGCGGCCGATGATCGGCGATCGCTCCCGCCGCGAGGACGAGCTTGGCGGCCGGACCCTGGTCATCGTCGGTCTCGGCCGTATCGGCCTGCGGCTCGCCGCAATCGCTTCCGCCTTCGGCATGCGCGTGATCGGCGTGCGCCGCCGGCCGGGCTCGGAGCCGAATGTCGAGGCGATCGTGCCGCCGGCGGAGCTGCACGCCGCGCTCGCGCAGGCTGATTTCGTCGCCTTGACCTGCCCGCTGACGCAGGAGACGGAAGGGCTGATCGATGCCGCCGCGCTCGCGGCGATGAAGCCCTCGGCCTATCTGATCAATGTCGCGCGGGGGCGTGTCGTCGACGAGCCTGCGCTGATCGCCGCGCTCGAAGCGGGCCGTATCGCGGGCGCCGGCATCGACTGCGTGTACGAGGAGCCTCTGCCGGCAAGCTCGCCGCTCTGGGCGATGCCGCAGGTGCTGCTGACGCCGCACAGCGCCGGCGAGACCCGCGCCTATGAGAGCAATGTCGTCGATATCCTCTTGGACAATCTCGGCCGACTGGAGCGCGGCGAGGCCGCGCTGCTCAACCAGATCGTCTGAACAGCGCCGATACGAGTCCGCAGCGTTTGCGGCGCCACTGTTGCGCGGAGTCATAAAGGCAAAGCCTCCCCGGCGGCTCTGCGCTCGCCCGGGAGGCTTTGATCCGGTCCGAACTCACCAGCGCGGGCGCGGGCCGTAGCTGCCGTCGCAGCCGACCAGCGGGCCACCCGGATAGTAGTCGTCGATGATGATGTCCGGCATGGCGCAGCCGCGGTTGGTGCTGCGGCTGATGCGGCGGCGCTGCTGCCCGTAATCATCGGGCTCGACCATGACGGTGCGGCCGTCATAGCGCGGTTCCGCCTCCCGCGCGGTCGCCAGTTTCGGGGCGGGGCGCGGAGCCTGGGCGCGTTCGACAGTCTTCTCGGTCGCCTGCTGGCGCACCGGCGGCAGCGGCGCCGCGGTGACGTCGGTGTCCTTGCCGTCCTTGCCGGCGACCTGCGAGGCCGGAACGACCGCGTCCTCGGCGCTGGCGCGCACCAGCTTCTGGACGCCGGTGTCGAGGACGAGCGTGCGGAAGGGAGCATCGCCGCAGCCGCCGCAGCGGGCCGGGTCGAGCGGGACGAGATCGACGCGTGCCTTGCCGTCGTCGGTGGCCTGGCCTTCGCCGGTGGCGCGGGCGGCGATCACCACCTTGCCGGCATCCTCGAGCTGCATCTCGATCAGCTGGGTGCGGAGCGCACGGGCCCGGCGATAATTGACGACCTCGTCGCCGCCCGAGACCAGGATGGCGAAGGGTGCGCCCTTGGGGGCATTGCCACGGAAGATGTCGCGCAGCTGGGTGATGGCGCGGCGGGCATCGGAGGAAACCTCCCAGCTGCCGGGTGCGAAGGCGATCTGGCGCGTCGTCATGATCTCGCGGGCCGACTGGGCGACGCCGAGCGAGACGGTGCGCGAGGAGAATTCCAGCTTCAGCGACTGCGGCCGCTCGGCGACTTTGGGTGCATCCGAGTTGCCGCCTTCGGCCTGCGCGAAACCGGCGCCGGCCGAGACGATGACGGCGAGGGCGGCGACGGCGAGGCGCAGGCGGCTGGTGCGCAGGCGGGCGGTCTGGTCGAGCTGGAAGCCCATGGCGGGTCTCCTCATGAACGGGTGTGCGCTGGGCACGTTGCCAGACCCTTGGCGATCCCTGAGCCGGTTTCGCAGATGCCCGGGGAACCCTGTGCGGGAATTTGAACGTGCGCGCGTGAGAGGGCGCTCATTCACTCGCTGTTCAGGAAAAAATGCGGTCTGCCGCGAAAATCAGGCAAACCGTGGCAAAGCTCGGGCAACGCCACTGCTACGACCCGCCTTCACCCGAGCCGGCCGTCGCATTGTCGAGGCTACAGGACTATGCGAAGAGAGGGTAAACAGGGGATCTGGCTATGAAGAACGCAGATGAGCGCAAGGACAACGGCGAGCTTCCCCAGATGATGTCCCGCCGGGCGCTCGGTGGATTCGTCCTTTCGCTGCCGCTGCTGAGCGCTCTTCCTGCGCTGGCACAGACCGACCAGGGTGCGACCAATATCCTGCGCTCGCTGGCGCCGCATGATCGCGTGCCGGGTCGCTCAGGTGGTGGCGCAAGTGGTGGCGGCAGGGTCGTGGTGCGCCGCGTCGCGCCGGTGCCCCGCCGGGTCCATCCGCGCGGTTACGGTTCGGATGTCGTGATCGACCTGACCCGCCGCGTCGAAGTCACTGTCTTCTTTGACAACGACTCGGCGACGCTGCGCCGGGGCGCAGAAGCCACGCTGATGCGGCTTGCCCTGGCGCTGCGCGATCCGATCCTGCTCGATCAGCGCTTCCTGATCGCCGGCCACACCAGCGCCGAAGGCGGCTACGACTACAATGTCGAGCTCTCGCAGGAGCGGGCTGCCGCGGTCCGTGACTGGCTGGTCTCTTACGGCGAGATCGGCCCTGGCCGCCTCGTCGCCCACGGCTTCGGTCCTGATATGCTGCGCAATCCGCGCAGTCCCTATTCACCCGTCAATCGCCGCGTTGAAGTCATCGCCATCACCGGCTGAGTTCTCTACCGTCTTCCCGAAACAACCATTTGCCTCAGGGGGCATCGTCATGGCTTTGTTCAAGCGCCTCATGCTCGGTCTCGCGCTGCTGATGTCCTTCAGCGTCGTCGCCAGCGCCCAATCGCCGAATTCCCGCATCAACCTCCTGGTGATGTCGGACGACGCCGATCCGGATACGGTTCCGCGCAACAACCGCATCTTCAATCGGGTGCAGCTCCAGCTTTCGGAGTATCTCAACACCCGTGGCTTCCAGGTCTATGACGAGACCAGCCTGGCGCTGGGCATCACCCAGACCGCCCGGGTCCGCCGCCGCGACGCCGAGCTGATCGAGATCGCCCGCGCTGTCTCGACCCCGGTCGACGCCATGGTCGTCTACCAGATCTACGCCTCGGCCCGCCGCGCCGTCGCTGCCGACATCCGCTTCCCCGAGATCCGCATCGCCGGCCGCGTGCTCAATGTCCGCTCCGGCCAGTTCATCGCGGCCTTCGAGGTCGGCGGCTTCCAGCTGCCCGCCTTGCCGAACCCCTGCAGCGCCGAGTGCCTGCTCGAGACCGTCGGCACCCACTCGCGCCTCCTCGCCGCCGATCTCGGCGCGGCGATCGCCCAGAAGCTCGAGGGCTTTGCCCGCCCGAGCGGTGGTGCGGCCGCTGTCGGCAAGGACGGTATCGTCCTCGGCGGTGGCGCCGGTGCAGGTGGTGCGGCTCCGGTCGCTGCTGGCGGCGACGGCTGCAACAGCCTTCCGACCGACTTCGTGATCCAGCTGCGCGACTTCACCGCCACGGAGGTCGACCGGGTCGAGAGCGAGTTCGTTCGCTGGGGTTGCTACCGCGCCCATCGCGCCACGCAGATGACGTCGACCTCGGCCGACTTCTTCTACACCACGTCCGCCGACTCCGCTCGCCTGACCCGTAATTTCCGCCTGATGCTGGAGCTGGTCGGTCTGAACGGTCAGGTCACCTTCTCCGGCAACCGCCTGGTTGTCAGCAAGGTCGCCACCCGCTGATCGGATTGGGTGGCCGGGTAACCATGAATCCCGGCCTTCCCTTACGAAAAAGCCGCCCGGTCGACATGGACCGGGCGGCTTGTTACTTTAATTATGGCAGCAATATGTGCCGGCTGGGCGCGAGCGGGGCAGGGGGGTCCGTTTGCCGCAACCGAGCCGGTGGTCGATGCGGATATTTGACACATGGATTGGGGTATTGACCCTGCAAGGGTCGCGGAGATCAGCACGATCGCGTCTTCGCGGCGGTTTTCCGCCCGGGACACGGAGAAGTTCGTTCTCGCGATCACGGGTGGCGGTTCGGAGAATGCCGATCTGCCCCTCTGGGACATGCTGCAGGTCTTGTTCTCGCTGGGAGCGCTGACCGCAAATCCGCGCATGCCCGCCCGCGACGCCGCCATCGGCTGCATGCTCGACGAGAGCGGCATCCTGTTGCGGCCGCTGCGCCAGGACGGGCCGGTGCGCGTGAGCTTCGCCGCGGCGACCATCGAGGCCTCCGCAGCCGAGATCGTGCTCTCCTATGGCGACAAGGGCGAGGCGAAGACCCGCTCCTTCTCCTGGAGCCGGATCAGGCGCGCGCTCGGCCTTGCCGACTTCCTCTTCGCGGCCGAAGCGGATGAACGCTCGGAAGGCGGGCTGGTCGCCTTGCGCACCGCGCTCGACGCGGTCTTCGCCCTGTCCTCCTTCGACGAGGACGGCATGAAGCGTGCGGTGCAGGAGCCGGCCCGTTTCATGCGGGCCTGGCGCCGGCGCCATCTGCCGCTGCTCGCCTTCGCCGACCTGATCCGCCAGCGCGAGGCCTTCCTCAACGCATCCGGCCGGCGTGAGCGCCAGCGCGAATTCGATCCGGACGATCTGATCGCACTCTGGAGCTTCGCGTTGCTGCATGGCGAGACCTGGAGCTTCGCCCGCTTCGCCGAGCGTTTCAGCGCCCTGATCCGCGAGGAGCGCTCCAGCGTCGGCCGCCGCGACTTCATGGCGCCGGCTTCGATGGAAACGCTGATGGCGCGCCAGCCTTCGGAGAATCCGGAGGAGGCACTGATCGCCTGGCTCGATCATCAGGCGATCCTCGGCGAGCTCGAGGTCGACGAACCGGACGAAGACGAGGAGCCGGACGAGGAGGACGAGGACGGCGTGGTGCGCGAGCGCGTGTACGCCGCGCTAATGCGCCTGCCGGCCGAGCCGAAATTCCTCAACAAGGAGGAGCGCGAGGCCATCGGCCGGGCGCTCGCCATCCTGCCGCTCGCCCACGAGCAGCCGCTGACGCTGGCGCGCTCGCGCGCCGTCGCGCCCTGGGAGAACCGGCTGGTCGAGGCCAGCCGCCGTATCGCCGGCTCCAATCGCGGCCAGGTCGACCAGAGCCCGGAGCCGTTCGACTATGCCGGCATCGCCGCGAGTCTTGCCGCTCTGGGCCGGCGGCTCGACGAACTGTTGCTGATCGGCAATGCGCTCGAGGCGATCGAGGGGCCGGAAAGTGCGGCGGCGACGGCCGAGGGGCAGAAGCTGCTGCGGCGCTGGCGCCATGATCGTGCGAGCTTCCGGATCGACGATGCGAAACTGGCGCTGACCTTCGCAAGGCATGGGGGAGCACTGAGAACGGTCGCAGCAGCCCTGCACCGGATCAACAGGCAACAGAAGCGCTTCGGAGAAACGACGGACCTGGTCGCCCAGGCCGCCAGCGACGAGGCGCGGTTCACCGACGTCTTCTCGCAGCGCTATCAAGGGCGATCGAAACGGCCATGACAGACTTCGCTAACCAGGGTCCGCTCGAAGACGACCTCCGCGCCGGCCGCGCTACGGCCAGGCTGGTTCTGGCGGCGCTTGCGAGCACCGAGCCGGAAGAGGCCGTCGCCGCGAGCATCAGCCGCGCCGATCTTTGGGCGCATGCCCGCCGCGTCCGCGGCGAGCCCGTCAACTTCGCCGCAGAGCGTGCTATCCGCACCGATCCGGAGGCGGCACGGCTCTATCGCCGCTTGCTCTCCTTCCAGGCCGTGGCGCGTAGCGAACTCGCCGCCGCGGCCTATGACAGCAGCGCGACCCACCGCCGCATCGGCTCGTTCGAGCTCGATGTGATCGAGGAGGACGATGCGCCGCCGGCCCTGGTCATCCAGTGCCTGTCGGAGACAGATCCGGCCCCGAGCATGATCGAGGTCGTCTCGATCGAGGGCGTGGTCCGCCTGCCGCTGCCGGCGCCGGTCGACAAGCACATCGTCATCGACCTGCCGCGGCAGGACGCCGAGCGTGACCTGCTGCGATTGATGCTCGCCAACCCGCTCGCGGGCGTTTATCTGCTGTAACGCCGGGAGCGCTGCCGAAAGCAGCGCTTTTACCCGGCATGAAGGGACGGCAGGGCCTGCGGGAGAGATGATGGCCGGAGATCAGAACGCCAGGCGCTCCGGCGTCTTCGTCGTCGTGCCGACGACCGACCAGCCGATCATCCTGAAGAAGCTCGCCTGGTCGGCCCGCGTGCCGGTTTCGCGCGTCGTGCTGGCGACCGAGAGCTCCGAGGTCTGCGAGCCCTGGAGCACGCAGTACAGCAACCTGCTGCGCCCCGGCGAACCCTTGCGCCAGATCCTCGGCCTGCCCGATGGCGGCAGCTATCGTCTCGCCGCCTCCGGCTCGATCGACCAGGGCAAGAGCTGGATGGTGCCGACGCTCGCCGCTCATTGCGCGCTCACCCATGGCGAGGCGGTGACGCACAAGGCCTCCGAGGCCAAGCTCGTGATCTGGGGCACTGGCGCGATCGACCTCTCGGTCGCCGATACGGCGAGCGAGGCGCGCGTCACCCAGCAGGAATACCACCTCACCACCAAGATCGACCGCTGCCGCCATCTCTTCGCCGATGCCGAGCATGGCGCCACCCCGGTGCTGGCCTTGGTGCCGCGCGGCGAGGAGGCCGAGCGCGCCGTCGCGATCCTCGGCAAGATTCTCGGTGGCCAGCCGCATCATATCGTGGTGGTCTCGTCTCTCGCGGACATCGCTGCGCCGATCGACCTCTTCCTGCGCAGCGGTGCTTTCGAACCGCAGGCCGTGGCGTCCGCACCGGATCGGCCGGCAGCACCGGGATCGTCTTCGATGGCCCTGAGACCGTTCGAATCCAGGAGCGCCGAGCAACCCGCTCAGCCGCAGCCTGCGCAAACAGCCGCTGCGCAGCCGCAGCAGACCCTCGTCCAGCCGCGTCCTGCCGGGGATGAACCCTCCATCGCCGACGTGCTGAAGAGCCCCCAGGCCCCGCGCTCACGTCGCCAGGTCCTGGGCGACAAGCCGGCATCGACCGGCTCTTCGTCGCGCCTGCCCTTGATCGCCGCTGCGGGCCTGGTGCTCGTCGCTGGTGCAGCGGGGGCGGGCTGGTATCTGACCCGTGGTGGCTCGGCCGAGGATCCTTATCAGGCTCCACCGACGCTGACCCAACCCGGGACCAGTGGAGCGACGCAGCCGACTTCTGGTCAGCAGATCGGCGGGCAGCAAGGCGCGACCGCACCCTCTCTGGGGCAGCAGACAGCGCCTTCGCTGAGCCAGCAGAGTGCCAGCGCCCAAAGTGGGCCTGTCGCGATGTCTGGCTCCGCTCTGGCGCGGCTGGTGACCTTGTCCGCACCTGCCGGCAGCACCTGTGAGGCTCAGATCTACGAGATCCGCCCGCGCTATAGCGAGGCATCGGTCGATATCGGCGAGGTGGCGAGCGTTGCGATCGAAGGCCAGGACATTTGCGGGCTGGCGCTCGATCCGGTCGCGCCGGCCAAGGCGAAGTTCCAGAACGGGACAGGCCCGGCCGTCGTTGCCTCCAAGTCGACGCCTACCCGCGTGGTCTTCAATCCCAATGCGATCCGCGGCGGCATCACCGCTTTCCCGGTGATCCAGGTCGAAGAGCCCAGGGCCCTCTCGATCCAGATCACGCGGCGCTGAGCCGGCGGCGCCGTCATGCTCGGGCTTGACCTGCGCCTCTCAGTCCGGATGAGGCTCCGGTCGGCGCTTGCTCGTCGCCGGGTTCTCGGCTCTGCGGAGTTTATCCTTGGGCCGGCCGAAGTCGGACCCGAGGGCTTCGCCCGAGAATGACGGCGAGCTGACCCCGCTACAGCCCCGCACGCGTCAGCCCGCGCCACAGGCCCCAGGGCGGCGGGTCGCTGGTCGGCGAGAGCTGGCGGATCGCGGCGAGGCGGCCGGCGATCAGCGCGATCGCGATCGAGGGCAGCGCCATCAGCATGTGATGCGAGGTCGCCGCGGCGATGAAGGTCATCGGCTGACCCATCACTGGCAGGAGGCCGAGCGCGTTGCCCCAGGAAATGCTCCAATGCAGCGAAAAGATCGTGGCGATGCCGACCAGGATGATCGCCATGCCCTTGTTCGCGCCTTCCTGGGCCGAGCCCATGGCGCGCTCGCGCATCAGGCTGACTGCCAGCGCCAGCAGGCCGAAGACGGTGATCACCTGCGCCGCCAATAGCGCCAGCCCTGCCGGCAGGCCGAAGCGCACCATCAGGAAGGTGGCGATGAAATCGTTCTGCACCACCGGCAGGCGGACGAGGTCGCTGACGGTGAAGCGGCTGACGGTTTCGTCCTGCTCCTCGCCCTTGCGCTCGGCGATCGGCGTGACGCGGGCGCCGGGCAGCATGGCGCAGAGCGAGACCGGCGAGGGCGGCAATTCGTCGAGCGCACGGCGCACCTCGACCGGCGTCTTGTCGAGGCCGAGATCGAGCCGGGCCAGCGTGCACGGCATCTCGGCGAGCGCGACCTTGGACTGCAGCAACTGGAAGCCGAGATCGCGATGGATCACGTCCGGGCTGCGGTCCTGCGCGGCGGTCTGCGTCCGCTTGGTGGCGTGGTCGAGATCGTACCAGGTCAGGAGCCGCTCGGCCGGGACGCGGAACAGCCCGCCGCGGGCCTTCTCGAGCGTATCGATGGCGGCGAGCCGCTCCTTGGGCAGGCTCCACTGGCCCGAGATCGCATAGGTGACGAGCCCCGGGAAGACGTAGATCAGTGCGGCGTTGATACCGAGCAGGATCACGAGGACGAGCGCCAATACGCCGCCGCGGGGCCAGCCGAGCCTGCGGACCTTGCGCTGCGGCGCGTCGGCCCGGCGCAGGAAGACGCGCATGATCTCGACCAGGCGCTTCAGCGTGCTCGGCAGCAGGAAGGCGAAGGCGAGCACGACCGTGGTGATGATGATGATCAGCGCCGGCGAATAGTCGCTCTTCAGGAACGGCACCGCGGTCAGGAACAGGATGAAGACCAGCACGGTCGCGAGACTGACCGTCAGCCAGGAGATGTAGTGGCGCTGGTTGTAGAAATAGTCGATCCGCGAGAAACCGAGGAAGATGTGCGCCAGCACCAGCACGAGCGCGATCTTGCCGAGCTCGACCGGCTGGAAGCCGGCGACGCCGGTCTCGGTGCCGAGCACGCCCCAGGCGACGAAGGCGGCGAGGATCAGGATGGCGGGCACGGCACGCAGCAGCTGGTCCTTGAAGCCGACGCCCATGAAGAAGGAGCGCGGCAGCGCCGCGATCGAGCGCTGCGGCTGGAAGGCGATCACCACCGCAACGACCGGGATCAGGTCGAAGAACAGGAGCTTGTTCTTCTCGGCATGGATGGTGAAGTCGGTCTTCTCCGCGTCGAGGCCGAGGGCCAGCAGCGTCAGACTGCCGAGGCAGCAGAGCATGACGAGGCCGAGCCAGGTCACGCGCAGCGGCGTGGTGAAGCGCGGCCCGACCATGATCGCGATGCAGGCGATCGCATAGGCGAGGATGGTGGCGTGCACCGCCGCCTCATAGGAGATCGAGGCGCCCCCGAGCCGCGACAGTTCCGGCGCGAGCACCAGCATGGTTGCGGCCCCGATGAAGGCTGTGGAGCCGAGCGCGCCGACCAGCCGGACCAGGATGGCGCTGCGCCGGAACAGGGTGGCGTGGTGCATCGCCGCGAGCACGCCGAACACGGCAATGCCGAGGGTCAGCAGCAGGCGCACAATGCGCTCGACGCCATTGAGCGATGAGAGCGGGTTGCCGAGCTCGGCGGCCGACATCGGCTGGCGCGGCGGCGTCACCACCGGCCTGACGCTGTCGGTCGTCGCGGTCGCGCGCAGGGCTTCGGCGTCGTCAGGGGCGAAGCGGTGGGTCTTGCTCAGCGGTGTCAGGCGCAGCGGCAGGCGCCCGTTCGCTTCCTCGCCGATGTCGACGGCATAGCGGGTGCGGCCGATGATCATGTGGCTGAGCCGCGCGGGCCCGTCGGGATCGAGCTCCCAGGCGATGTCGGTGAAGTCGGTGATGCGCTGGTTGCCGCGCGCGAACAGCACCGGCGGGCGCGGCGCGTCGACGGCCTCGCCCGGGGCAAGGAAATAGCTGCCGCCGCGCGCGACGATGGTCAGCGCCTTGAAGGGCAGTGCGCTGGCGCCGACATGGGCTTCCTCGCGCACCGAGCAGGTCAGGCGGCCGCCGAGCGAGACGATGCGGTCCTCGCCGCGCTCGTCGGTGGCGATGAGGCCGGTGACGATCTCGCGGATGCGGTCGGCGCCGCTGCGCGGCTGGCAGACGGAGAGCGCGTTGCCGTCGAGCCGGAGCGTCGAGAGCGGTCCGGTCGAGTCGATGGTGAGCTTGCGGGCTGGCTTGCCGGCTTCGGTCAGGGTCAGCGCCAGCCGTCCGGGCCGGGCCTCGTCGACCGCGATGGCGAGCGCGCCGGCGGCGATGCGGTCGCCCGGCTGGAAGCGCCAGCGCGCCGAGAAACTGCCGGCGCCGTTGAGATAGTCGAGCCAGAGCCGGCGCGTATTGGCGACGTTGCGGATGGTGACGCGCCCATCCGGCTGACGGGTGAGGGCGACATGGCGCGCCTCTGCCGCATCGAAGCGCTGCGGCTGCAGCAATTCGCGCCGGCCGATCGTCACGGTCTCGCCGCGGGCGAGGGCGAGATCGAGCCGCTCCAGGCTGACCACGGGGCGGGCGCTCTCGATCAGATGGGTGGTATTGTGCCACCAGAAGCCGAGCACGGCGAGGCAGAGCGCCAGCAGGACGAGGCCGGTCACGGCCCCGCCGGCACCGCCGATGCGGATGCGCGGCAGGCGGAACGGCCGCAAGGTCAGCCAGCGCCCCATCAATTGGCGCAGCGCGGTGGTCTCGCTCACTTCTTGTCTCCGAGCGCGGCGACCTTGCCGAGCAGGCCGGCCATCAGGCGTCCGCAGGCGCGTCCGCCGGTTTCCCGCGTATGCGAGACCAGGCAGGTGAAGGCGACGCGCTTGCGCCCCGCGACATTGTCCATCCAGCCGGCGAACCAGGCCGAGTTCATGCCGTCGGTGGTGTCGGCGGTACCGGTCTTGCCGTAGATGCGCTTGCGGATATCGGGCGGCAGCGAGGCCATCACGCCGGCGGCGGTGCCGCCGGGCGAGTTGACGACGCCATGCAGGCCGCGCTGCGCATCGTCGAGGAAGGGCTCGGCCTGACGCGGGTCCATGCCGGGGATGACCGGCTTGCCCTCGTTCGGCATCGGCGTCTCGGCGACGTCGGAGACCGGCTTCAGCACGCGCGGCAGGATGACCTTGCGGGCGCCGACCGAACCGTAGATCGAGGCCATGGCGATCGGTGTCGCGCGCACGCCCTGGCCGTAGGAGTTGGTGGCGAGGTCGATGCGCCTTGCATTGCGCTTGTCCTCGACCGCGAGGTCGAGCGCCTCGCCGGTCAGCCGCTGCGCGCCCGGGACGATGCCGCGGGTCAGGTCGACGCCGGGCTGGGCCAGCGTGCCCGGCTGGGTGATCGGGTAGAGATGCTCGGTCATCTGCGCCAGGATCGTGCCGGTACGCCCGGGCACGGTCGTCGGCCGGCCGCCGACCTTGCGCCCGTCCATGGTCAGCGCCATGCCGGCGAACCACAGGTTCGACGACTTGATCAGCGCCTCGCAGAAACCGATCTGCGCCCCGCGGCCGGCATCCGGGCAGCCGCTCTGCGCCGGTGAGAGGATGCCGACATTGAAGCCGGCGCCGCCATAATTGGCGATCGCGACACCGTCGACATTGAGGATGCCGCCGCCCGGGATGCCGAAGACCTGCGCCTGCTGCCCCGGCGGCATCCGGCCCATGATCATGTCTGCGAAACGGGGCTGCTCGCGGATGCCGAGGATGCTGGCGAGGCCGGTGACCAGCTTGAAGGTCGAGCCCGGCATGGTGTGGACGTCGCCGGCGCGCCAGCCATGGCCGGCGAGCGGCGAGTCGCTGTCGCGCCCGGTCGATAGCGCCTGGATGTCCCAGCTATGCATGCCGGGCACGAAATCGGGCCAGCTCGCCAGGCCGAGCAGCGCACCGGGCTCGTCGCCGGCATCCATCAGCAGCACGACGGCGCGGCCGTCGCCCTGATCCGGCGGCTCCTGCTCGGGGGCGAGATTGACCGGCAGCGGGCCGGGCTTGCGCGGACGCTTCCCACGGCCGAGACGCTCGCCCATGTGCTCGTAGACGGCGTCCTGCACCAGCTTCTGCAGGCGCGGCTCGATGGTGAGCGTCAGGTTCTCGCGTGTGCGGGCCCGGCCGAGCGCGGCCGAGAGCGAGCCGACATCGCCGGCGCCATAGCCGATCAGCGCGGTCAGCCCGAGCTCGTCCACGATCGGCAGCGGCACGCCGTTATTGTCGAGCGCCGGCGTGCCGTCGGCAAAGTAGAGCGCCCGGGCCGCGCCGCTGCGGCGCTGCGTGACCGCGCCGCGCCAGCCGAGTTCGCAGACCAGCTTGGTCTTGGCCCGCTCGCAATCGGCCTCGATATGCGAGGAGCGCCAGAGCTTGACCTTGCCGTCCTCGCTCTGGACGCCCGGCCCGCCGAGGATCTCGCGGGCGCGCGGCGGCACCGCCCGGACCGGCTGCCCCTCGAAGCCGATCTCGACATCGCGGCGGCGGGCGCCGGTGATGGTGAAGCGCCAGCCATGCGGCAGGCCCTGCTGGGCCTCCTCGGCGCAGGTCGCGAATTCGTCGCTGTCGGAGCAGACGCGCTCGGCTGCGATCGCGAGGCCGGCGAGGCGCACGGTCTGCTCGTCGCGCTTGGGGTCGAGATTGACGCGCTCATTGCCGACGACGATGCGCGCCGGCTCCAAGATCATGTCGACGGTGATACGGCGATTGCCGGCCGGCAGTCGCGTCGAGAGAACGAGCCTGTCCTCGGGCGCGCGCAAGGGGCCAAACAGGGCCCAGTCGGAGAGCTGGTTGGCGCGGCGCTTGGCGAAATCGGCGAAATCGCGCGGCGGCGGCACCGCGTTCGGCATCACGTTGAGCGGTGCGGCGAGGTCGGTGGTCTGGGCGACGCGCGCCGTCCAGCTCGACGGGCGGCAGCCGGCCGGCACCACCGGCAGCGCCAGCGGCGTGCCGTCG
>NZ_LNCQ01000047.1:0-41307 GCF_002831785.1 Allobosea sp. FBZP-16 | reverse complement strand
GTCCGTGCTGCCGCCGGCGGCGCGGGGCCTGATCGCGCTCGGCCGCCTGATCGAGCGGCGCGGCGCCGGCTCCTCCGCAACGAGGCTTGCCGCGGCGCTGACCCGCCTCGGCCCGTCCTATGTCAAGTTCGGCCAGTTCCTGGCGACGCGGCCCGATGTCGTCGGCATGAAGATCGCCGAGGATCTTTCGGCCCTGCAGGACCGGATGGCGCCCTTCCCGATGGCGCAGGCCCGCGCCGCGATCGAAGCCGCCCACGGTAAGCCGGCCGAGGCGATCTTCGCCGAATTCGGCGAGCCGGTCGCGGCGGCCTCGATCGCCCAGGTCCACCGCGCCCGCCGCAAGGACGGCAGCGAGGTTGCGGTCAAGATCCTCAGGCCCGGCATCCGCGACCGCTTCCACCGCGACCTCGCGGCGATGCGCTTTGGTGCGCAGCTCGCCGAAAGCCGCTCGCCCGAGGCGCGGCGCCTGCGTTTTGTCGCCATCGTCGAGACGCTGGCGCGCTCGGTCACCATGGAGATGGACCTGCGCCTGGAGGCGGCGGCGCTTTCCGAATTTGCGGAGAACACCAGGGAGGATGCCGATTTCCGCGTGCCGGTGCCGGATTGGCAGCTGACCGCTCGCGAAATCCTGGTCGACGAATGGATCGACGGCATCCGCCTCTCCGATGTCGAAGCGCTGCGTGCGGCGGGGCACGACACGGTCGCCCTCGGCCGCAACGTCATCCAGTCCTTCCTCAGGCACGCGATCCGTGACGGCTTCTTCCATGCCGACATGCATCCGGGGAACCTGTTCGTCGATGCGCAGGGGCGGCTCGTCGCGGTCGATGGCGGCATCATGGGCCGGCTCGGCCACAAGGAGCGGCGCTTCCTCGCCGAGATCCTGTTCGGCTTCATCACGCGCGACTATCGCCGCGTCGCCGAGGTGCATTTCGAGGCCGGCTATGTGCCGCCGCACCATTCGGTCGACGACTTCGCCCAGGCGATCCGGGCCGTCGGCGAGCCGATCCACGACAAGCGCGCCGACGAGATCTCGATGGCGAAGGTGCTGACGCTGCTGTTCGAGATCACCGGCCTGTTCGACATGGCGACGCGCACCGAGCTCGTCATGCTGCAGAAGACCATGGTCGTGGTCGAGGGCGTCGCCCGCACGCTCGATCCGCATCTGGACATGTGGACCACGGCCGAGCCGGTGGTGCGCGACTGGCTGACGCGCAATCTCGGCCCGATCGGGCGCATCGAGGATGCCGGCCGCAGCGTCCGCACCCTGGCGGTGAGCCTCGCCAACCTGCCGGAGACGGTCGGCCGGGCCGAGCGCGTGCTCGGTCAGCTGGAAGAGTCGTCGCGCCACGGCTTCTCGCTCGACGAGGCCAGCATCCAGGCGATCGGCCGGGCGGAAGCAGCGCGCAACCGCTGGGGCAACTGGGCGCTCTGGCTGATCGTAGCGCTGCTCGCCTGGATCGTGTTCTTCGACTAGCGCAGGACAGTCGCTTCAACAGGACGCGACTGGAAACCATTTTAGCGGTTTCAGCTTTACAAGCATCGGCCCCTCGGGATTCCTTTAAGGCAAGGCCGGGGCTGGCTTCGCATGGCGCACGCGCCCGAGCGACAGCGACCAAAGAGCCATTTTCTTCAGGTTGCGTCGTTCAGGAGTCGCGTCATGTCCCGCCTTCTCGGCATTCTCGCTTTCTTATGCGCCTCGCTCGCCGGCCTCGCCGCGGCGCAGGCCAAGGTCGATGTCCGCGTCGATATCGCCAACCAGCGCATGAGCGTCGCCACCAGCGATGGCGAAACTTACAACTGGGCGATCTCGTCCGGCCGCAAGGGCTTCCGCTCGCCCAACGGCGTCTATCGCCCGACCCGGCTCGAGCGCAGCTGGTACTCGCGCAAGTATGGCGGGGCGATGCCCTATGCCGTGTTCTTCCGCGGCGGCTATGCCATCCATGGCACGACAGCCGTCGGCGCGCTCGGCCGCCCGGCCTCGCATGGCTGCATCCGCCTGCATCCGGCCAACGCCGCCAAGCTCTTCGCGCTGGTCAAGAAGCACGGCGCTGGCGACACGCGCATCGCCTTGAACGGCGCCGCGCCCGACAATCTCTCGCGCTTCGCCAAGGCGTCCTCGGGCGGCAAGCACAAGATCGCCAAGGCCAAGATCAAGACGCAGAAGGCCGTGCTGACCGCCAAGCAGCAGCGCCAGGGTCCGGCCTGGGGCGAAGCACGCGAGCAGATGCTGCTCAGACCGGCGATCCCGGCCGGCGCGATCGGCTTCCAGCCGTTGTCGGGGCCTGGCTGGCGCTAGCTTCGAGGTTCAGATCGCCTCGGCGGCGATCCGCACCCAGCCTGCCAGCGTCTCGCCCGGTTGCAGCCGGGCGAGCGGCGAGGCCTCGCGCACGATCTTTTCGCTCGGCGCACCCGCGGCGTGGCTCTGCGGCTCGGCGCAGAGGAAATCGACGCCGGCCGGGGCCCAGACCACGGGATAGCGCAGGTTCTCGCTCGCGCTCAGCTTGATGGCGAGGCCGGTCGAGGGCGTCTCGATCCGGGCGGTACCGTCCCAGCCGAGGAAGCTCCAGGCGGTCTCGGCGCCGGTGGCGAAAATCGGGTTGCCGGCATAGGGTCCGCCATCGCCGAAGGCTTGCGTGCCGGTGGCGCGGAACTGGTCGCCGAAGATCAGCGCGCCGGTGGCCGTCATGCGCAGGCGGGTGTCGGCGGCGCAGGGAAACCAGGGATGCAGGCCCATGCCGAACGGTAGGGCCTGGTCGGCCTCGTTGGTCAACCCAAGCGTCACGGTCATACCGTCCTCGCCCAGCCGGATCTCTTGCCTGGCGAGGTAGCGATAGGGATCCGGGCCGTCCGTCCGGCGGTGCACCAGCACGGCATGACCGGCGGACTGTTCCTCGACCTGCCAGGCGGACTGCCAGCCGAATCCGTGGATCGTCCCGGCGGGATTGTTCGAGGGCACGCTGAAGCGGGTATGGCCGTCGTCGACCACACTGTCGAAGGCGCGGTTGGCGAAAGGCAGCATGGCCCAGGCCCCGAACTTGTTCGGCGTCTCCGTCTGCGGCGCGACACCTGCGGGCGCATGAAGAAGCGGCAGCGTGGTCCCGTCCGGCTTCTGCCAATCGAGCGCGGCGATCGTCCCGCCGGCGTCGGGGGCGATCCGGGCCTCATAGCGGCTTGACGAGAGCGTGAGCATGGCAGTGTCCTTCGGCAATCGGAGTGACGAACGCGGCATTCGCTCCCCTCGCCTCGATTGCGCCGGCACGAGGTATCGTCAAGGGCCGGCCGGGCTTGACCGGGCCGCGCTGGCCGGGGAGATTCCACGTCTCTTCGCTTCGCCTCGGCCGGAACGCCGGACAAGCCATGCAATTCCGCCGGAGCCTGCCATGCCCACACCCCTGATCGCGCTCGACTGGGGCACGACGCGAGCCCGCGCTTTCCTCGTCGGCGAGGATGGCGCGGTGCTGGGCAAGCGCGTCGCCGATCGCGGCATCCAGTCGGTGCCATCTGGCGGCTTTCCGGCCGCCTTCGCGCAGATCGCCGGCGAGTTCCGCCAGGCGCGGCCCGACGCGGCCGTGCTGCTCGCCGGCATGGTCGGCAGCCGCAATGGTTGGGTCGAGGCGCCCTATGTCGCCTGCCCGGCGAGCCCGGACGAGATCGCGGCAGCCGGCCTTGCCGTCACGCTCGACGACGGCACGCGCGCCACCATCCTGCCCGGGCTCTCCTGCGATGAGGGCGCCTTCGACGTGATGCGCGGCGAGGAAACGCTGATCGTCGGCCTTGGGCTCACCGACGGCGTCGCCTGCCTGCCCGGGACCCATTCGAAATGGGCTGAGGTCAAGGGCGGCCGCATCACCCGCTTCGCCAGCTTCATGACCGGCGAGATCTACGGCCTGCTGCGCGAGCATTCGATCCTGTCTCGCCTCGCCACTGAGCCGAGCGGCGACGACACGGCCGAGGGCATCAGGCGCGGGCTCGCCGCAGCGCAGCGGCCGGGCGGCCTGCTCAACGCCGCTTTCCACGCCCGCAGCGATGTCCTCGGCGGGCGCATGCAGGGCGGCGCTGTCGGTCCCTACCTCTCCGCCCTGCTGGTGGCGCAGGAGATCGAGGGTGCCCGCGCTTTGTTCGGCGACCTCGCCAATCTGCATCTGGTGGCGGACGGCGTGCTCGCCGGGAGCTATGGCCGGGCGCTGGCCGCCGCGGGGCTCGACCATGGCCTGACCACGCCCGAGGATGCCTTCGTCGCCGGTGTCACCCGCCTCTCGCGGGGCCTTGCGGCATGATCACCGTCTTCGGTTCGCTCAATGTCGATCTGGTCACGCCCGTCGAGCGCCTCCCCGGCGCCGGCGAGACCGTGCTTGGGCCGGGCTATGCGCTGCATCCCGGCGGCAAGGGCGCCAACCAGGCGCTGGCAGCCCGCCGCGCCGGCGCCGAGGTGACACTGGTCGGTGCCGTCGGGCGCGACGGCTTCGCCGAGATCGCGCTCTGCCTGCTGGCTGAAGATGGCGTCGACCTCGCCCATGTCGCGCGCGTCGAGGCGCCGACCGGCGCGGCCTTCATCGCCGTCGATGCGGCTGGCTCCAACCAGATCGTGGTCGCGGCCGGCGCCAACGCGCTGGCCAAAGCCGATGCAGTCGAGACGCTGCGGCCGGGCGAGGGTGACCTGCTGCTGCTCCAGCGCGAGGTGCGGGAGGGCGAGTGCCTGCGGGCGGCGCGGGCGATGCGCGCCGGCGGCGGCCGGGTCGTCCTCAACCTCGCCCCGGCCGGCGAGCCTGCGCCGGAACTACTGGCGCTGACCGACATCCTGATCGTCAACGAGCACGAGGCTCTGATCCTCGCCGGCTCGCTCGGCTGGAGCGAGACCGAGCCCGACGCGGTCGCCCGGCGTATCGACGGTGAGCGCGGCATCGCCTGCATCGTCACGCTAGGGAGCGCGGGCGCGGTCGGCTGGCATGGCGGGGTTCGGCGCCGGCTCGAGGCGCCGGTCGTCGATGCCGTCGATACGGTCGCGGCGGGGGACAGCTTCGTCGGCGCCTTCGCCGCGGCGCTGCAGGCCGGCTTCGGCTTTTCCGGCGCGCTCCAGCGCGGGCTTGCCGCCGGCTCGCTCGCCTGCACCGTTGCCGGCGCCCAGCCGAGCGTGCCCCGTCGCGAGGCGATCGAGGCCCTGGCCGGCAAGAGCGTCCTGTAGCGAGCGAGCTTTGTCTCGAATGCGACCGACTCCGGTGACGACCGATTAGGACTGAACGCGCTCGGCGAAGCGAGACCGCGCCGGCGACGCTGGTTTCGGCGCGTCGGTTTACTCTTGGTCAGCACCTTTTTCGGCAGCGTCGCCGGGACGAGGCGGGAAAGGGAAATCGATCATGGCCCAGCGGCCGGTCCTCTGGTCTTTGGGTATCGCCGGAATAGCCGGCTTGGCAGCCTTCACTGCTGCAGGAAAGCTCGACCGGATGACGAGCCAGGCGCCCACTCTCGTGAGCGTCGCTTCGAGCGAACCTGCGCCTGCCAAGACCGAGCGCGTGCTGACGGTGAATGCCGATTATCGCGGTCATTATCTCGTCCATCCGTCGATCGACAGCTATCGCGTCAGGATGATGGTGGACACCGGCGCGAGCCTGATCGTGCTGACTGATGCCGATGCCCGCGCGCTCGGGATCAGGCCCGACCGCTCCGCCTATTCGGTCGCCCTCGGCACCGCAAACGGTGTGGTGCGAGGCGCGAAGACGATGCTGCGCGAAGTCCGGCTCGGCGACATCTCGGTCCGCGATGTCGAGGCCGTGGTCATGCCGGCCGGCGCGCTCTCGATCAGCCTGCTCGGCACCTCCTTCCTGCGCCGGCTGCGCAGTTATCAGGTCGAGGGCGGCCGCATGGTCCTGCGCGGCTGAGCATCGGGTGTCGGTTCCCAACCTCGTGACGATCGGCTATGCCGGCCTTGCGTTCCGCCCTGTCATGCTCAGGCTGCATTCATGTAGCCTGTGGCCTGTCCGTTCCGCAGCTGCTCGCTGCATGATGTCCTCGAAACTGGATGGCCCGATGTTTCCGAAGCCCCTGCCCGAGCTCTTCCCCAACACCTTCGAGTACGAATCGCTGCCGATGGTGAAGCCGACCGGCTTCCGCGAATACGATGCACGCTGGTTCTTCGGGAAAGAGCTCAACCTGATGGGCGTGCAGGCCGTTGGCATGGGGCTGGGCACGCTGATCAGGCGCATGGGCGTCAAGCCCGAGATCGTCACCGCCCATGACTTCCGGAGCTATTCCTCCTCGATCAAAATGGCGCTTGTCACAGGCCTGATGGCGGCCGGCTGCAAGGTCCACGACATCGGCCTCGCCATGTCGCCCATGGCCTATTTCGCCCAGTTCGAGCTCGATGTGCCTTGCGTCGCGATGGTCACCGCCTCGCACAACGACAATGGCTGGACCGGCATCAAGATGGGCGCGCAGCGCCCGGTCACATTCGGCCCGGACGAGATGGGGCAGTTGCGCGACATCGTGCTCGCCGGCGATTTCGACCTGCCGGGCGGCGGCTCCTATCAGTTCGTGCCCGATTTCCCGGCGCGCTACATCGCCGACCTGACCAACCGCCCGAAGATCACGCGCAAGCTCAAGGTCATCGCCGCCTGCGGCAACGGCACGGCCGGCGCCTTCGCGCCGCAGATTCTGGAAGCGCTGGGCTGCGAGGTCATCCCGATGGATGCCGAGCTCGACCATACCTTCCCGCGCTACAATCCCAACCCCGAAGACATGAAGATGCTGCACGCCATGGCCGATGCCGTGAAGCAGCACGGCGCCGATGTCGCGCTCGGCTTCGATGGTGACGGCGATCGCTGCGGCGTCGTCGACAACCATGGCGAGGAGATCTTCGCCGACAAGATCGGCGTGATGCTGGCGCGCGACCTCGGCAAGCTCAATCCGGGCGCGCAGTTCGTCGTCGACGTCAAGTCGACCGGCCTGTTCTCGACCGATCCGGAATTGCAGAGGCTCGGCGTCAAGACCGACTACTGGAAGACCGGGCACTCCTACATCAAGCGCCGGGTCCGCGACCTCAATGCACTCGCCGGCTTCGAGAAGTCGGGCCACTTCTTCTTCAACGCCCCGGTCGGGCGCGGCTATGACGACGGTGTCGTCACCGCCATCGCCGTGATCGACATGCTCGATCGCAACCCGAACAAGTCGATGGCCGAGCTCTATGCTGCGGTACCGAAGACCTGGGGCACGCCGACTATGGCGGCCAAATGCGCCGACGAGATCAAGTACGGCGTCAGCGACAAGATCACCCAGCGCATTCAGGCGATGCAGGCGGCGGGCGACACGATCGCCGGCCAGAAGATCGTTGACGTCATCACCGTCAACGGCGTGCGCGTCGTCAACGAGGACGGCACCTGGGGCCTGATTCGGGCGTCCTCGAACAAGCCGGAGCTGGTCGTGGTCTGCGAGAGCCCGGTCTCTGAAGCGCGTATGCGCGAGATGTTCAAGGCGATCGACGGCGTTCTGCGCGAGAACCCTGAGGTCGGCGCCTACAACCAGACGATCTGATTGCTCTCGCGCGGGGCGGGGAGCTATTTCTTCTCCGCCCCGGTCGCCGCGGCGTTGCGAGCCCCACTCTGGCCGCTGGTGCCGTCGAAGAACGCCTTGGAGTCGCCGAGCTGGGCGCTCGGCTGGCAGCTCGGCGTGCAGGAATAGCTCTCGCGCTCGAGGCCGCGCTGCACCGTCAGGATCGAATCGCTGGCGGCGCCGACGCGCACGCTCGATTCCGCCAGCAGGGCGCCGGTCGCGTCGAGCGCGATCAGGTTGGTGACGCCGTAGCTCTTGCCGGTCACGATCATCACGCCGTTGCGCTGGACGGTGACGTCGGCGATCGCCGGATTGCCGACGATCACCGTCTGGGCCTTCTCGGGCAGTCGTAGCACCTTGGCGTGATCGACCGTCACCTGGACCGCTTCGATTCTTGCATCGCCGGTTTCACCCCGCGTTTCCGGGGCCGGCGCTGGAATAAGCCGGGCCTGTGCGCGCACGACATCGGCCGAAAGGCTCGAGCCGGCAACCGCTAAGAGTCCGGCAAGGGCCAGCCTCTGGAAGGATTGGAAGAGCCGCGATCCCGGCATCACAATGGACCTCGCACGCGTCTCAAGGTTTCGAACGCGACGAGGAAAGCCGAAAATGATGAATGGATTGCTAAGATGGCGATTTCCCGAGCCAATCGGGCTCCCGCGTCGGTCCTGGAAGCCTGATCGCCCACAATGAAGAACGCTTTGTGGTGCCGGCGCGCGCACGCTAACGAAGCGTCATGCGGCGTTTGTCTGATTTGCCAGGCGGGTTTTATTTTAAGTATCGAAGGGTTTATACCTCTCGTTAACTGACGCGCTGCGCTAAAAGCGTATTAACCATCGAGTGAAGACCTATAAAATTCGGCGAATTATTGGGTCTCTTTAACTGATCGGCAAGACGGGCGCCGTACTGTCACTCCTGTCGCTGACCGAAGCCATCTAGAGCGAAGGCAGCAGTCAAACGTGGTGAAAAGGAGCTACCCCATGAAGAACCTGTTCGCGCGCTTCGCCAAGGATGAGTCGGGCGCCACCGCTATCGAATACGGCCTGATCGCCGCCCTCATCGCCGTGGTCTGCATCGGCACCTGGACCTCGATCGGTCCGGCGCTGAACGCCAAGTTCCAGGCGGTCCTGGCCGGCCTGCAGTAGGATCGTCGGCGTCACCCGCCGATATGAGCGCCCCGGATCGATCCGGGGCGCTTTTTCTATTCAGAACACCATGCGCTCGTCCGCAGTAAGGCTTTGGTGATGTGCCTGGCCCATATTCGCACGAGCCTGCCATGTGGATCGTCGTCATGTCGTTGCCGTTGATCGTCGTCCTGATCGTCTTTCCCGCTGCGATGGCCTATGCCGCGGCCAGCGATCTCATGACCATGACGATCCCGAACTGGCTTTGCGCGCTCCTGGTCGTCGCGTTCGGAGTGTGTGCGGCGACAATCGGCTTCGGCCTGAATGCTGCGATCTGGCATCTGGCCGCGGGCCTTCTGGTGCTGGTCGTCTGCTTCGCCATGTTTGCCGCCGGCTGGATCGGCGGGGGCGATGCCAAGCTTGCCGCCGCCACGGCTCTCTGGCTCGGTTTCGAGCAGCTGCTGCCATATCTCTTCGTCGCCGCGCTCAGTGGAGGCCTGTTGACCGGCGTGATCATGCTTCTGCGGGCCGTGCCGCTGCCGGCGATGGCCAGCAACTGGGCCTGGGCGCAGCGCCTGCACGACGTCAAGCAGGGCGTGCCTTACGGCGTCGCTCTCGCCGCCGCCGCACTTGTCGCCCTTCCCGATACGGCGATCTGGCGCGCCGCGACAGGCGTCTGACAGTTCCAGCGCCGCTCTGGCGATGGACGAAACGGCGATGTGCGCAAAAAGATACCTCCGGTTAACCATAAGTTGACGATTCGAAGGCCACGATCCGGCTGAGGGTTGGCGCATGCCGACCAAGGATCCTGCGCCATGAGTTCCGCCCGCATCATCATTCTCGCCATAGCGGTCGTCGCCGGCCTCGGCGCTGCGCTCCTGATCGGCCGACCGCCGAAGGTCACGACGCCGTCGGTGACGAAATACGAGCCGGCACCGACCGTCGAGGTGCTGGTGGCCGCCGCAGATGTCCCGCTCGGCAACAAGCTTTCGGCCGGCGATCTGAAATGGCTGGCCTGGCCGCTGGCGAGCCTGCCCACTGAGGTGATCCGCCGCCAGGACCTTCCCGGAGGCGAAGCCGAATTCATCGGCCAGATCGCCCGCGCGCCGCTGTACGGCTCGGAGCCGATCCGCCGCGATAAACTGCTCAAGGCCGATTCCGGTTTCCTTTCGGCGATCCTGCCAGCCGGCAAGCGCGCCGTTGCCATCACCACCGATAATCGCGGCGCCAACACCGCCGGCGGCTTCGTCCTGCCCAATGACCGTGTCGATGTGATCCGCACGAGCCGGGACGACAGCAACTCCAAGGATGGGTCGCCGCCGGTCAGCGAGACCCTGATCGCCAATGTCCGCGTTCTGGCGATCGGCCAGAGCATCCAGGAGAAGAACGGCGAAAAGGTCGTCGTGGGTGAGACCGCGACGCTCGAGCTCGACCCGAAGCAGGTCGAGGCCGTGACGCTGGCACAGAAGACCAGCAGCCTCTCGCTGGCGCTGCGCAGCCTGCAGGATGCCGGCGACAAGAGCACTCCGGTCGATGACGGCGGCCTCACGCTTGTGCGCTACGGCGTCGTCACCAAGGCGGTGAAGCCATGATGTCCATGTCGAACTCCAATCCGCTAGTGCGTCGGCCGCAGCGTGCTCTTGCATTGTCTCTGGCGATCCTGCCGCTGGCCTTGCCGCTTTGCGCCGGTCCGGCGCTTGCGCAGGGCAAGGGGGCGGCGCCGGTTCTGAACGTCGGGGCCAGCGAGCATGCGGTTTCGCGCCGGCTCGATCTTTCGATCGGCCGCTCGCTCATCGTCGAACTGCCGCGCGATGCCAAGGAGGTCTTCGTCGCCAATCCCAAGGTGGCGAATGCCGTGGTCCGCTCGGCCCGCAAGCTCTTCGTCATCGGCATGGCCGACGGCTCGACCTCGATGTTCGTGATGGACGCCGAGGGCAGACAGATCACGGCGCTGGAGATCGAGGTCGGCCGCGATCTCAACGTGCTCCGCACGACGCTGCGCACGGCCATGCCGGGCGCCGACATCCAGGTCAAACCGGCCGGGAATTCAATCCTGCTGGTCGGCAATGTCTCGAGCGCCTCCGAGGCGACGCAGGCCATGGACATCGCCAATGCCTTCGTCGGCATCTCCGGCGAGGGCGCGAACGCGACCAAGGGCGCGGTGATCAACTCGCTGACGATCCGCGGCCGCGACCAGGTCATGGTCAAGGTTACGGTCTCGGAGGTCTCGCGAAAGGCGATCAAGCAGCTCGGCATTAACTCGACCGGCGAATGGAAACTCGGCAAGTTCAGCCTCACCCCGTCGATCGACACGCCATTCTCGCTGCAGCCGCAGCAGCTGGCCGCGACTGCGATCGGTGCTGGCGTCGGCAATTCGACGAATGTCACCATGCGCGCCCTGGAACGCGCCGGCCTGTCACGCGTGCTCGCCGAGCCGACCGTGACGGCGATCTCCGGCGAGAGCGCCAAGTTCACGGCCGGCGGCGAGATTCCCATCCCGAAAGGCTATTCCTGCGACGTCAATCTGCGCTGCAACCTCAACATCGAGTACAAGCCGATCGGAGTCTCCCTGAACTTCACCCCGATCGTCATGTCGGAGGGGAAGATCTCGATGCGCATCGCCACCGAGGTCACCGAGCTCGATTTCGAGAACCAGCTCAGGCTCAACCCGTCGGAGACCGGCGCGATCAACGCCCCGGGCTTCCGCGTGCGCAAATCCGACACCACCGTCGAGCTGCCGTCGGGTGGAACGCTCGCCACGGCCGGCCTGATCCAGCGCGTCTCGCGCCAGGCGATCAACGGGCTGCCGGCTCTGATGAACATCCCGATCATCGGCGCGATGTTCCGCTCGCGCGATTATCAGCGCGAGGAGACCGAGCTGATGATCGCAGTAACCCCCTACATCGTGAAGCCGGTCGGCCCCAATGGGCTACAGCGCCCGGATGACGGCTTCGTCGAGGCGCATGATGCCCAGACGATCCTGATGGGCCGGTTGAACAAGATCTACGGGTCGACGAGCGGCGGGCCGATTCCGCAGGCCTACAAGGGCCGCGTCGGCTTCATCGCCGATTGATGACGGGGCCGCGACAAGGATGGCGATCGTGACCAGCAAGCCCTCTCGGACATACAAGGCAGCGTTGCCCGTCACGTTCGGTGCCGCGCTCCTGCTCGGAGCCTGCGCCAAGGGCGATATCTCGACGTCCGGCATTCCCACCGACATCCGCGAGCGTCATCCGATCGTGTTGCGCGATGCGCCGCGCTCGCTCGATGTCTTCGTCGGCCGGGCTGGCGGCGGGCTGGACCCGCGCCAGGCCGACGACGTCGCCCGCTTCGGCGAGGATTATCGCCGCAGCGGCAAGGGCGGGTTGGTTGCCGAGGTCCCGACTGGGACCGGGCGCGATCTTGCGACTCATGACACGCTCGACGGCATCCGCCGCTCGCTCGGCCGGGCGGGCGTCTCGCCCGGCGCGCTTTCGGTCAGGACCTATCGCATCGCCGATCCCGGGCTCGCATCGCCGATCCGCCTGACCTACGCCTCCTTGCAGGCCGGGCTTCCGCATTCCTGCGGGCAATGGCCGGCCGATCTCGGCGTCGCCAGCTACAAGACGGATGCGATGAACGAGCCATACTGGAATTTCGGCTGCTCCACCCAGGCCAATCTCGCGGCGCAGGTCGCCGATCCGCTGGATCTGGTGCGCGCGCGCAGCGAGGGCCGTCTCGATACGCAAAAGCGCATGGAGGCGGTCAAGAAGCTGCGCGAGGGCAAGGATCCCTCGACGCAGTATCGCCAGGAGCAGACCAAGATCAGCGACGCCGTCGGAGGCAAATGATGGCGAGCATGCCGGGATTCGAGCCGGAGACTGGCGGGGACGAGATCATCGCGCCGCTGCCGCGCGTCACCTTGCAGGCCTTCTGCGAGACGCAGGACGTCGCCGCGGCGATGCAGGCGGTGACCGCCGACCGGCGCATGGACAAGGTCCAGGCGCGCGTCCAGATGGGCGGCCCAGCGGCGGCGGTCGAGGCCTTCCGCGGCGCCCCGACGCCGAATGTGATCGTGCTCGAGACCGTCAGGGAACCGGCAGTGCTGGTCTCCAACCTCGATGCACTCGCGGAGAGCTGCGACCCCGGTACCAAGGTCGTCGTCATCGGCCATGTCAACGACATCCAGCTCTATCGCGAGCTGATCCGGCGCGGCGTCAGCGACTATCTAGTCGCTCCGTTCGGGGTCCTCGACCTGCTGCGCACCCTGTCCGAACTCTATGCGACGTCGGGTTCGGCGACGCTGGGGCGCACCATCGCCATTGTCGGCGCCAAGGGGGGCGTCGGTTCCTCGACCGTCGCGCATAACGTCGCCTGGGCGATCGCCCGCAATCTCGACGCCTCGACGGTGATCGCCGATCTCGACATCGCCTTCGGCACCGCCGGGCTGGATTTCAACCAGGATCCGCCCCAGGGGGTCGCCGACGCCGTGTTCGCGCCGGAGCGACTCGACGCCAACATGCTCGACCGGCTCCTGTCGCGTTGCAGCGAGAATCTCTCCCTGCTCGCAGCTCCGGCGATGCTCGACCGCACCGTCGATCTCGGCGAGGACGCGTTCGAGCTCGTGCTCGACCTGCTTCGGGCCAGCGTCCCCTGCATCGTGCTCGACGTGCCGCATCTGTGGACAGGCTGGGCCAAGCGGGCGCTGGTCGGCGCCGACGAGGTCGCGATCGTCGCCGCCCCCGAGCTCGCCTCGCTGCGCAACGCCAAGAATCTGATGGACTTGTTGCGTGCCGCCCGGCCGAACGATTCCGTGCCCCGCCTGATCCTCAACCAGGTCGGCTTGCCCAAGCGGCCGGAGATCGAGGCGAGCGAATTCGCCAAGGCGGTCGGGATCGAGGTGATGACGTCGATCCCCTTCGACGCCCAGCTCTTCGGTACCGCGGCCAATAACGGCCAGATGATCGCCGAGGTCCAGCCGGGCAGCAAGGTGGCGGACGCCTTCGTGCAGATCGGGACGGTTCTCACCGGTCGCGGCGAGCAGAAGCGCAGCAAGCGCAGCCTGTTCGAGCCTCTGGTGGCCAAGTTGATGCGTCGGAAGGCCTGACCCATGTTCGGCAAGCGACAGCAGACAGCCCCGGCTCTGGCAGGCGCGCCGAGCGCCGCGGCGCCTGCGCCAATGCGCGCGGCCGAGCAGCGACCCGCGGCTGTCGAGGCGCGGCGGGCGCCGCCGCCGCCACCAGCACCGGCGGACATGCCGCGGTCCGACGAATATTATCAGATGAAGAGCATGATCTTCGGTGCTCTGATCGAAGCGATCGACCTTTCGCAGCTGGCCAAGCTCGACGGCGAGTCGGCTCGCGAGGAGATCCGCGACATCATCAACGAGATCATCTCGCTGAAGAATGTCGTGCTCTCGATCGCCGAGCAGGAGGAGCTGCTCGACGACATCTGCAACGACGTGCTCGGCTATGGACCTTTGGAGCCGCTGCTGGCGCGCGACGATATCGCCGACATCATGGTCAATGGCGCCGGCCGGACCTTCATCGAGACCGGCGGCAAGATCCAGCTCACCAGCATCCGTTTTCGTGACAACGCGCAGCTGATGAACATCTGCCAGCGCATCGTCAGCCAGGTCGGCCGCCGTGTCGACGAATCCTCGCCGATCTGCGATGCGCGTCTCGCCGACGGCTCGCGCGTCAACGTGATCGCGCCGCCGCTGGCGATCGACGGGCCTGCCCTCACCATCCGCAAGTTCAAGAAGGACAAGCTGACGCTCGACCAGCTCATGCGCTTCGGCGCGATCTCGCCGCCTGGCGCAGAGATCCTGAAGATCATTGGGCGGGTCCGCTGCAACATCGTGATCTCGGGCGGCACCGGCTCGGGCAAGACGACGCTGCTCAATTGCCTGACCAACTATATCGAGCACGACGAGCGCGTCATCACCTGCGAGGACGCCGCCGAGCTCCAGTTGCAGCAGCCGCACGTGGTGCGCCTGGAGACCCGCCCGCCCAACCTCGAAGGGTCGGGTGCGATCACGATGCGCGATCTCGTCAAGAACTGCCTGCGCATGCGGCCGGAGCGTATCATCGTCGGCGAGGTGCGCGGGCCGGAGGCCTTCGACCTGCTCCAGGCGATGAACACCGGCCATGACGGCTCGATGGGCACGCTGCACGCCAATACGCCGCGCGAGTGCCTGAGTCGTATCGAGTCGATGATCACCATGGGCGGCTTCAGCCTGCCCTCGAAGACCCTGCGCGAGATGATCTGCTCCTCGATCGACGTGATCATCCAGGCGCAGCGCATGCGTGACGGTTCGCGCCGCATCACCCACATCACCGAGGTGATGGGCATGGAAGGCGACGTGATCATCACCCAGGACCTGATGGTCTACGACATCCTCGGCGAGGACCCGAATGGCAGGTTGATCGGCCGGCATCGCTCGACCGGCATCGGTCGGCCACGTCTGTGGGAACGTGCCCGCTATTTCGGCGACGAGCAGCGGCTCGCCGCGGCGCTCGACCAGCTCGAAGCCGACGGCCGGGTCGACGCCTGAGCAGGAAGAAGGCACGCCATGGACTATGGCCAGATCGCCGCCGCCATCCTCGCCGCCGTCTCGGCGGGCGGTATCGCCTATGCCCTCTTCTATCCGAGGCTGAGCGGCCAGGCGCGCGCCGAGCAGCGCCGTCGTGAGTTCGCCGCCCCGGCCGCGATCCGGGCTGCGGCCGATCGCGAAGCGCAGAGCCAGGCCCGGCGCGGTCAGGTCGCGCAGAGCCTGAAGGACATCGAGAATCGCGAGAAGGCGCGCCACAAGGTCACCATCGAAGGCCGGATCGAACAGGCCGGGTTGTTCTGGTCGCGCAAGCAGTACTGGCTGCTTGGCGTCGTCCTGGGCATCGTCATGGCCGTCGTGCTTCTGGTCACCTCGGGCAACTGGGTCGTGATGCTGGTCGGCTTCGTCGTCGGCCTGCTCGGCCTGCCGCGCTGGTACCTGTCCCATCTCGGCAAGAAGCGGATGCTGCGCTTCATCAACGAGTTCCCCAACGCGCTCGACGTCATCGTGCGCGGCATCAAATCGGGCCTGCCACTGAACGACTGCCTGCGCATCATCGCCAACGAGGCCCAGGAGCCGGTCAAGTCCGAGTTCCGGCTGATCGTCGAGGCGCAGACGCTCGGCCTGTCGCTGACCGACGCCGCTACCAAGCTATATGAGCGCATGCCCTGCGCGGAGGCCAATTTCTTCGGCATCGTCCTGGCGATCCAGCAGAAGACCGGCGGCAATCTCGCCGAGACCCTGGCCAACCTGTCGCGGGTGATCCGCGAGCGCCGCAAGATGCGCGACAAGATCAAGGCCGTGTCGATGGAGGCCAAGGCCTCCGCCGCGATCATCGGCTCCTTGCCGCCTGCCGTCGCCGGCCTCGTCTATCTGACGAGCCCGGGCTACATGGACGCCCTCTTCTACACGGATGCGGGGCGCATCGCGCTGGTCGGCTGCGGCGTCTGGATGCTGATCGGCGTGCTGGTCATGCGCAAGATGATCAACTTCCAGATCTGAGGAGCTTTCGCCATGCTCGCGCTCCTGATCGAGAACGTCACCGACTTGAGGGTCCTGCTCGCGCTGGTCGGCGGGGTGGCCGTGGCCGTCACGATCATGACCGTGGCAGCGCCGCTGCTCGAAGGCAACGTCCTCGGCAAGCGCATGAAATCCGTCGCCTCCGAACGCGACAAGATCCGCGCCCGGGAGCGCGACCGGCTGGCGCGCCAGGTGGACAAGGTCTCGCTCCGCCAGCAGCCGAAGGCATTCATGCGAAACATTGTCGAGCGCTTCAAACTCGGCGATTGGCTGGGGACCGAGACCGCCAAGCGGCAGCTCGTCATGGCGGGTTTCCGCGGTCAGCAGGCCGAGGTCGGCTTCCTCTTCTTCAGGCTGGTCACCCCGATCGGCCTTTTCCTGTTCGCGCTGTTCTATCTGTTCGTGCTCAACGATCTCGGCCAGACCGTCATCGTACGGGCAGGGATCGTGATCGGCGCCGCCTATGTCGGCATCAAGGCACCTGAAATCTACCTGTCCAACACGATGGCCAAGCGCCAATTGTCGATGCGGCAAGCCTTTCCGGATGCGCTCGACCTGATGCTGATCTGCGTGGAATCGGGCATGTCGATCGAGCTCGCCTTCCGCAAGGTCTCGACCGAGATCGGCAGCCAATCGGTGGCGCTGGCCGAGGAGTTCGCGCTCTGCACGGCCGAGCTCTCCTATCTCTCCGAACGCCGGCAGGCCTATGAGAACCTCGCGGTGCGCACAGGTCTGGAATCGGTGAAGTCGGTCTGCACCGCGCTGATCCAGGCCGAGCGCTACGGCACGCCGCTTGGCACCGCCTTGCGCACGCTGGCGCAGGAGAGCCGCGATCAGCGGATGAACGAGGCCGAGAAGAAGGCGGCAGCCCTGCCGCCGAAGCTGACTGTGCCGATGATCATGTTCTTCCTGCCGGTGCTCTTCGTGGTGATCATGACCCCGGCGGTGCTGAAGGCCCTCCGGGCCTTCTGACGGTCGGACCTCGCCACGATCGAACCTGAGGCCTCAATCCTGCAAGACGAGGCCGAGATCATTGCGCGTCCAAACGGATGCGATCACGATGGTATATCACATGCTATAGAAGGGTGAGGCCTGCCCGCAAATGGCCGCATGACTGACAGCGGCAACGCAGTCTCACGCATTCGCAAGCCAATCGTAAAGCCAAAGCAGGACCGGCGATCAGCCGGTCGGCTGGGGCGCTTTTTCGGGAGCGGCCGTACGGGCGGCCGGCTTGGCCTTGCCGCGCAGCATCTCCCAGCTATTGGGCTGGCTCACCGAGCGGCGCAGATAGGCGATGGTCGCGGAGGCTTCTGCCGGGCTCATGTCCTGGCGGGCGAGCTGCTCGGCCTCTTGGAAGCGCCCTTGCAGGCCGAGCACCAGGACGAGGTTCTGGCGCACCCTGCCGTCGGCGCCCGGCACCGTCGCCGCCTCACGCAAGATGCGCTCGGCGTCGGGCAGGCGCTTCGACAAGGCGAGCGACAGGCCGAGATTGGACATCACCGTCGGCTCGTTCGGCACGAGCTTCAATGCCGCCGCGTAGAGCTGCTGCGCGCGATCGTGCTCGCCGAGCTGGTCGGCGACGGTGCCTTGTGCCGACAGGATGCGCCAATCCGGCTTCTCCGGCGAATGGGCGCGGCCGAGCACGTCGTCCGCCTGCTTCAGGCGGCCATTGTCGGCGAGCGAGCGGCCATAGGCGCCGAGCAACTCCTGATCGTCGGGATGGATGATCACCGCGCCTTCCAGGATGGCGAGCGCCTGGGCGTTCTTGTCGAGCGCCCGCAGCGCGCGGGCATAGAAGAAGGCGGCGTTGCGGTCCTTCTGGTTCGCATCGTAGCGCTTGCCCCAATCGGCCTCTTCGCTGCGCCATTGCGCTTCCGTGCGGGGCTGCGTCTGCCGGGTGCCGATCGAGCCGGTGACGTCACCGGGGCCGCCGCGCATCTGGCAGGCGCCGAGCGCGAGGCAGAGAGCTGAAGCCGCGGCGAGATGGCCGAAACGGAGGGCGCGAATGCGGATGGACATAGGCCTGGGATGCCTCGCCGATACGGGAAAGCTGTTGCTCCTGGTGATAAAACGTTAACCCTAACGGACTGTTAATCATGCGGATCGGCGCCCGCCTTGCATGCTGGCGCTCGAGATTGCGTCATTCGAGGTTCGTCGACCGTGCATCCGTTGCTGCTGCCTGCCGGAACATCCGCCATTCCAGTCCATTGCGTCGCCAGGACCGATTGGCCGGCTTTGCGGGACGGGTTCGCGCCGCTGCCACGCAGCTTCGCGCAGGCGCAAGGCTTCGAGGCGCGGCCCGGCCAGCATGTCCTGCTGCCGGATGCCGCCGGCGCGCTCGCTGTGGTGCTGCTCGGCGTCGATCCGTCAGGTCCGCGCCGGCGCGACCCCTTCGCGCCAGGCCGCCTCGCCGCCATCCTGCCGCCGGGAGACTATGCCTTGGTCGGCGATATCGGCGATCCCGGCCTCGCCGCGCTCGGCTGGCTGCTGACCACCTACCGTTTCGAGCGCTATCGCAAGCCCAAGGCCGCCGCGGCGCGGCTCGTCCTGCCCGGCGGCGTCGACGGCGAGGAGTTGAGCAATCTCGCACAGGCGAGCGCGCTGGCGCGCGATCTCGTCAACACCTCGGCTGCCGATCTCGGCCCGGCCGAGATCGAGGCAGCGGTGCGCTCGCTCGGCGAGAGCCATGCAGCCGAGGTCGACAGCATCGTCGGCGACGATCTGCTCGCGGCCAATTTCCCGATGATCCACGCGGTCGGACGGGCTTCGCCGCGGGCGCCGCGGCTGGTCGAGCTATGCTGGGGCCAGGAGGGCGATCCGAAGGTTACCCTCATCGGCAAGGGCGTCGCCTTCGACACCGGCGGCCTCAACCTGAAGACCGACGCCGGCATGCTGCTGATGAAGAAGGACATGGGCGGCGCGGCGGCGGCGATCGCGGCGGCCGGCATGATCATGCGGGCGAAGCTCAAGGTGCGCCTGCGCCTGCTGGTGCCGGCGGTCGAGAATGCCGTCTCCGGTTCGTCCTTCCGGCCCGGCGACGTGCTGCGGAGCCGCAAGGGGCTGACCGTCGAGATCGGCAACACCGACGCCGAGGGGCGGCTCATCCTCGCCGACGCGCTGGCGCTCGCCGACGAGGAGGCGCCCGAGCTGCTGCTCGACTATGCCACCTTGACCGGTGCGGCCCGGGTCGCACTCGGGCCCGATCTGCCGCCGTTCTATACCCATGACGACGGACTTGCCGCCGAGATCGCCCGCCTCGGCGCGGCGGTGAACGATCCGGTCTGGCGCATGCCGCTCTGGCCGCCCTATGACGGCATGCTCGATTCCAAGATCGCCGATATGAACAACGTCTCCGGCGGCGCCTTTGCCGGCTCGGTGACGGCGGCGCTCTTCCTCAACCGCTTCGTCGAGAAGAGCCGCTCCTATGCCCATTTCGACATTTACGGCTGGAACCCCTCGACCAGGCCCGGCCGGCCCGAAGGCGGCGAATGCCAGACGGCACGGCTGACCTACGCGCTGGCGAAGCAGCTCTACGGCGTGCGTTAAGCCTGCTGCGTGGCTCTGCTTGCGCGACGATCACGCTGCGATAATGATACGGACCCGTAACGATCGGGGACGCGATGGTGCTGGAGATCAAGCCGACGCAGGCGCTCAGGCTCTGGCGCGAGGTTCATCTCGATCTGGTGCGCGACACGCAAGCCGATCTCTCGGTGCGCCAGACCGCGATCCTTCTGACCATCTATCTCGAATTGCCGCCGCACACCGTGCGCGGCCTCGCGGCGCGGCTCGGCGTCACCAAGCCGGTGATCACCCGTGCCCTCGACAGCATGGGCAAGCTCGGTCTCGTCAGCCGCAAGCGCGACGAGCTCGACAAGCGCAACGTGGTCATTCAGCGGACCGTCGCCGGCGCGCTGGCGGTCGAGCACCTCGCCGATCTCGTCACTGCGCGAGCGCGCGAATTGGGACCAGCCTGAACGCTTCGCGCGTTAACCGGACAGGATTACAGTGCCGGCATGAGCCCGATTCTCGACCGCCGCCTCACCCCCGCCCGCCCGGATCTCGCCGCCCGCCATCTCGATGGCCAGGTCGAGGCCCTGGCTTTCGTCGATCCGATGCCGATGCGGGTGGTGACGCCGTCAGTGCCGCTGCGGCGCGAGCCCCGGCCGGATGCGCCGCTCGACACCGAGGCGCTCGCGGGAGAGGCGGTCAGGGTCTACGAACAGCATGAGGGCTGGGCCTGGGGCCAGCTCGTCGGCGATTCCTATGTCGGCTACCTGCCCGACGATTGCCTCGCCGGCGACGCGCCGGTGCCGACGCATCGCGTCAGCGCGCTCCGGACCTTCGTCTACCCCGGCCCTTCGATCAAACTGCCGCCGCTGGAGGCGCTGTCGCTCGATGCAGGGGTGGCGGTGACCGGCGAGAGCGGCGACTTCTTCACCACCGGCCATGGCGGCCATATCTTCAAGCAGCATCTGTGCCTCCGCGAGCAGCACGAGCCGGATTTCGTCGCCGTCGCCGAGCGCTTCCTCAACGTGCCCTATTTCTGGGGCGGCAAGACCAGCCTCGGCCTCGACTGCTCGGCGCTGGTCCAGCTCTCGCTGGCGGCTGCCGGGGTGGCGGCGCCGCGCGACTCCGACATGCAGGAGCGTGGGCTCGGCGAAGCCGTCGCCTTCGACGAGGGCCTGGAGGGCCTTCGCCGCGGCGACCTCGTCTTCTGGAAGGGCCATGTCGGCATCATGACCGATCCCGACACGCTGCTGCACGCCACCGCCTATACGATGAGCGTGATCAGCGAACCCTTGCGCCCGGCGCGCGATCGCATCCTCGCCCGCAATGGCGGGCCGATCACCGCGATTCGGCGGTTGGGTTAAATTGCGCCGCTGCTGTCCCGACCATCCACGTCTTGACGGCGTGCCTCAATAACCCCGGCTGGGGTCGACGACGTTCTGCAGCTCGCCGCCGGCCTCCAGACGCCTGATCTGCGCCGCGATCTGGTCGGCGACCGCCTCGGGCGCCGACATGGCGGAGTTGTGCGGCGTCACCGTCACGGCCGGATGGGTCCAGAGCCGGGAGTCCTGCGGCAGCGGCTCGGTCTCGAACACGTCGAGCACGGCTTCCCGGAGCTCGCCGGCGTCGAGCGCGGCGAGGATGTCCGTCTCGACCTGCAGTTTCCCACGGCCGGCATTGATCAGTACCGGCCCGCCGAGCCGGCCGTCGCGCGCCAGCCTGGCGAGCAGCGGGCGGTTCAGGATGCCTTCCGTCTCCGGCGTATGCGGCAGCAGCACGACCAGGATGTCGGTGCGGGCGAGAAAGGCCGCCAGGCCGTCCTCGCCGGAGAAGGTGGCGAGCCCCTCGATCACCTTCGGCGAGCGGCTCCAGCCGGCGACGTCGAAGCCGATCACCTGCAGCTTGCGCGCCGCGTCCTGGCCGAGCTCGCCCAGCCCCATGACGCCGACGCGGACCTCGCGCGCCGCCGGCTGGTGGCGGTCGTCGTCCCAGGACTTCTCGCGCTGCTGGCGCTCGTAGCGGCGCTGCTGGCGCAGCTGCATCAGGCAGTGCATGACGACATATTCGCTCATCCGCGTCGTCAGGTCGGGATCGATCACGCGAGCGATCGGCGCCTGCGGCAGGCGGCCGTCGGTGAAAAGGTGGTCGACACCGGCGCCGAGCGAAAAGATCGCTGCGAGATTGGGCAGGCCGGCAAGGCTGCCCTCGGGATGCTTCCAACTCGCGACATAATGCACGGCGCGCCGGTCGAAGGGCTCGCCGAGCGTGACGATCGGCAGGTCCGGCAGCAGCGCCGAAAAGCGCTCGCGCCAGCTCTCGACATGCCAGCCGGTGATCGCCAGAAGCAGGCTCATGGAAAGGACTCTCCTAGGCAGGGATGATCAGCGGCCCACGCGTAACAGCGGCCTCGCCGCGGCGATAGGCGCTCTTCAGGCGGATGCGGGCGGCGTCGAAGCCGGCCTCGCTGCGGGCATGGATGATACCGAGCGGCCTGTCCGGCCCGACCCGCTCGCCGAGCCCGGCGAGCTCGGTGATCCCGACGGCATGGTCGATCTCGTCCTGCGGCCGGGTACGTCCGCCACCGAGTGCGACCACGGCGAGGCCGACGCCGCGGGTGTCGATCGCCTCGACCAGGCCGGGACGATCGGAGAAGACCGGGCGGACGATCGGCGCCCGCGGAAAATGTCGCTCGGGATGCTCCAGCAGGTCGGCCGGGCCGCCGAGCGCCGCGATCATGTGGATGAAGCGCTCCGCCGCCGCGCCGCTGGCGAAGGCGTCCTCGATTTTCGCGATCGCTTCTTCGCGCGTCGCCGCCAGCCGACCGAGCAGCAGCATCTCGGCGGAGAGCGCCACAGTGACCTCATGGAAGCGCGGTTCGCGCCGCCGTCCGGTCAGATGATCGAGCGCATAGGCGACCTCGAGCGCATTGCCGGCGGCTGAGGCCAGCGGCTCGCTCATATCGGTGAGCAGGGCCCGTGTCGGCAGCCCGGCGCCGTTGCCGACATCGCTGAGGCTCTGCGCCAGCGCTTGCGCCTTGTCGAAATCGCGCATGAAGGCGCCGGAGCCGAACTTCACGTCCATGGCGAGGCCGGAGAGCCCGGCGGCGAGCTTCTTCGACAGGATCGAAGCGGTGATCAGCGGGATCGATTCGACCGTGCCGGTCACGTCGCGGATCGCATAGAGCCGCTTGTCGGCCGGGGCGAGATCGGCGGTCTGGCCGATGATGGCGCAGCCGGCCTCGCGCACGACATGGCGGAAGAGGTCGATGCCCGGCTGGGTGACATAGCCCGGCACTGCGTCGAGCTTGTCGAGCGTGCCGCCGGTATGGCCGAGGCCGCGGCCGGAGATCATCGGGACATAGCCGCCGCAGGCCGCCACTGCCGCGGCGAGCGGCAGCGAGACCGTGTCGCCGACACCGCCGGTCGAGTGCTTGTCGAGCGCCGGGCCCGGCAGGTCGCGCCAGTCCAGCACCGTGCCGGAATCGCGCATGGCCAGGGTCAGCGCGACGCGCTCCTCGGCGTCCATGTCGCGAAAGAAGATCGCCATGGCGAAGGCGGCGGCCTGGCCCTCGCTGACCGCGCCGTCGGTCAGCCCGGCGATCATCTGGCGGATGTCGTTTACGCTCAGGCGCTCGCCATCGCGCTTGGCGGCGATGATTTCCTGCGGCAGGCGCATCAATAGGCTCCGTCGGTCCGTTCGGCCGGGGCGATGCCGGCGATGATGTCGGCGAGCACGCCATAGAGCCCGCTGGCGCCGAAGCGGAAGGTCTTCGCCGTCGCCCAGTCAGGGCCCATGATCTCGTCGGCGAGATCGAGATAGGTTTTTGCGTCGGCCAGCGTGCGCAGCCCGCCTGATGGCTTGAGGCCGACTGGTTTGCCCGAGGCCTTGATTGCCTCCAGCATGGTGCGGGCGGCCGCCGGCGTGGCGGAGGTCTTGGTCTTGCCGGTCGAGGTCTTGATGAAATTGGCGCCCGCTGCGATCGCAAGCTCGGAAGCGGCGCGAACCGCGAGCTGATCGGGATACTCGCCGGTTTCGAGGATGACCTTGAGCGTCTTGTCGCCGCAGCTGCCGCGCGCCTCGGCGACCATCTCGCGGGCGATCTCGGCATCGCCGGTGAGGAAGGCGCGCCAGGGCAGCACCAGGTCGATCTCGTCGGCGCCATCCGCGATCGCCTCGGTGATGTCGCTGCCGATCAGGCTGCAATTGCTGTTGCCGGCCGGAAAGTTGATCACGGTTGCGATCCTGACCGGCGAGGCTTTCAGCGTCTGGCGCGCCAGCTTGAGGAATTGCGGCCAGATGCAGATCGCCGCGACCGGGCCGGGCGCTGCGACCGCCCGTGCACAGAGCTGCAGCGTACCGGTCTCGTTCGCCTGATCGGACAGATCCGTCAGATCGAGCAGGCGTAGCGCGCGCAAGGCGAGGTCGGCGTCCGACATGATCAGAGCTCGCTCAGGAAGGCGCGCAGCACCCGCCGCAGCGCCGTGGTCGCGGTCGCCGCGACGTCGCGCGTCTCACCATGGCTGGGCGCGCCGCCCAAAATGCCCGCGCCCATATTGGTAACGATCGAGAGGCCGGCGACGCGCAGGCCATAGCGGCGCGCCAGGATCACCTCCGGTACGGTCGACATGCCGACGAGATCGGCGCCGAGCGTCTTGGCCATCTTGATCTCGGCCGGCGTCTCGAAGCTCGGTCCGGAGAACCACATATAAACGCCTTCGCCCATATTGGCGCCGCTGGCCGCCGCCGCCTTCTTCAGCCGGGCGCGCAGATGCGGGTCATAGGCGTCGACCATCGGCACGAAGCGGCCATCGCCGGTATCGCCGACCAGCGGGTTGGGGCCGTTATAGTTGATGTGGTCGGTGATCAAGGCGAGGCTGCCCGGCCGAAGATCGGGCCGCAGCGAGCCGGCGGCGTTGGTCAGCACCAGCGGCGGCGAGCCGAAGGCGGCGAGCATACCGAGCGGCACGCGCATGATGGCGGGATCGCCGGTCTCGTAGAAATGCGCGCGGCCCTCGAAGACCAGCACCCGCTTGCCGTGCAGCACGCCATAGCTGAGCCGCTTGGCATGGCCGGAGACCGCGCCCTTCGGGAAGCCGGGAATCTCCTCGAACGGAATCGAGATCGGCTCGACCATGTCGTCGATGATGCGGCCGAGCCCGGTGCCGAGCACGATGGCGCAGTCGATGCCGCCATCGATGCCACGATCGATCAATACCGATGCCGCTTGGTCGAAAAGCGCATCCGCTGCCATGTTGTCTGCTCCATCGGCGCGTTGGCCGCGCTCGTCGGGTCACCTGGACGGTGCCCGCAAATCACTTCGGCAAATTGGCCGGTCCGAACGAGGCTGGCAACAGCTCGGCCAGCGAAAATCGGGCGCGGATTCCGTCCGGCCCGGCGATCAGGATCGGCGTCTCCGGCGCGGCGAATTCGCGGATACGCTGCCGGCAGGCGCCGCAGGGCGTCACCAGCTCGGCGCCATCGCCGATGACGACGATCGCGCGGATCGCCCCCGCACCGCCGGCGATCATCGCCGAGATCGCTCCCGCTTCGGCGCAGGCGCCGACCGGGTAGGCGGCGTTCTCGACATTGCAGCCGGGATAGACCTTGCCGTCATCGGCGAGGATGGCGGCCCCGACCTTGAAGCGGGAATAAGGCGCATAGGCCTTCTGCTGTGCTGCTAGCGCCGCGGCAAAGAGCGCGTCGAGATCGGGTTCGGCGGACACTCAGCGTTCCTTGACATAGGGCAGGCCCGAGGCCTTGGGCGGCGTCGCCTTGCCGATGAAGCCGGCGAGCAGCACCACTGTCATCACATAGGGCAGGGCCTGGATCGCCTGCACCGGCACCTGGCCGATGCCGGGTAGCACGACGCCTTGAAGTCTGATCGCGACAGCGTCGAGCAAGCCGAAGAGCAGGCAGGCGAACAGGGCCGGCCAGGGCCGCCAATTGGCGAAGATCACGGCGGCCAGCGCGATGAAGCCCTTGCCGGCGGTCATCTGCGGCAGGAAGCCGGCCGATTGCGAGACGGCGAGATAGGTGCCGCCCAGCCCGCAGAGCGCGCCGCAGATGATCACCGCGGCATAACGCAAGCCGGCGACCGAGACGCCGGCGGTGTCGACTGCAGCCGGATTCTCGCCGACGGCGCGCAGGCGCAGGCCGAAGCGGGTGTGCTTCAGTGTCAGCGCCGTCAGCACGAGGGCGAGCACGGCGAGATAGACCGGCGCCGCGTGGCCGGAGATGGCGATGTCGTAGATCGGTCCGAAGACGGGGATCTCCTTCAGCGCCCCGACGAAAGGCAGATCGAGTTCGGGAAAGCGGGCGGCCCCTTCGAGGTTGGGCGTGCGCCCGCCTTGGCCGTACCAGGCATTGCCGAGGATGGCGGTGAGCCCGACCGCCAGCATGTTGATCGCGACGCCGGAGACGATCTGGTTGCCGCGCCAGGTGATTGCGGCAAAGCCGTGCATCAGCGACAGCGCGATCGCGGCGAGCATGCCGGCCCCTAAGCCGGCCCAGGCCGAGCCGCTGTGATAGGCGACCACCGCCGAGGCGAAGGCGGCGATCAGCATCTTGCCTTCGAGGCCGATGTCGACGACGCCCGAGCGTTCCGACCAGAGCCCGGCCAGCGCCGCGCAGAGCAGCGGGATCGACAGGCGGATCGTCGAATCGAGGATGACGGCGATGGTCTGGACGATCTCCATCGCCTCAGCCCCCGCGCCCGATAGCGAGCACGCTGGCGACGAGGCGCCGGAACAGCCCGTCGAGCGCGCCGGCGAAGAGGATGACGATGCCGCCGATGACCACGACCATGTCGCGGGTGATGGTCGGCTTGTCGAAGGAGAGCTCGGCGCCGCCCTGGTAGAGCACGCCGAAGAGCAGGGCCGCGAGGCCGACGCCAACCGGATGGCCGCGCCCCATCAGCGCGACCGCAATGCCGACGAAGCCGTAGCCGGCGGTGAAATCGAGCACGAGCCGGTGCTGCACGCCCATGGCTTCGTTGACGGCGAGACCGCCCGCCAGCGCGCCCGAGATCGCCATCGCCACCATGATGATCCGCGCCGGCGGGATGCCGGCATAGGCGGCGGCGCGTGGATTGGCGCCGACGGTGCGGATCGCATAGCCGAGCCGCGAGCGGTAGATCAGCGCCCAGACCGCGACAAGCGACGCCAGCGCCAGCAGGAACGAAGTGTTGAGCGGCGTCGAGGGCAGTTTCAGCCCGAAGGCGCCGAGCAGCTCATGGATCGGCGTCAGCACCGCCTGCTTCGGGAAATCCGGGGTTTCCGGCTGCATCGAACCGGTTTTCCCCATCACTTCGACCAGCAGGTAGACGATCAGCGTCGCGGCGATGAAGTTGAACATGATCGTGGTGATCACGACATGGCTGCCGCGCGTCGCCTGGAGATAGCCGGGGATGAAGGCCCAGAGCGCGCCGCCCGCCGCAGCGGCGAGAACGGCGAGCGGCACCAGCAGGATGCCCGGCAGCGGCGCCAGCCAGAGGCAGGCGAGCGCGGCAAAGATGCCGGCGATGGTGGCCTGGCCCTCGCCGCCGATATTGAACAGCCCGGCATGGAAGGCGACGGCGACGGCAAGGCCGGTGAAAATGAAATTGGTGGTGTAGTAGAGCGTGAAGCCGAGGCCTTCGAGACTGCCGAGCGAGCCCTTCAGCAAGAGCGTCGTCGCCTCCAGCGGGCTTTCGCCGATCGAGAGTACGACGAGCCCGGCGACGACGAGCGCCGCCGCGACCGAGACCAGCGGGACAAGGGCGGTGTCGGCCCAGCGGGGAAGGTCGATCGGCGCGGCGCTCATGCCGCCCGCTCGCTGACGCCGGCCATCAGCAGTCCGAGATCGCGCTCATCGGTCGCCACCGCCTCGCGCTCGCCGGTGATCTGGCCGCCGCAGAGTGCCAGGATCCGGTCGGACAGCGCCATCACCTCTTCCAGCTCGACCGAGACGAGCAGGATCGCGACCCCAGCGTCGCGCAGGGCGATCAGGCGGCGATGGATGAACTCGATCGCGCCGATATCGACGCCGCGCGTCGGCTGGCCGACCAGCAGCACCTTCGGCGCCCGCTCGATCTCGCGGGCGAGCACGATCTTCTGCTGGTTGCCCCCGGAGAACTTCGCGGTCTTCAAACCGGGATCGACCGGGCGGACATCATAATCCTGCATCCCGGCGCGGGCATGCTGCTCGATCAGTGTCGGCGACAGGAAGGGTCCGCGCCCGAAGGCCGGGTCGTCATGATAGCCCAAGATCGCGTTCTCGGCCGCGGCGAAGGCGGTGACGAGGCCGGTGCGCAAGCGATCCTCGGGAATGTGCATCAGGCCGAGCCTGCGCAGATTGGCCGGGTTGCGGTCGGCGGCGTTGAGGATTTTTCCGCCGAGTCGGATCACGCCGCGGGCAGGCTGGGTCAACCCGGCGAGCACGTCGAGCAATTCGCTTTGCCCGTTGCCGGCGACACCGGCGATGCCGACGATCTCGCCTTCGTGCAGGGTCAGGCTGGCATCGCGCAGCGTCTCGCAGCCGCGTTCGTCGATCACGGAGAGGCCAGCGGCTTCCAGCACCGGCGCGCCGCGCTTTCGCGGTGTTTTCTCGACGCGCAGCAGCACGCGCCGGCCGACCATCGCCTCGGCGAGCTCGGCCGGCGAGGTCCGTTCCGTCTCGACATGGGCGACCATCTCGCCGCGCCGCATCACCGAGACGCGGTCAGTCACCGCCATGATCTCGCGCAGCTTGTGGGTGATCAGGATCACCGTCTTGCCCTGCGCCTTCAGCGCCCGCAGCAGTTCGAAGAGTTGGTCGGCCTCGGCCGGCGTCAGCACGGCGGTGGGCTCGTCGAGGATCAGCACCTCAGCCCCGCGATAGAGCGCCTTCAGGATCTCGACGCGCTGCTGCAGGCCGACCGAGAGCTCGCCCACGATCGCGTCGGGATCGATGGCGAGGCCGTATTCCTGGCTGAGGCGCGCCAGCTCGGCCCGCGCTTTGCCGATGCCGCGCTTGAGCAGCGCCCCGCCCTCGGCACCGAGCACGATGTTCTCGACGACCGAGAGCGGCTCGACCAGCATGAAGTGCTGGTGGACCATGCCGATCCCGGCGGCAATCGCATCCGAGGAGGAGCGGATGCGCCGCACTTGCCCGCGCACCCGAATCTCGCCGGCATCGGCCTCGTAGAAGCCGTAGAGGATCGACATCAGCGTCGACTTGCCGGCGCCGTTCTCGCCGACGATGCCGTGGATCGAGCCGGCGGCGACCGACAGCGAGACGTCCTTGTTGGCCTTGACCGGGCCGAACGCCTTGCAGATGCCGCTGAGCTCGATCGCAGGGTGCGGGTTGTTCACCGACGCGCCGCGCTCACATCGTGCACTTGGAATCCGACATGTAGTCGTGGACCTTGACGGTGCCGGCGATGATGTCGGCGCGGGCCTTGTCGGCGGCGGCCTTCATCTCCGGCGTGATCAGCGCCTTGTTGTTGTCGTCGAGCGCCCAGCCGACGCCGTCCTCCTTCAGCCCCAGCACCGAGACGCCCGGCTTCCAGGTCCCGTCGCGGGCCTCCTTGAACGAGGTGTAGGCGGCGACGTCGACGCGCTTCAGCATCGAGGTCAGCACCTTGCCGGGATGCAGCATGTTCTGATTGGAATCGACGCCGATGCCGAGCTTGCCGGCGTCGGCCGCAGCGCGCAGCACGCCGATGCCGGTGCCGCCGGCGGCGTGGTAGATCACATCGGCGCCGCGGTCGATCTGCGACTTGGCGAGCTCGCCGCCCTTCACCGGATCATTCCAGGCGGCCGGGGTCGAGCCGGTCATGTTCTGGAAGATCTCGGCGTCCTTCTTGCCGGCCTTGACGCCCTGGACGTAGCCGCAGGCGAATTTGCGGATCAGCGGGATGTCCATGCCGCCGACGAAGCCGACCTTGTTGGTCTTCGAGGCCAGGCTGGCGATGAGGCCGACGAGATAGGAGGCCTCATGCTCCTTGAACACCACCGACTGTACGTTCGGCAGCTCGACCACCATGTCGATGATGGTGAACTTCAGATTCGGGAACTCGGCTGCGACCTTCTGCAATGCGGTCGCCTGCGAGAAGCCGACGGCGATGATCGGCGAATGGCCGTCGCGGGCGAAGCGCCGCAGCGCCTGCTCGATCTGCGCATCGTTGGTCGGCTCGAAATCGCGGAACTCGACGCCGGTCTCGGCCTTGAACTTCTCGGCCCCGACGAAGACGCCCTCGTTGAAGGATTTGTCGAACTTGCCGCCCTTGTCATAGACGATCGCCGGCTTGATCGCCGTCTGGGCGACGGCCGCCATGGCCGAAAGGGCGACGCCCGCCAGAGCGAGGGCGAGAGATTTCAAACGCATCGAGCCGTTCCCCTGTCACATGCGGAATGGTTGCGCCATTCCTGCCTGGGGTCACGATGGCACGGCTTGCGGACGGGGCCAAGCGGGCTTGCAGGCCCGCTCGGCGATATCGGTCACATATGAACAGTCGCCTCAGCCGCGCTGGATCGAGACGCCGCCATCGGCGAGGAAGGCCGTGCCGGTGACGAAGCTCGATGCGTCCGAGGCGAGGAAGAGCGCGGCGCGGGCGATCTCCTCCGGCTGCGCCATGCGCTTCAAGGCGTGGATGCCTTCGACGAAGGCGAGTACGTCCGGGCCGGCGCCCGGCGCATTGGTCGTCGCGGCCGGCGTGTCGGTACCGCCCGGCAGCAGGGCGTTGACGCGGATGCGCTTGCCGCCGAGCTCGGCTGCGAGCGCTTTCACCAGGCCGATCTGCCCGGCCTTGCTGGCGGCATAGGCCGACATGCCGGCAAGCCCGGCGGTATGGCCGACGAAGCTCGAGGTGAAGATCAGCGAGCCGCCGCCGCGCGCCTCCAGCGCCGGAACCTGATGCTTTGCGCCGAGGAAGGCACTGGTCAGGTTGATCGCGATCACCTCGTGCCAGTTCTCGCTCGCCATCTGCCCGATCGAGCCGAGTTCGCCGATGATGCCGGCATTGTTGAAGCCGATGTCGAGCCCGCCGAAGCGCTGGGTCGCGGTCTCGACCAAGAGCTGCGCCAGCGCCTCCTCGCGGATGTCGCCGGCGACGGCGATCGCTTCGCCGCCGTCCGCCTTGATCTCGCCGACGAGCGCATCGAGCTCAGCTGGCCGCCGCGCGGTAACGACGAGGCAGGCACCCTCCGCTGCGAAGAGTTTTGCCGCTGCCCGGCCGATCCCTGAGCTCGCGCCGGTGACGATCGCGACCTTGTCCTTCAGTGCCGTCATGTCCCGTTCCTTCGTTCAGACGATGAGGCGCGGGTGATCGCAGGCGCGTGGACGGTGCAGACACCCGCTTCCTGTCACCGCAGGGCACCCGATTGCTGAGGCGGACGGATCGGCCTAGCTTGCCGGCCATGACGCTGAACGAAGCCGAGATCGAGCGCTATGCCCGCCATCTGGTGCTGCCGGAAATCGGCGGGCCCGGCCAGGCGAAGCTCAAGCGCGCCCGCGTTCTGGTGATCGGCGCCGGCGGCCTGGGCGCACCATTAATCCCCTATCTCGCGGCGGCCGGCGTCGGCACGATCGGCATCGTCGACGACGACCATGTCTCGCTCTCGAATCTGCAGCGGCAGATCATCTTCGGCGCGGAGGATATCGGGGCACGCAAGGTGGTCGCCGCGGCCAATTTCGTCACGCGGCTCAACCCGCGGGTCGAGATTGAGGAATACGTCACGCGGATCGACCCGCACAACGCGCGCGCCCTCGTCGCCTTCTATGACGTGGTCGCCGATGGCTCCGACAATTTCGCGACGCGTTATGCCGTCTCCGACGCCTGCTTCCACGAGAAGAAGCCGCTGGTGACGGCGGCGCTCGGCCGCTTCGACGGCTCGCTCACCACGATCCGCGCGCATGAGACGGCTCCAGACGGGAAGCCCAACCCGACCTATCGCTGCCTGTTCCCGGACGAACCGCCCCCCGGCACGGTCGCGCCCTGCGCCGAGGCCGGCGTGCTCGGTGCGCTCGCCGGCGTGATGGGCTCGCTGATGGCGCTGGAAGTGATCCGCGCGATCACCGGCTTCGGCGAGCCGCTGGTCGGCAAGCTCCTGCTCGTCGATGCGATGGCGATGCGCTTTGAGACGATGAAATACGGCTGGGATCCGGACAATCCGCTGAACGGGACGTCTGGCGTCGCCGCCTGAACTAGTTCGCCGCGCGCTTGGCCTCGATCACCTCGAAGAGCTGGGCCGCCAGATCGGGACCGCCGAGCTTCTTGATGGCGCGCACCCCGGTCGGCGCGGTGACGTTGATCTCGGTCAGCTTGCCGCCGATCACGTCGATGCCGACCAGCAGCAGGCCCCGCTCCCTGAGCGCCGGGCCGATGCGCTCGCAGATCTCGAGCTCGCGCTTCGACAGGTCGGTCGGCCTCGCCGCGCCGCCGCGCACCATGTTGGCGCGCAGGTCGCCGGCCGCCGGCACGCGGTTGACCGCGCCCGCCGCCTTGCCGTCGATCAGGATGATGCGCTTGTCGCCCTCCGTGACCTCCTTGAGGAAGGCCTGCACCACCCAGGGCTCGCGGAAGAGATTGGCGAACAGGTCGTAGAGCGAGCCGAAATTCGGGTCGCCCTTGCCGGTCTTGAACACGGTCGCGCCGCCATGGCCGTAGAGCGGCTTCATCACAATGTCGCCGAACTCCTCGCGGAAGGCTTCGATCTCGGCGCGGTCGCGCGTGATCAGCGTCGGCGGCATCAGCTCGGGGAAATGCGTGACGAAGAGTTTTTCCGGCGCATTGCGGACCTCGGTGGGGTCGTTGACGACCAGCGTCTTCGGATGGATGCGCTCGAGCATATGCGTCGAGGAGACATAGGCCATGTCGAAGGGCGGATCCTGGCGCAGCAGCACCACGTCGAGCGTCGAGAGATCGGTCCGCTCGGGCTGGCCGAGGGTGTAATGGTCGCCCTCGACGTCGCGCACCTCGACCGGGCTTATCACGGCGGTGACCTTGCCATCGCGCAAGGTGAGCTTGTCGGGGGTGTAGGTGAAGAGCCTGTGCCCGCGCGCCTGCGCTTCCAGCATCAGCGCGAAGCCGGTGTCGCCGGCGATGCGGACCTTCTCGATCGGGTCCATCTGGATGGCGACGTTCAGCGGCATGGCGGCAGCTCCGGTTGCGGCCGTTATATCGGCTGCGACAGCCCGCTCGTGCAAGTGGCTCAGCCTTGCGTCAGAGCACCAGCTCGAACACGCGCGAGACATGGCGGGGCAGCCGCCAGGGCGCGAGGAAGACCGCGTCGGCCCTGAGGTTACGTTGCATCGCCCAGGGATTGCGCGCCAGCCATTGCCGGATGCGGGCTTCGATCAGTCGGCGCTTGTCCGCCGTGATCGCGCTCGCAGCGTCGTCGAGCGATGCGCGCGCCTTGACCTCGACGAAGACGATGTCGTCGCCGCGGGCCATGATCAGGTCGATCTCGCCGCCCTTGCCGCCGAAGCGGTGCTGCAGCAGGCGGTAGCCCTTGAGGCTGAGGAAGGCGACGGCGAGCCATTCGCCGCGGCGGCCGGACAGGCCGGAACGGCGCGCACGCCGGCTGCGGAGCGCCTCGCTCATGGCGTGCGCGTCAGTTCGAGGGCGCGGGCATAGACGACGCGGCGCGGCTGGCCGCTGGCGGCGGCGACCTGCGCCACCGCCTCCTTCAGCGAGACTTTCGCGAGCGCGGCGCGCAGGGCTTCGTCGAGCGTGTCGCCCTGCGCGGCCGTGGCCACGGCGGAGGCGTCGGGCGGGCCGATCACCACGACGATCTCGCCGCGCGCCTCCTCGGCTTCGGCATAGTGGGCGGCAAGCTCGGCAAGGGCGCCGCGGCGGACGTTCTCGTAATATTTGGTCAGTTCGCGCGCGACCGCGCCGGAGCGTGCGCCGAGAACCGCAGCGGCGTCGGCCAGCATCTCGGCGAGCCGGCGCGGCGATTCGAAGAAGACGAGCGTGCCGGGAATGGCGGCAAGCTCGGTGAGGCGTGCCTTTCGTGCCGCGCTCTTCGGCGGCAGGAAGCCCTCGAAGAAGAAGCGATCGGTCGGCAATCCCGCCAGCACCAAAGCCGCCAGCACGGCGGAGGGGCCGGGAATGCCGGTGACCGGCAAACCCTCCGCCACGACTTCGGCGACGAGCTTGTAGCCGGGATCGGAGACCAGAGGCGTGCCGGCATCCGAGATCAGCGCCAGCTTGCCGCCCTGGCGCAGCTTGTCCATGATCTTCGGGCGCATCTGCGCGGCGTTGTGCTCGTGATAGGGCAGCAGCGGCGTCGCGATGCCGTAATGCGCCAGCAGCGTCTTCGAGGTCCTGGTGTCCTCGGCCAGCACCGCGTCGGCGGCAGCCAGCGTCGACAGCGCCCGGAACGAGATGTCCTTGAGATTGCCGATCGGCGTTGCGACGATATGCAGGCCCGGTGCGAGCGGCTCGGCCTCGGCCCGGAGCCCGAAGGCCGCATAGCTCGGGGCGCGACCTGGGGCGGGCGGGGCGGATATGGGGCCGGACATGGCGGCGAAACTGCCACAGCGGCCCGGAAGATGCCACTGCCGGTACGGCAACCTAGAGTTAACAACTTGAAAATAGCCTTGCTCACTGGCAGGAATGGTCCACGGTTCGGGACAAGATTCAGCTGGTGTGGGCTTGGTCTCGCGCCTCGCCGAGGAGTGGAGACGAAAGCCGTGTCGCGTCAGAGCAAGCTCCTCACTCCGCCGAGCCGCCGCCTCATCCTGTTGTCCGGTGTCGGTGCGGCGCTCGCCGCCTGCAGCGGCGGAACCGGCGGCCTGCCCGGCTTCGACAGCTCCACTGCGCCGCAGGCGGGCGGCGCTGCCCAGCCGAGCGGCCCGACCATCGGCACCGGCTCGGTCAAGGTCGGCCTGATTCTGCCGCTCACCGCCGAGGGCTCGGGCGCGACCGTCGGCAACTCGCTGAAGAACGCCGCCGAGATGGCGCTTGCCGAATTCCCCGGCGCTGACCTCACGCTGCTGGTCAAGGATGATCGCGGCACGCCCGATGGCGCCCAGGCCGCGGCGCAGGAAGCTCTCCGCGAAGGCGCCGAATTGATCATCGGCCCGCTCTTCGCGCCCTCCGTCCAGGCTGTCGGCCAGGTCGCCCGTGGCGCCGGCAAGCCGGTGATCGCCTTCTCCAGCGACAGCAACGTCGCCTCGCGCGGCATCTACCTGCTGTCGTTTCCGCCGGAGAATGACGTCAACCGCGTCATCGCCTATGCCTCGGCACAGGGGCGCAAATCCTTCGCCGCGCTCGTGCCTGAGACCGCCTATGGCAAGGTCGTCGAGGGCGCCTTCCAGCAGGCGGTCGCCAATCGTGGCGCCCGCGTCGCTGTGATCGAGCGCTTCGGCGCCGACCAGAACAGCATGCGTGCCGCCGCCACGCGGCTGGCGCCGGCGCTGCAGCAGGCGGACGCGCTGTTCGTGCCGGCAGACGCCGCGACGATGCCGACGCTGGGCCTCATCCTGCAGCAGGCCGGCTACGACCCGGCCAAGGTCAAGCCGCTCGGCACCGGCGTCTGGAACGACGCCAATGTCGCGCGCGTTCCGGCGATCCAGGGCGGCTGGTTCGCCTCGCCCGACACCGCCGGCTTCAATGCCTTCGCCGGCCGCTACCAGAAGCGCTTCAACAGCGCCCCGACCCGCACCGCGACATTGTCCTATGACGCGGTCTCGCTGGCGGCGGCGCTCGCCCGCACCCAGGGCAGCCAGCGCTTCTCGGAAAGCGTACTCACCAATGCGTCCGGCTTTGCCGGTGCCGACGGCGTTTTCCGTTTCCGTCCCGACGGGCTGAACGAGCGCGGCCTTGCCGTGCTGGAACTACGCAACGGCCAGATCGTCACGGTCAACGCCGCCCCGCGCGATCTCGGCCCGCGCACGAACTGACGGGCCGCACGCGCGTCATTCTCGGGCGGTGCGCAGCGCCGACCCGAGAATCTCCAGCAGGAAGAGGCGCCCCTTCAAGGGCGCCTTTTTTGTCATGAGATGCTCGGGTCTTCGCCCGAGCATGACGGCAGGTGTCACCCGCCGATGTTGAACGCCGCCAGCGCCGCCATGTTGACGATGTCGGAATCCTTGGCGCCGAGCGGCACGATCTGCACCGGCTTGTCGAGGCCGACCAGCAGCGGGCCGATCACGGTGGCGCCGCCGAGCTCCTGCAGCATCTTGGTCGAGATCGAGGCCGAGTGGAACGCCGGCATCACCAGCACGTTCGCCGGTCCGGTCAGGCGGCAGAACGGATATTGCGCCATCAGGTCGCGATTGAGTGCGACATCGGCGGCCATCTCGCCATCGTACTCGAAGTCGACGCGCTGGCCGTCGAGGATCGTCACGGCATCGCGCACTTTCTCCGAGCGCTCGCCGGCCGGATGGCCGAAGGTCGAGAAGGCGAGCATGGCGACCTTCGGCTCATAACCGAGCCGGCGGGCGACGCCGGCGGCCTCGATCGCGATCTCCGACAGTTCCTGCGCCGTCGGCATCTCGGTGATCGCGGTGTCGGCGATGAGCACGGTCCGCCCGCGCGTGATCGCGATCGAGACGCCGATCAGGCGGTGGCCCGGCCGATCGTCGATGACGCGGCGAACCTCCTCCAGCGCGATCGAGTAGTTGCGGGTGACGCCGGTGACCATCGAATCGGCATCGCCGAGCGCGACCATCGCGGCAGCGAAATGATTGCGATCCTGGTTGATCAGGCGCTGGCAGTCGCGGAACAGATAGCCGTGCCGCTGCAGCCGCTCGTAGAGATACTGCGCATAGGCGGAGTTACGGTGCGAGAGCCTGGCGTTCTGGATCTCGATGCCCTTGGCGGCGAGGTCGACGCCGAGATGCTCGGCGGTCTCGTTGATGCGCTCCTCGCGGCCGACCAGGATCGCCCTGCCGAGCTCCTGGTTGACGAAGGAGACGGCGGCGCGGATGACCTGCTCCTCCTCGCCCTCGGCGAAGACGACGCGCTTGGGATAGCGTCGCACGCGCTCGAAGATGCGGTTGAGCGTGCCGGCGACCGGATCGCGCCGGGCCGAGAGCTGCGCCTTGTAGGCGTTCATGTCGACGATCGGCTTGCCGGCCACGCCGGACTCCATCGCCGCCCTGGCGACCGCCGCCGGCACGACATGGATCAGGCGCGGGTCGAACGGCACCGGGATGATGTAATCCTTGCCGTAGCGTGGGCGTGAGCCCTGATAGGCGGCGGCGACCTCGTCCGGCACGTCCTCGCGGGCGAGCTGCGCCAGCGCCTCGGCCGCGGCGATCTTCATTTCCATGTTGATCGTGGTGGCGCGCACGTCGAGCGCGCCGCGGAAGATGTAGGGGAAGCCGAGCACGTTGTTGACTTGGTTCGGATAGTCCGACCGCCCGGTCGCCATGATCGCGTCCTCGCGAATGGCGTGGACCTCCTCCGGCGTGATCTCCGGATCGGGATTGGCCATGGCGAAGATGATCGGATTCTCCGCCATCGACGCGACCATCTCCGGCGTCACCGCGCCCTTCTGCGACAATCCAAAGAAGGCGTCCGCCCCTTCCAGTGCCTGCGCCAGCGTGCGCCGGTCGGTGACCGCGGCATGGGCCGACTTCCACTGGTTCATGCCTTCGGTGCGGCCCTGGTAAATTACGCCCTTAGTGTCGCAGAGGATGACGTTGTCGGGCTTGAAGCCCATCGCCTTGAGCAGCTCCGTGCAGGCGATCGCGGCGGCGCCGGCGCCGTTGACGACGAGCCTTGTCGTCTGGATGTCGCGCCCGGTCAGGTCGAGCGCATTGATCAGGCCGGCGGCGGCGATGATCGCGGTGCCATGCTGGTCGTCATGGAAGACCGGGATATCCATCAGCTCGCGCAGGCGCTGCTCGATGATGAAGCATTCCGGCGCCTTGATGTCCTCGAGGTTGATGCCGCCGAAGGACGGGCCGAGATAGCGCACTGCGTCGATGAACTTGTCGGCATCCTCGGTGTCGACTTCGAGGTCGATCGAATCGACGTCGGCGAAGCGCTTGAACAGCACCGACTTGCCTTCCATCACCGGCTTGGAGGCGAGCGCGCCGAGATTGCCGAGGCCGAGGATGGCGGTGCCGTTCGAGATCACCGCGACCAGGTTCGAGCGGGTGGTGTAGTCATAGGCGCGGCTCGGGTCCTCTGCGATCGCCAGCACCGGCACGGCCACGCCCGGCGAATAGGCCAGCGACAGGTCGCGCTGGGTCGCCATCGGCTTGGTCGGCACGATCTCGAGCTTCCCCGGCCTCCCCTGCGAGTGGAAGAGCAGCGCCTCCTGGTCGGTGAAGGTCGGACGGGTGCGCTTGGGCGGGGAGCGATCGTTCATGCGCTTATTCTTTTTCACAGGCGTTTCCTCGGGGGGAACGACCATAGGGCAGCGTCGCTTTCCTCGACAAGGCGCGATTGCGCGACAGCAGTTTTCTCGCTGCGGCAGGGGTCGGCCTGCGCTCAGATCCGGTTCTAGAGGCCGGCGCGCATGCGCGCGACGCTGTCGCCGACATAGCGGTCGAGCTCGACCGCCTGCTCAGAGACCAGGCGCGCCGCGGCGACGACGCGCACGGCGGCTTCGCCGGTGGCGCGGGCTTCGCCGCCGGCACTGGCGACGTTCTGCGTGACGGTGGCGGCTGAGCCGGCGACGGCCTGGGCGTCGAGGGCGATGCCCGAAGCAATCGCGCCCTGACCGGTGACGACCTGTGCGATCGCGTCCGAGGTCGTCTCGATCGTCCCCATCGTGCCTTCGATCTGTCCGACGGCGTCGGCGACTGCCGCTGCGGCGCCGCGGATCTCCTGCAGCGTCGCGGCGATATCCTGCGTCGCCTGCTGGGTCTGCTCGGCGAGATTCTTGACCTCGCCGGCGACCACCGAGAAGCCGCGCCCGGCGACGCCGGCGCGCGCCGCCTCGATCGTCGCGTTGAGCGCGAGCAGATTGGTGCGCACCGCGATGTCCTCGATGAAGGCGAGCACGGCGCCGACCTTGTCGGCGGCGACCGCGAGCCCGTCGACATCGGTCCTGGTCGAGCGGACATGCCTGGCCGCCTGCCGGGCGGTCTCGGCTGCGAGATCGGTCTGGCGGGTGAGCTCGCGGATCGAGGCGTCGATCCGCTCGGCCGCATCGGCGACGCTGCCGACCCGCTGCGAGGCGAGCTCGGCCTGCTCCGTCGCTTCGCCGGCGCGAGCAGTGGTGCGGTCCGCATTGGCGGCCATGCCTTGCGCGGCTTCGAGCATGCTGCGCGCGGACTCGCCGACCCGGCGCAGCGCCTTGCCCACGGTCACTTCGAGATTGACGGCGAGCTCCTCCAGCGCGGCCTTGCGCAGCGTCTCGATCTCCTGCCGGCCGTTCGCCAGCGTCTTTTCCGTGGTCACGTCGATCAGGATGCCGTCCCAGACGGTCGTGCCGTCGGGCAAGTGCCGCCGGGTCGCCTCGCTGCGCAGCCAGACGACGGCGCCGCTGGCGGCTTGGTAGCGCAGTTCGGTTCGGCGGTGCCCGAGCTCGTTGATCTGGTCTTCCTCGTTGGTCGACGAGCAGCGCTGACGATCCTCCGGCAGGATTCTCGACAGGAGAACCTCGGGATCGCGCTCGATCGCCTCGCGGCCGATGCCGAGCAATTCGTCCAGGCGGTAGCTGACGAAGCGGTAGCGGCGCTCGCCGTCCGGCCGATCGATCCGCTGATAGAGCGTACCGGGCACATGATCGAGCAGCGTCTTGTAGCGATAGGCGGTCTCGCGCCGCTCGCGGTCATTGCTGAGGACGAGCCCGACCAGCACGGTGCCGAGCGTGCCGACGACGATCATGATCGGCACCGCCTCGGTAAGGAAGCGCTCGGCCGCGGCCCAGTTCGGCATGAAGATGTTCGAGGCGATCAGGCAGCCGGCGCTGATCAGGCTGAGCCAGGCGAGATCGCGCAGCGTCAGCGAACGCTTCTGGCGGCCGAGCCAGGCGGCATAGATCGCGCCCGCGACGGCATGCAGGACGATGCCCGCGATCCCGGTCGGCATGCCGACGCCGCCGAGATTGTAGCGCGCCACCGCCAGCGGAACGGCAGTCAGCAGCGCCGCAATCGGCCCGCCGATCGGCCCTGCCAGGATCGCGAAGGTGTTGCGGGAATCGACCACCATCCCGGGCTGGATGACGAACGGATTGGCCATGCTGCACAGCGCACCGACCGCGAACAGGACGCCGACCGCAAACTGGCGCAGCAGCGGGCGCTGGTCGATCCAGCTGGCCGCTGCGGTCAGGATCAGAGCCGCCAACAGCAGGAAGGACAGGCTCTGGATCAGGTTTATGAACAGCGACATGGCGGGCCTTGGCCGGAGATAGCTCACGGACCCTGCTTAAATATGTTGAAAGCAGTCCTAACGGATGGCCTTGCCGGCGCGATTTGCTAGCGTGCGCGCCCCATGCGCCACACAAAACCAGACGACATCGCGGACGCCAGGACCGCAGCTGCGGCCGACGCCGGCCGCGTCACGCCGATGATGGCGCAGTACGTCGAGATCAAGGCAAACAATCCGGACTGCCTGCTGTTCTACCGGATGGGCGATTTCTACGAATTGTTCTTCCAGGACGCCGAGATCGCCTCGCGCACCCTCGGCATCGTGCTGACCAAGCGCGGCAAGCATCTCGGCGAAGACATCGCCATGTGCGGCGTGCCCGTAGAGCGTGCCGACGATTATCTGCAGAAGCTGATCGCCGCCGGCCATCGCGTCGCCGTGTGCGAGCAGATCGAGGACCCGGCCGAGGCCAAGAAGCGCGGCGCCAAATCGGTGGTGAAGCGCGACGTCGTGCGCCTCGTCACCCCCGGCACCATCACCGAGGAGCGCTTGCTCGATCCCGGCCGGGCGAGCCTGCTCGTCGCCGTCGCCCGGCGCCGGCTCTCGGACGAGATCTATGCCTATGGCATCGCCGCGCTCGACATCTCGACCGGCCGCTTCGCGGTGCTGGAGACAGATCAACGCGGTCTTGCCGTCGAACTCGCTCGTCTGGAGCCGCGCGAGATCGTCTGCCCCGATGCGATCCATGACGATCCCGAGCTCAGGGAATTCTGGCGCGATGTCGCCGCTCCCGTGACGCCGCTGGCGCGCGAGGGGCTCGATCCGGCCTCCGGCGAGCGGCGGCTCAAGGAGTTCTTCGGCGTCGCCACGCTCGACGCCTTCGGTGCCTTCAGCCGCGCCGAGATCGCCGCCGCCGCGGCCGCGCTCGCCTATGTCGAGCGCACCCAGCTCGGCGCCCGCCCGCCTTTGTCGCCGCCCGTCCGCGAGGGCATGAGCGCGACCATGCTGATCGACGCGGCGACCCGCGCCAATCTCGAACTCACCCGGACCCTCGCGGGAGAGCGCAACGGCAGCCTGCTCGCCACCATCGACCGGACCGAGACGCCGGGTGGCAGCCGCCTGCTCGCCGAGCGTTTGGCCGGGCCATTGACCGATTCAGCAGCCATCGGCAGGCGGCACGACGCCGTCACGCTGCTGGTCGAGACGCCCTCGCTGCGCGAGGCGCTTCGGCGCGATCTGTCGCGCGTGCCCGACATCGCTCGTGCGCTGGCGCGGCTCTCGCTCGACCGCGGCGGCCCGCGCGATCTCGCCGCGCTCGGCGCCGGACTGGAGGCGGCGCGCGGAGTCGCCGC
>NZ_LNCQ01000048.1:82530-244155 GCF_002831785.1 Allobosea sp. FBZP-16 | reverse complement strand
GGCGATGCCTTCGATCCTGCCGCCCAGCCGGGAGCCGCCGGCGGGCCACGCCAGCTCGGCCAGATCATCGACGAGGAGTTCGCCGGTGACCAGGGGCAGGGGCCGATGGACCTCTCCAGCGTCGGGCGCCCGGTTCCGGGAGGGGCGCTGCCGCCCGCGGCAGCGCAGGGCACCAGCGTCGCCGCGACGGGACAGGCGGCCAGCCCGCGCGAGCTCTACGACGTCGCCTACGCCCATGTCCTGCGCAAGGAATACGAGCGCGCCGAGATGAGCTTCCGCGAGTTCCTGCAAAGCTATCCGCGCGATCGTCTGGCGGCCGACGCCACCTTCTGGCTTGGCGAGAGCTACTACCAGCGCCGGCGCTATCGTGAGGCGGCCGAGCAGTTCCTGAAGATTTCGCGCGATTTTCCGAAGGCCGGCAAGGGCGCCGACAGCCTGCTCAAGCTCGGCATGTCTCTGAACGGGCTCGGTGCGCGTGACCAGGCCTGCGCCACCTTCGCCAAGGTCGGCGTCGATTATCCCGCCGCCTCGAATGCGGTGCGCCAGGGGGTCGAGCGCGAGCGGCAGCGCGCCCGCTGCGCTTGACCGCGGCGCCCGCAGGTCCTGCCCAGTCCGAGCCGCTGACGGCGGCTGAAGCCGATGTCCTGTTCCGCCCGCTCGCCCACGACGACACGCTTGTCGTCGCGGTGTCGGGCGGGCCTGATTCCATCGCTCTCCTCGCGCTTCTGGCCGATTGGACCGGGCGGGGCCGTCCGCGGCTCCTGGCTGTCACCATCGATCACGGCCTGCGCCCCGAGGCGGCGCAGGAAGCGATGATGGTTGGCGAGCTGTGCGCGAAGCTTGGCGTCGAGCATCGTACGCGGCGCTGGCAGGGCCCGAAGCCGCAGGCCGGAGTGCAGGAGAAGGCGCGCGCGGCGCGCTATGCCCTGCTGGCGGAAGAGGCGAGGGTGCCAGGCGCCACCACGATCGTCACCGCGCACACCGCTGACGACCAGGCCGAGACCCTGCTGATGCGCATGGCGGCGGGGTCCGGTCTCGCCGGCCTGGCCGGGATGGCGCCGCGCAGCGCTGTGAACGGGGCCGTGCTGGCGAGGCCGCTGCTCGGGATCGCGAAATCCCGGCTGATCGCAACCTGCGAGGCGCGAGGGCTCGCCTTCATCCGCGATCCGTCCAATGACGATCCGCGCTTTGCCCGCATCCGCTGGCGCGCACTATTGCCGGCCTTGGCCCATGAAGGGCTGACTGCCCAGCGGCTCGGCCAGCTTGCGCATCGGCTGGCGCGGGCCGACGAGTCGCTCGACAGATTGGCGGCGCATGCCTTGGCGAGCGTGCCGGCCGGGGATGAGAACGGTCGGCGCTGGTTCGATTTCGCGCGGCTCTGCGGGGAGCCCGAGGAGATCGTGATCAGGAGCCTGGGGCTCGCGCTCGCCGCGGCGCAGGACGGCGAGGCGCAGGCCGGGGTACCGCCGCGTCTGGCGCGGCTGGAGGATTGCGCGAAGGCGCTGATCGCCGCGGCGCGCGCGGGCAGGGCGCTGCAGCGCACGCTCGGCGGCTTTCGTCTGTCGCTGGCCGGCGATGGCGTTTTGACGCTGATGCGCGAGGGCGAGAGGCGCCGAGGCGTTCACCCTGCGACGGTATAACCCTAAGAAGGGTCAGGCTTCCCTTGGCAAGGGGGCATGGCGGCCCTAGATTAGGCAGCGAAAACCACAGGCTCGCGCGGCAATCCCGCCGGCGAGCGGATCGGAACCGTAATGAATCCGAACTTCCGCAATTTCGCCCTCTGGGTGGTGATCTTCCTGCTGGTCCTGGCGCTGGTCACCTTGTTCCAGAGCCCGAGCCAGCGTGCCAGCACCAATGAAATCCCGTTCAGCCAGCTGATCAACGAGTCCGAGGCCGGCCGTATCGCCAATGTCGTGGTGGCCGGGCCCGAGATCACCGGCACGTTCACTGACGGCCGCAACTTCGTTGCTTACGCGCCTTACAACGACCCGCAGCTCGTTCGGACGCTGGCGCAGAAGGGTGTGCAGGTCTCGGCCCGCGCCCCGTCCGAGGGCACGCCCTGGTTCATGGCGCTGCTGGTCAATTCGCTGCCCTTCGTGATCTTCATCGGCCTGTGGATCTTCATGTCCCGCCAGATGCAGAACGGTGCCGGCCGGGCGATGGGCTTCGGCAAGTCCAAGGCCAAGCTCCTGACCGAGGCGCATGGCCGCGTCACCTTCGAGGATGTCGCCGGCATCGACGAAGCCAAGGAAGACCTGCAGGAGATCGTCGAGTTCCTGCGCGATCCGCAGAAGTTCCAGCGCCTGGGCGGCCGGATTCCGCGCGGCGTGCTGCTGGTCGGCCCTCCCGGCACCGGCAAGACCTTGACCGCGCGCGCCGTCGCCGGCGAGGCCAATGTGCCGTTCTTCACCATTTCGGGTTCGGACTTCGTCGAGATGTTCGTCGGCGTCGGCGCCAGCCGCGTGCGCGACATGTTCGAGCAGGCCAAGAAGAACGCGCCCTGCATCATCTTCATTGACGAGATCGACGCGGTCGGCCGCCATCGCGGCGCCGGCCTCGGCGGCGGCAATGACGAGCGCGAGCAGACGCTGAACCAGCTCCTGGTCGAGATGGACGGCTTCGAGCCGAACGAGGGCGTGATCATCATCGCCGCGACCAACCGTCCGGACGTGCTCGACCCGGCGCTGCTGCGCCCCGGCCGCTTCGACCGCCAGATCGTCGTGCCGAACCCCGATGTCGCCGGCCGCGAGAAGATCCTGCGCGTGCATGTGCGCAAGGTCCCGCTCGCTCCGGACGTCGATCTCAAGGTGCTGGCCCGCGGCACGCCCGGCTTCTCCGGCGCCGACCTGATGAACCTCGTCAACGAGGGCGCCCTGCTCGCCGCCCGTCGCGGCAAGCGCATGGTCACCCATGCCGAGTTCGAGGACGCCAAGGACAAGGTCATGATGGGCGCCGAGCGCAAATCGATGGCGATGTCCGAGGAGGAGAAGAAGCTGACCGCTTATCACGAGGCCGGTCATGCCATCGTCGGCCTCTATGTTCCCGCCGGCATCCCCGTGCACAAGGCGACGATCATTCCGCGTGGCCGTGCGCTCGGCATGGTCAAGTTCCTGCCCGAGGGCGACCGCTACTCGATGAAGTTCAAGGAGTTCACCTCGCAGCTCGCGGTCGCCATGGGCGGGCGCGTCGCCGAAGAGATGACGTTCGGCATGGAGAACGTGACCTCGGGCGCGACAGGCGACATCCAGCAGGCGACCAAGATGGCCAAGGCCATGGTCACCCAGATGGGCTATTCCAAGGAACTCGGCATGGTCGCCTATGGCGACAATCAGGAAGAGGTCTTCCTCGGCATGTCGATGGGCCGTACGCAGAGCCTGTCTGAGGCGACCGCGCAAAAGATCGATTCCGAGGTGCGCAAGCTGGTCCATCAGGGCTATCTCGACGCCCAGGCGATCCTGACCGAACACCACGACCAGTTCGTCGCGGTGGCCGAGGCGCTGCTCGAGTTCGAGACGCTGACCGGCGACGAGATCCGCGACCTGATCGCGGGCAAGCGCCCCTCGCGCGACGACGCCGACACGCCGCACGCGCCGCGTGGCTCGGCAGTGCCGAGCGCCGGCAAGGGCCGCAAGCGCGACGAGCCCGATGCCGGGCTGGAGCCGCAGCCGCTGGCCTGATGGCGCGACCAGACCTCGAACGACCAAAGGGCGGCCTTCGGGCCGCCCTTTGTCATGCTGATCCTCGTCAGCCATGCTGCGAAGATCCGGTGCCCCACATGCTTGTTTTATCGCATTTTTTTACGCGGACCGGTGTCCACTTCGCTCGAAAGTGCCCTAGCGGATACGGTCCGACACAATTTGTGAGAAGCTGAGCAGGCAAAGAGCCTGTATGAGCTGCAAAAGCAACGAGCCGGGCTAGGCTCCGAGGACTGACCTCATGACACGCAAATACTTCGGCACCGATGGCATTCGCGGACGCGCCAACGGCGTGATCACGCCCGATCTGGCGCTGCGGGTCGGGCAGGCAACAGGCATCGCCTTCCGCCGCGGCGACCACCGCCATCGCGTGGTGATCGGCAAGGATACGCGGCTCTCGGGCTACATGATCGAGAACGCGCTGGTCGCCGGCTTCACGTCCGTCGGGATGGATGTGCTGCTGCTGGGCCCGATGCCGACGCCGGCGGTGGCGATGCTGACCCGCTCGATGCGGGCCGATCTCGGCGTGATGATCTCGGCCTCGCACAACCCCTACGAGGACAATGGCATCAAGCTGTTCGGGCCGGACGGCTACAAGCTCAGCGACGAGGTCGAGGCGGAGATCACCCAGCTGATCGATTCCGATCTCGGCAAGCAGCTGTCGTCGTCGGCGATGCTCGGCCGGGCCAAGCGCGTCGAGAGTGCCCATGCCCGCTATATCGAGTTCGCCAAGCGCACTTTGCCGCGCAATCTTGGCCTGGACGGCCTGCGCATCGTGCTCGACTGCGCCAATGGCGCTGCCTACAAGGTTGCGCCCGAGGCGCTCTGGGAGCTCGGCGCCGAGGTCATCACCATCGGCGACGAGCCCGACGGCTTCAACATCAACAAGGATGTCGGCTCGACCAAGCCGGCGGCGCTCAGCCAGAAAGTGCGCGAGTTGCGTGCCGACCTCGGCATCGCGCTCGACGGCGACGCCGATCGCGTCCTGATCGTCGACGAGCAGGGCCAGATCGTCGATGGCGACCAGCTGATGGGCGTGATCGCACGCAGCTGGCAGGAGGACGGCCGGCTCTCGGCGCCCGGGATCGTTTCCACCGTGATGTCCAATCTCGGCCTGGAGCGCTATCTGGCGGGTCTCGGCCTGTCGATGGCGCGTACTGCGGTGGGCGATCGCTATGTGCTCGAGCACATGCGGGCCAACGGCTTCAATCTCGGTGGCGAGCAGTCCGGTCACATCATCCTCTCCGACTATGGCACGACCGGCGACGGGCTGGTCGCGGCGCTGCAGCTGCTCGCCGTGGTCAAGCGCCAGGAGAAACCGGTCTCCGAAGTCTGCCATTGCTTCGAGCCGCTGCCGCAGATCCTCAAGAACGTCCGCTACAGGCAGGGCCGTCCGCTGGAGGAGAAGCCGGTCGTCAATGCGATCAAGGCAGCCGAGCAGCTGCTCGGCGAGAGCGGACGGCTGGTGATCCGTCCCTCCGGCACCGAGCCGGTGATCCGCGTCATGGCCGAGGGAGACGATCGCGATCTCGTCCTGCGAGCGGTCGACGAAGTGGTCGAGGCGGTGACTAAGGCGGCCGCCTGAGCGGATCCCGCGGGCCTGGCGCCGTCCCCTGGACGAGCGCCAACGGTTCGCAGCGCTGAATTTATCGGAGGGCGCCGAGCCCTGCGATGGATTCCGGTACTCCGTTTCACCGCGGCCGGGATGGCAGAGAGCTGTCTTGGCAAGGTCTTTCGTTCGACCCCATGAATGCCTTCACGGAAGCTGATCTCTCAGGAGCAATGCTGCCGTTTACGGAGTGATAGGGTTAGTTTTTAGGGTTAAGTCTCATTTAAGAAATCCGTGGCAAGGTTTCCCCATCGGTAACTCGCGCGCTCCTGAGTTCGGCGGCGCGCACATTCGAGGGGTCCCGCCATGGGCAGCCTGAAATCTCTCGCGCTTGCTGGCGCCATGGCCGTGAGCGCGTCCGCCATCGCCAGTGCCGCAGATTTTCCGATGGCCCAGCCCGTACCTCCGCCGCCGCCGGAGCTGCGCGGCACGATCTCGTCGGGCATCTATATGCGCGGCGACATCGGCGTCGGCGTCACCAATTTCGGCAAGTACGAGCAGGAAGACGTTCGCCAGGCGAACGGGACCTGGCCTGCCAAGGAAGATCGCTCGACCTCATTCTTCGGCGGCGTCGGTATCGGCTATCGCTTCAACAACTGGTTCCGCGTCGACGGCACCTTCGAGTATCGCGGCGGCGGCAGCTTCGGGGCGACCGATCAGGTCGACCTGGGCGGCGGTACACTCCTGCACAACACCTACAAGGGCAGCATCAGCTCGATGGTCGCCCTGTTCAACGCCTATGTCGACCTCGGCACCTGGAACTGCCTGACGCCCTATATCGGCGCCGGTATCGGCTATGCGAGCAACCGCATCCACGGCGTCACCGACCAGGGCGTCATGAGCACCTTGACCCCTGGCGGCTGGGGCCCCGGCTACAGCACGCTCGGCACCGCCAATGCTGGCACCAAGAGCGGTGTCGCCTGGGCGCTGATGGCCGGTGTCGGCTACGAGGTGAACAAGAACCTGACCCTCGAAGTCGGCTATCGCTACCTCAATCTCGGCGACGCCCAGTCTGGCCGCCTCGTCAACGCCTATGGCGGGCAGGTGCAGGGGCCGCTCAAGATCAAGGACATCGACAGCCACGACATCAAGATCGGCATGCGCTGGAACTTCGGCGAGCCCGATTGCTGCGGCCCTGTCGAACGCCCGGTCGCCTACGCGCCGGCTCCGGTCGTCCGCAAGTACTGACCAGTCCGACAGCTGAAAAGAAGCCGCGCGAGCCATGCTCGCGCGGCTTTTTCGTTTGCCGCCGTGCCGGCGATCGATATACTCCCGTGGAGTATCCTGGTCGTAGGGCATGAAGCGCCATGCCGCATAGTCCTGAAGACAAGAAGCGGGCCGTCGCCCGCCTGCGCCGCATCAAGGGCCAGGCGGAGGCGCTGGAGCGCGCGGTCGAGGCGGGCACGGATTGCAGCGCGCTGCTGCAGCAGATCGCCGCCTTGCGCGGGGCGGCCAACGGATTGATGGCCGAGGTTCTGGAAAGCCACCTGCGCGAGACCTTCGGTCTTGCGCTGGGATACGGACGCCAAGGCGAGGAAGGGACCGGTTTCGAGCCCGAAGCCGAACTCGACGGAATCATACAGATGCTGCGAACCTATCTGAAATAGGCGCGGGCAATGCTCTGAAGGAGGGTGCTGAGATGAAGACACGTGCCGCCGTGGCCTGGGAGGCCGGCAAGCCGCTGACGATCGAGACCATCGAGATCGGCGGACCGAAGGCTGGCGAGGTGCTGGTCGAGGTGATGGCGACCGGCATCTGCCATACCGATGCCTATACGCTGTCGGGCCTGGATTCCGAGGGCAAGTTCCCGGCGATCCTCGGCCATGAGGGCGCCGGCATCGTGCGCGAGGTCGGCGCCGGCGTGACGACGCTGAAGCCCGGCGACCACGTCATCCCGCTCTACACCCCGGAATGCCGCAGCTGTAAGTCCTGCCTGTCGCGGCGGACGAACCTCTGCACCTCGATCCGCGCCACGCAGGGGCAGGGGCTGATGCCGGACGGCACCTCGCGCTTCTCCTGCGATGGCGGCGAGGTCTTCCATTATATGGGCTGCTCGACCTTCGCGAACTTCACCGTCCTGCCCGAGATCGCGCTCGCCAAAGTCCGCGAGGACGCGCCCTTCGACAAGATCTGCTATATCGGCTGCGGCGTGACCACCGGCATCGGCGCGGTGATCTACACCGCCAAGGTCTGGCCGGGCGCGAACGTCGTCGTCTTCGGCCTCGGCGGCATCGGCCTCAACGTGATCCAGGGCGCCCGCATGGTCGGCGCCGACAAGATCATCGGCGTCGACATCAACCCGGCAAAGCGCGCCATGGCCGAGAAGTTCGGCATGACCGACTTCATCAACCCGGCCGAGATCGGCAACGACAAGGTGGTGCAGGCGATCGTCGACCTGACCGGCGGCGGCGCCGACTTCTCCTTCGACGCCACCGGCAACACCAATGTGATGCGCCAGGCGCTGGAGTGCTGCCATCGCGGCTGGGGCGAGTCGATCATCATCGGCGTCGCCGAGGCCGGCAAGGAGATCGCCACCCGGCCGTTCCAGCTGGTCACCGGCCGCGTCTGGAAGGGCACCGCATTCGGCGGGGCGAGGGGGCGCACCGACGTGCCGAAGATCGTCGACTGGTACATGGAGGGGAAGATCAACATCGACGACCTGATCACCCACAAGCTCTCGCTCGACGAGATCAATCACGGCTTCGACCTGATGCACGAGGGCAAGTCGATCCGCTCGGTCGTCGTCTACTGAGCCAGCGATCTCGTCCTTCGGGAACGCCCGCACGCGATCGGGGTTGATCGGTGCGGGCGCATCCGGAGGCAGCCATGGCCAACAAGATCGCGGCGGGGAACAGCCGCTCCGTCTTCACCCGCCTGTCGCAGGCGACGGCGCATTGGGCCGGCAAGCCGCAGACGTTCTTCGCCGCGTTGGCGATCATCGTCGTTTGGGCGCTATCGGGGCCGTTGTTCGGCTTCAACGACACCTGGCAGCTGGTGATCAACACCTCGACGACGATCGTCACCTTCCTGATGGTGTTCATCATCCAGAACAGCCAGAACCGCGACACGGCGGCGATGCAGATCAAGCTCGACGAGCTGATCGACAAGATCGAAGGGGCGCGCGAGGAGCTGCTCGATCTCGAAGAGCTCGACGAGGACAAGCTCGAGGAGATGCGGGCGGAGTTCGAGGAGCTGGCGCGCAAGGCGCGCGCCGCTCGCGAAGGTCGCTCCGGCTGAATTATTTTTGACGCCTGTCGAAATCGCCCTTGCTCCGGCGTCGAGGCGGCGGCGAAGGAAATCGCTCCTTCGTCCTCGACGGTCATGAGCCACAGGAGAGCGCGATGCAATACATGCTGATGTTCCGCGAAGGAGAGGCCGAGTTCGACATGCGCGACGACCCTGCCAGGGCCCCCGCGTATTGGGGCGCCTGGACGGCGTATATCGGCGCGCTCAATCAGGCCGGCATCGTGGTCAGCGGGGCGGGCCTGCAGCCGCCGCGGAGCAGCGCCGTCGTCAAGGTCCGCGACGGCCGGCGCCAGATCCAGGATGGGCCTTACCCCGATACCAAGGAGCAGCTGGGCGGGTATTTCGTCGTCGAAGTGCCCGATCTCGACGTCGCACTCGACTGGGCTGCCCGCAGTCCGGCGGCCGCCTACGGATCGGTCGAGGTAAGACCTGTCCTGCCTCCCCCCGCTGCGGCCTGAGCGCCCGGCCGACGATGGCGCAGCCGGGCGAGTTTCTGGCGGCAAGGGCGGCGGCGGAGTTAGCCGCCCGTGCCAGCTATGGCCGCCTGCTGGCGACGCTGGCGCGGCAATGGCGCGACCTCTCTGCGGCAGAGGATGCGCTAGCCGAAGCCTTCCGCGCCGCGCTGGAAAGCTGGCCCGAGGCCGGCGTGCCGGCGCGGCCGGAAGCGTGGCTGTTGACCAGCGCCCGCAATGCGCTGATCGACGCAGCGCGCCGCCGCCGGGCGCGCGCCGACGCCACACCGACATTGGCACTTGTTGCAGGGCGGGACGACGAGGGCGACAGCGGCGTCTTTCCGGACGAGCGGCTCAAACTGCTGTTCGTCTGCGCCCATCCGGCGATCGACGCTTCGGTGCGGCCGGCGCTGATGCTGCAGGCCGTGCTCGGGCTCGACGCCGCGCGCATCGCCGCCGCCTTCCTGACCTCTCCGGCTGCGCTCGGCCAGCGCCTCGTCCGCGCGAAGGCGAGGATCCGCGAGGCCGGGCTCGCCTTCGCCGTACCGGAGCAGGCGGAACTGCCGGAGCGGCTGCATTGCGTGCTGCAGGCGATCTACGCCGCCTATGGCAGCGGCTGGGAGGATGTTGCCGGCGCCGATCGCAAGCGCCAGGGTCTGACAGGCGAGGCGATCTTCCTGGCGCGGCTGGTCGCGGCGCTACTGCCCGCGGAACCGGAAGCGCGCGGGCTGCTCGCGCTGATCCTGCATTGCGAGGCCCGCCAGGCGGCAAGGCGCGACCCCGCGGGCTCATTCGTGGCGCTGTCCGACCAGGATACGACCCTGTGGTCGGCGGAGCTGATCGCCGAGGCCGAGCGCGAACTGGCCGCCGCGTCCCGCCTCGGGCGTCTCGGCTCGTTCCAGCTGGAGGCGGCAATCCAGTCAGTCCATGCCGGCCGGGCCCGCACCGGCCGGGTCGACTGGCCTATTCTGGCGCAGCTCTATGAAGGCCTGGTGCGGCTCGCGCCGACGCTGGGAGCCTCGACCGGGCGCGCAGCCGCCTTCGCCGAAGCATTCGGGCCGGAGCGCGGGCTGGCAATCCTGGCCGAACTGCCTGAAGCGCAGACTGCCGGCTACCAACCCTATTGGGCGCTGAAGGCTCATCTGCTGGCGCGGACGGGCGCGGCTGCGGCCGCGCGAGAGGCCTATGGCCGCGCCATTGGCCTGGCCGAGGACCCAGCCGTACGCGGCTTCCTGCACCGTGCGCGGGAGCAGCTCGGCGATTTGCCCTGATCAGCTGCGACTGGACGCTGGCAGGCGCAAGACTATCCTTCCCTTGCGCGAGGTGGCGCGAATCGACCGGAGACGGACGCCATGCAGTGGGCTGGTCGGCGCTGGCTGGGTCTGGCCATGCTGGCCTTTGCTATAGCGAGCGCGTCCGCCGACGCCGCCGAACCGCTGCTCGATGTCCAGGATGTCGCCACGCTGCGGCGCCTGGAGGCGACCGGCTATGCGCTGTCCGATGTGCTTGGCGGTGGCCGGGCCGCCAGTACGTCTGATCTCGCCCGTGACAGTTCGGCCTTTCGGACGATTGCCGGCCAGGTCTATGAGGACGTCACGGCGCTGCGCGCCGAGATGCTGGCCAATGGCCGCAGGCTCTATGAGGTCACCGACGGCAATGTCGGCCGGGTGATCGACCTGCGCTGGCTGCGCTCGCCGATCGCGCGCTTCCAGCTGACGGCGATCGTCAACCGGCTCGACCGGCAGGACTTCGCGGCGCTGCTCGGCGAAACCGGTTGCGGCGAGCTGCGCCTGATTTACCGGCTGGCCTATGCCTTCGACGATGCGAAGCTGAAACGCCGGCTAGCCTCGCGCCTGCCGTTCACGCTCAACGCCGTCTTCAGCGTCAAGGCGGGCGAGGGCGGCTCCTGCCGCGAGGCGGCGCAAGCCTGGTCGATCGCGCCAGGCGGCGATCCGGCCATGCTGGCGCGGCAGCTCGCCAGCGGGCCGCTCTCGCCGCAGCGGATCAGCCTCAAGCAGATCGAGCTCAACGCCCAGATCGTGCGCTTCCCCTCCGGCATGGAGACCGCGTTCGGCGGACAGGCGGCCTATCTGCAGCGGGTCTTCGCGGCGTCGAAAGGGGAGGGCGGCTTGTCGCTCAAGCCCAAGCCGCTGGAGAACACGCCTGACGTCGCGAAGCTGAAGAGCGATGCCGCGCTCCGGCAGGAGCTGATCGACTATGTCAGGAGCAATCTCCCGGCGATCGACCGGGGCGTCTACCAGCTGCCGGAGCGCTTCCTGGCGACGAAGGCGATCTCCTACTCGACCTTCGGCAGCGCCCGGCTCGCCAATCACCCTTTCACCGAGGCCGTGCCGGCGGGCGCGCTGACCGGGCTCGAGTGGGGCGCCAGCCGGCTGGTGCGCAACGAGAAGGCGCTGCTGGAGCGGCTCGATAACGGCTCCTGCATGGGCTGCCACCAAGCCGGCGCCACCGCCGGCTTCCACATGTTCGGGCTTGACGACGGCTCGACCTCGGCGCTGAACCGGATCAAGACCGGCATATCCCCGCATGTCTACGCGGAAGGCTTTCGCCGCACGGCCTATGTCGCCGCCGTTGCCGCCGGGACCGAGCCGGACCGCTATCGCCCGCCTTCCTTCGCGCCACCGGCGAATTGGCAGGCGGAGCGGCCCTTTACCTACAAGCCGGCTGCGCTGACCATGCCCTGTCTGACCGGTGAGAGCGCGAGAGCCTTCGGCGAAGGTTGGGGCTGCGCTGCCGGCTCGGTCTGCAAGCCGCTGGTCGAGAGCAAGGCGGTCGGGATCGAGCTCGGCCAGTGCGTCAGGCTCGACGAAGCCCGCAATTTCTCCGGCCAGCCCTGCCTGACCGGTGCGATCACCACCGCTATCGGCAAGCCCTATCTCGACCGCTACCGCAAGACCGGCCAGTTCGGCGCCTTCGCCTCAGGCTTTTCGCAGACCGCCTTCACCTGCCGGCCGGCCAAGATCGGCGTTCCCGCCGGGATGGCCTATCGCCAGTGCACGCCGGCCGACCGGACCTTCGCCGGCTTCGCCAATGGCAAGGTGCCCGACGAGATCTGCGGGCTCGCCGGCGGCAAGGCCTTCGACGATTGCGTCGCGACCAACCGCTTCGACGACTGCCTGTCGCAGGCGGTGACGCGCGGCAATCGCGGCACCTGCAGCGCCACCAGCTTCTGCCGCGAGGATTATATGTGCCAGGCGATTCCGGACGACGTGCCGGGCGCGACCACGACGGTCAAGGATTACGGCTTCTGCTCGCCGACCTATTTCCTGTTCCAGATGCGGATCGACGGCCATCCCGATCCGCAGGCGCGGCTGTAGCGCTCAGGCGGCCAGCACGAAGTCGAAGCGCCCGAGCTGGCCGCCTTCAGCCGGTCGAAGAGTCATCAGAAGTTTCTGGTCGAACAGGCCGTCGCGGCGGTTGCCGGGATCGTCCGGGAAATAAAGCTGGGTGGTGAGCACCGGGCTCTGCGCGCCGCCTCGCACCTTTACATGGAGATGGCGGGTGCGACCGGTATAGAGCCCGGGCGTGCGCGTGATGAACTGGTAGCGACCCTGCTGGTCGGCGAAGAGATGGCCGCGGAAGCGGAAGCCACGGTTGTCGTACTGCCCGGATGGATCGGCATGCCAGAAATCGAGCAGGGCGCCGGGGATCGGCCGGCATTGCCGGGTCAGCACGAAGCCACTCAGTACCAGCAGCGTGCCGTCGCCGTCGCTGCGCAGATCGGCGCGCTGGGGCGAGGACGGGCTGAAATAGGGGCCTTCCGTCTGCCGTGGGGTCGCCGTGGCGCGGCCCTCGCAAGCCGGTGTCAGCGGTCGTTCGGCTTCCTGGGCGAGAGCGTGCTCCGGCTGGGACAGTGCCGCCAGGCCAGCAGCGGACAGCAGGCTGATGACGTTGCGACGATCTGGCGACTGCTGGCTCACGACACGATCCTCCAGGAAGACTGTGTCCCATCTGCACCTTTCCGGCAAAATCAGTCTTGTACACGAACCCGTGACGGCCAATTTCACCCTTGCTTGCTCAATTTCAAGCATGCTGCATCCGGGGGGTTGATGGCTGCGTAGCATGGTCTGCCACGTGGCGACGACCGGAGCTTCACATGATCAGGACTGGACTTCTCGCATCGCTCGCCATTGCGGGCTTGTCAGGCGCGGCATTCGCTGCCGATCTGCCCTCGCGCAAGGGGCCGGTCCTGGCGCCGATCGCGCCGATCTTCACCTGGACCGGCTTCTATGTCGGTGTCCATGCCGGCGCGGTCTTCACCGACAACAACATCCAGACCGAAGGCACAGCGGCGAACACCATCGCCAACGTCGCCTTCTCGCGTCGTCCGCCGAGCCTGTCGGTGAGCGATACCGGCTTCATCGGCGGCGCCCAGGTCGGCTACAACTACCAGATCGGGCAGATCGTGCTCGGCGCCGAAGCCGATTTCTCCTACACCGACCTGAAGAAGCGCGAGAGCTTCATCGGCACCACCAATGCGACTTCCAGTTTCCGACAGGAGATGGAGTATTTCGGCACGGTGCGCCTGCGCGCCGGCTATGCTTTCGATCGCCTGCTTGTCTTCGCCACTGGCGGTCTTGCCTATGGCGACGTCAAGAACAGCGCGACCTTCTTCAGCGCCGCGGTACCGGGCCAGGTCGACTACGTCGGCAGCCGCGACAATGTCGAAATCGGCTGGACGGTCGGTGGCGGTCTCGAATACGCCTTCACCAACAATCTCTCGGTCAAGGCTGAGTACCTCTACTACGATCTCGGCAAGCGCAAGGTGCCGGTCAACCTGCAGCCGGTCGGCCCAGCCGGCGGTTCCTATGTCTCGCGTTTCGAGAATACCGGCCATATCGTGCGCGCCGGCCTGAACTATCGCTTCAGCACCTTCTGAGGCCGAGTTGATCCCGGAAGCGGGCTTTCGCCGCGTGCGAGAGCCCGTTTTCATGGCCAGCGCCGGCTGGCGCAGACCATGATTCTTCGGCAATAGTTGCGCCCGAGGGAATCGACCGGCGAAGGCGTCCCTAGACCTAGCGCTGAGGGACGGCATGTCTACCGATATCGAGATCGCCCGCGCGGCGACGCTTCAGCCCATTGGCGCGATCGCCGAGGCGGCCGGCATCCCCGATGCGGCGCTGCACCCCTATGGCAAGTCCATCGCGAAGGTCGATACCGGCGCGATTCCGGGCTTTGCCGAGAAGCCGGACGGCAAGCTCATCCTCGTCACCGCGATCAGCCCGACGCCCGCCGGCGAGGGCAAGACGACGACGACCGTCGGCCTCGGCGACGGGCTGAAGCACCTCGGCAAACGCACCATGATCGCGCTGCGCGAGCCCTCGCTCGGCCCCTGCTTCGGCCAGAAGGGCGGGGCCGCCGGCGGCGGCTATGCCCAGGTGGTGCCGATGGAGCAGATCAACCTGCACTTCACCGGCGATTTCCACGCCATCACCAGCGCCCACAACCTGCTGGCGGCGATGCTCGACAACCATGTCTACTGGGGCAACGGGCTCGATCTCGATGAACGCCACATCGCCTGGCGGCGCGTGGTCGACATGAACGACCGGGCGCTGCGATCGATCGTCTCCTCCCTCGGCGGGGCGACCAACGGCTTCCCGCGCGAGGATGGCTTCGACATCACCGTCGCGTCCGAGGTGATGGCGATCTTCTGCCTTGCCCGCGATCTCGCCGATCTCGAAGAGCGGCTTGGGCGCATCGTCATCGGCCGCACCCGCAGCAAGCGCCCGGTCACGGCGGCCGAGCTCAACGCCCAGGGCGCGATGACCGTGCTGCTGCGTGATGCGCTGATGCCGAACCTGGTGCAGACGCTGGAGGGCACGCCCGCCTTCGTCCATGGCGGGCCCTTCGCCAACATCGCCCACGGCTGCAATTCGGTGATCGCGACGCGCGCCGCGCTGAAGCTCGCCGACTATGTCGTGACCGAGGCCGGCTTCGGCGCCGATCTCGGAGCCGAGAAGTTCTTCGACATCAAGTGCCGCAAGGCCGGGCTGAAGCCGGATGTCGCGGTGGTGGTCGCGACCGTGCGGGCGCTGAAGATGCATGGCGGCGTCGCCCGCGACATGCTCGGCACGGAGAACCTCAAGGCGCTCGAGGCCGGGCTCTCCAACCTCGCCCGCCATGTCGAGAACGTCAGGAAGTTCGGCGTGCCGGCGATCGTCGCGATCAACAACTTCACCAGCGATACAGCCGCAGAGCATGCGCTGATCCAGAACTTCTGCCGCAACCATCTCGGCGTCGAGGCGGTGATCTGCCGGCATTGGGCCGAGGGCGGGGCGGGCACCGAGGAGCTCGCGACCAAGGTCGCGGCGCTGACGCAGAGTGGGGAAGCCGATTTCGCGCCGCTCTATCCCGATGCGATGCCGCTGCGCCAGAAGCTCGAGACGATCGCGCGCGAGGTCTATGGCGCGGCCGGCATCTCGGCGGATGCCAAGGTGACCGCCCGCTTCGCCGAGCTCGAGGCGGCCGGCTACGGCAACCTGCCGGTCTGCGTGGCGAAGACGCAGTATTCCTTCTCGGCCGACCCGACCCTGCGCGGGGCGCCGTCGGGCCACACCGTGCCCGTGCGCGAGCTCAGGCTCTCGGCCGGCGCCGGCTTCGTGGTCGCGATCTGCGGGGACATCATGACCATGCCCGGCCTGCCGCGCCAGCCGGCGGCGGAGCGCATCTACATCGACGCGCACGGCCAGATCGAGGGGCTATTCTAGCGCTTCGTCGTCGTTCCGGGGCGCTGCGCAGCAGCGAGCCTGGACCCATGACCGCGACGCTATTCCAGCTCGTCATGATCGCCCTTGCGGCGAGCATCCACGTCTTGAACGCCGCTCTCGAAGGACGAAGACGTGGATGGTCGGGACAAGCCCGACCATGACGGGAAAGACGGCCCAGCCCGCCACATTCGTCAACGAAACGTAAACCATATCGCGGCCACCATGCGTCCCGAGCGATTCCGAGCATGTCGGAAGGCGCGGGAGATGCCGACGAGATGGGTTTGCTGAAAGCCTGGACCAATTCGGGCCTGAAGGCGCGTGTGCTCGTGCTCGTCCTGGCGACACTCGTCGCGATCGCCGTGCCTGCGTCCGGCATCTTCCTCTGGATGGTCAACGGCACGGTGGTGAAGCTCGGCACGCTCTTCGCCGAGAAGCAGATCCTGTTCGATCGCTATCGCGGGCTGGAAGCGCTGATGCGCGAGGTCTCGCTGGCCGAGACGGTGGCGCGCGCGCCTGTCATCGTCGACTGGGCGCAGGACGAGACCGATCCGGAGAAGGCCAAGCGCGGCCTTGCCGAGCTCGAGCACTACCGGCTCTCCTTCACCGACCGCAGCTACTTCGCGGTCGTCGACAAGAGCGGCCACTACTATTTCAACGACAAGGACAACACCTACGAGCACAACCGGCTGCGCTATACCGTCTCGCCGAGTGCTCCGCAGGATGCCTGGTACTTCAAGACGCGGGCGCTCGGCAAAGGCTGCCATCTCAACGTCAATCGCGACGAGGTGCTCTCCGTCACCAAGGTCTGGATCAACTGCATCATCCAGAAGGACGGCAAGGTGCTCGGCCTGATCGGCACCGGCGTCGACCTCACTCAGTTCATCAAGGAGGTCGTCGAGTTCCCGCAGACCGGCGTGCAGAGCATGTTCGTCGACCTGCAAGGGGCGGTGCAGGCGCATCGCGATCCGCGCGTCGTCGACTTCCACAGCCTGACCAAGGACGCCACGGCGAAGAAGACGATCTTCCGCCTGCTCGACGAGGAGGGCGACCGCAAGGCTCTCGCCGGGATGATGCAGCGTGTCGCCAAGGGCGAGGCGCTGGTCCTGTCACGCTTCATGCAGATGGACGGGCACGAGGTGCTGGTCGGTGTCGGCTTCCTCGACCGGCTCGGCTGGTTCAACGTCACGGTGATGGATGTCGACGCCATCATCGACCGCAAGCTGTTCGCGCCGCTCGCCGGGCTGATGGTGGCGATCCTGATCGCCGTGGCCGGGCTGATGACCTTCCTGTTCAAGCGCAAGGTGCTCGACCGGCTGGCATGGGTCGAGCAGGGCGTCACCAGGGTCCGCTCCGGTGATTTCACGGCCGTGGCGAAAGAGGACGGCAATGACGAGATCGCCCGGCTGTCGCGCGCCTTCAACGAGATGGCCCAGGCCGTCGGCGACAATACGGGGCGGCTCGAGGCAATGGTGCGCGAGCGTACGCAGAAGCTCGAAGAGCTGGCGCAGCACGATCCGCTGACGTCGGTCCTGAACCGTCGCGGCTTCGAGGAGGTGTTTGCGCGCGAGCAGAACCGGGCGCAGCGCAACGGCACGGCCTGTGGCCTGATCATCGTCGATCTCGACCGCTTCAAGCTTGTCAACGACGATTACGGCCACCGGGCCGGCGACGAGGTGCTGGTCGCCTGCGTGCGCCGGATGCTCCCGGCCCTGCGCAGCTACGACGCCTGCGCGCGCTGGGGCGGCGACGAGTTCATCCTGCTGATCAGCGATTGCTCGGCGCAGTCGCTGGCGACGGTCGCGAACAAGGTCGCGGCGCTGTTGCGCGAGGCGCCGATCATGCTCAGCGACGGCCGAGCCGTGCCGATGACGGCGAGCCTGGGGGCGGCCATGGCGCTGCCTGAGGACAGCCTGACCGATGCCGCCGCGCGCGCCGATGCCGGGCTCTACCGGGTCAAGCATGGCGGCCGCGACGGCGTCGCGATCGATGAGACGGGTGCGATGTTGCGACAGGTTGGGTAGGCGTCATTCTCGGGCGGAGCGAAGCGCAGACCCGAGAATCTCATGACGAGAAGGTGCTGACCAGAGCCTCCTCCGGCCTAAGATGCTCGGGTCAAGCCCGAGCATGACGCGGTTCCTCAGAAGGCCAGCTGCACCTTCATCGCCTTCGACTTATCGGCTGCGAGGTCGAAGGCCTCGACAGCGCGCTCGATCGGGATCGAGGCGGTGAGCAGCGGCGAGAGATCGATGCGGCCGGACGCGATCAATTCGACCGCCCAGTCGAACTCCTCATGGAAGCGGAAGGAGCCGCGCAGGTCGAATTCCTTGGCGACGACGACGTTCATCGGAATGGTGAAATTGCCGCCGACGCCGATCTGGACGATGACCGCGCCTGGGCGCAGTGCATCGAAGGCGCCAGTCAGCGCATGCTGGTTGCCCGAGCATTCGAACATCACGTCGAAGGCGCCTTTCTCAGCGCCATAATCGGCCTTGAGGCGCTCCGGCTCCGCCATGACGTTGATCGCGATGGTCGCGCCCATCTTGACGGCAGTCGGCAGCGGGCCGTCGACCACGTCGGTGACGACGATCTCGGACGCGCCGGCGGCGCGCGCGGCGACCACGGTCAGGACGCCGATCGGGCCCGAGCCGGTGACGAGAACGCGCTTGCCGAGCAGCGCGCCGGCGCGCTTGACCGCATGCAGGCAGACGGCAAGCGGCTCGGCGAAGGCCGCCTGCGCTGCACCGACATGGGCCGGCAGCTTCACCGCCTGGCGCTCTTCGATCACCAGGATCTCGCGGAAACCGCCCTGGACATGGGGGAAGCGCATGGCGCTGCCATAGAACAGCATGTCGAGGCAATGCTGCTGCTGGCCGGCCTGGCAATAGCGGCAGCGGCCGCAGGCCCGGCTCGGATTGACCGCGACGAGGTCGCCCGGCTTGACCCGGCTGACCTCGCTGCCGACCGCTTCGACGATGCCGGCAATCTCGTGACCGAGGATCAGCGGCTCGCGCACCCGGATCGTGCCGAAGCCGCCATGGAGGTAATAGTGCAGGTCGGAACCGCAGATGCCGCCAGCCTTGATCGCCACCTTGACGCCGAGCGGGCCGAGCTCCGGCACGGCCGCATCCTCGACCCGCAAATCCTTCTCGGCATGGATCACGACGGCGCGCATGGCAGGACTCCTGATAAGGCGGCAGCCATGCGGCTGCGGCATTGTCTAATCGTTTTAAAGCGCTTACCCAACCGTTGAAGCACTCACAAGCAACAAGTCAGGCCGAGGCCGGGAGGATAGGATGTCGCTCAATCTGTTCAAGCTCGACGGGCGCATCGCGCTGGTTACCGGCTCCGGCCAGGGCATCGGCCTCGCCATCGCCGAGGGCCTCGCCGCTGCCGGCGCCCATGTCGTGCTGAACGGGCGCGATGCCGGGAAGCTCGAGAAGGCCCGCAGCGCCATCGCCGCCGCCGGCCACAAGGCCTCCGTCGCCGCGTTCGACGTCACCGACCAGAAGGCGGTCGAGGCAGGTGTGGCGAAGATCGAGACCGAGGTCGGGCCGATCGACATCTTGGTCAACAATGCCGGCACACAGCGGCGCGGTGCCTTCGTCGAGTTCCCGGCCGAGGACTGGCATTTCCTGATGGCGACGAACCTGCATTCGGTGTTCTACGTCACCCAGGCGGTGGCCAAGCGCATGGCGCCGCGCAACCGCGGCAAGATCGTCAATATCGGCTCGGTGATGAGCAAGCTCGGCCGGCCGAGCATCGTGCCCTACACGGCGTCGAAGGGCGCGGTCGCCCTGATGACGCAGGGGCTCGCCGCCGAGCTCGGCAAGCACAACATCCAGGTCAATGCGATCGGCCCCGGCTATTTCATCACCGAGCTGAACCACGCCCTGCTCGCCGACGAGACCTTCTCGAACTGGGTCAAGAGCCGCGCTCCGGTCGGCCGCTGGGGCGAGACCAAGGAGCTGGCGGGGGCGGCGATCTTCCTGTCCTCGGAAGCCTCCGACTATGTCAGCGGCCATCTCCTGATGGTCGATGGCGGTTTGACGGCGGTGGTGTGAGCGCCAGCCGTCATGCTCGGGCTTGACCCGAGCATCTCAGGCCGGAGGAGGCGCTGGCTGGCGCCTTCTCGTCAGGAGGTTCTCGGGTCTGCGCTTCGCTTCGCCCGAGAATGACGAGCGCGGTCAGCTCTTCAGAAACGCATTCTGCGGGAAAAGGATCTTCCGCGCCTCGTCGTCGACCTCGGTCTTCCAGGCGAACTTGTCCTTGAGCGCGACGGCCCGCTGCGCCGCCGGCCGGGCCGAGATTTCGTCGAGATGGCGGCGGACGTTCGAGAGCTTGGCGAAAGCCTCGTCGCCGAGAGCGAACTGCGCCCGTGTCGCCCAGCCCCAGACCGCCATGTCGATTAGGGTGTAGTCGTCGCCGAGCATATAGCGGTGCTTGCCGAGCTGGTCGTCGAGGATACCCCAATGCCGCTCGGCCTCGCGGGCATAGCGGTTGATTGCATAGGGCACCTTCTCCGGCGCGAAGCGCGAGAAGTGCACGGTCTGGCCGGTATAGGGGCCGATGCCGGTGGCGACGAACATCAGCCAGGACAGCATCTGGCCGCGCATTTCGGCTGTGTCCGGCGGCAGGAACTGGCCGGTCTTTTCGGCGAGGTAGAGCAGGATGGCGTTGCTGTCGAAGATTTTGACGTCGCCGTCGGTCAGGGCCGGGGTCTTGCCGTTCGGGTTGATCGCGAGAAAGTCGGGCTTGAACTGGTCGCCCTTGCGGGTGTCGACCGGCACCATCTCATAGGGCAGGCCGGCTTCCTCCAGGAAGAGCGCAATTTTCGCCGGGTTCGGCGAAGGGTGGTAGTAGAAGCGGATCATCATTGGTCTCCTGGGTGGAAGGCTCAGCGGCGCGCCGCCACGTAAGGAACGAGTTCGGTCAGGGCGGAAATGGTGAGATCGGCGCCTGCGCCAAGCTGCTCCTCCTGCATGCGCAGCGCCTTGAACAGGCTCTTGGGCCCGATCACCGCTGCGCCTGAGAGTTCGTCGCGCAGGGCCTGCAAGGTTACACGCTCGATGCGCGCCACCGTCATGCCGTAGGCCTTGGCGCCGGCGATGTCGAAGCCGTTGGACGAGACGAACAGGATCTCGTCGCGGGTCAGCCCGAGCCGCTCCTCGACCAGGCGATATCCGCGCGGATCGGGCTTATAGGTCCTGATCTCGTCGACGCTGATCACGGTCTCCAGCAACGTGTCGATGCCGGCCTGGCGGGTGAGGTTGGTCAGCATGGCCGGGCTGCCGTTGGAGAAGATGGCGACGCGCGTCGGGGCGAGCCCCTGCAGCGCCGCCAGCGCTTCAGGATAGAGCGACAGCGCGTCATAGGCCGCGGCGATGCGGGCGAGGAGATCGGGCGTCGCTACGAGGCCAAGCGTCTTCAGCGTGAAGTCGAGCGAGGCCTGTGTCACGCTCCAGAAGTCCTCGTAATGGCCCATCAGCGCACGCAGCCAGGTGTATTCTAGCTGCTTCAGCCGCCAGATCTGGGTGATGGTCTCGCCATGGCCGGGAAAGGCATCCTCGGTGATGCTGGCGACCGACTGGACGTCGAACAGGGTTCCATAGGCATCGAAGACGACGGCCTTGATCGGCATGGCAATCTTCCCTTCTCAAACTCAGCCCTCATCCTGAGGAGTGCCGAAGGCACGTCTCGAAGGATGTTCCAGTTGCCTCATGAGCCTGCTGAAACATCCTTCGAGACGCCGCTTTGCGGCTCCTCAGGATGAGGGCTTTGAGGAACCGCTGCGCTATTCTTAGCGCTCGCCTTGGCCGCGCGGAGCGTGATATCCGCACAAGCACTTGTTCGCAGACGCACAGGATATACGCGCATGTCCAGCCGCCCCGTCATGCTGATGATCCTCGATGGCTGGGGCTGGCGCGACGACAAGGACAACAACGCTGTCCTGCTGGCGAAAACCCCGAATTTCGACCGTTTCTGGGCCTCCTCGCCGCACGCCTTCCTGCGCACCTCCGGCCTCGATGTCGGCCTGCCCGAGGGCCAGATGGGCAATTCGGAGGTCGGCCACCTGAGCTTGGGCGCCGGCCGCGTCGTGATGCAGGACCTGCCGCGGATCAACCAGGCGGTCGCAGACGGCACGCTGAAACAGGCGCTCGACGAGAGCGGGCTGATCGGGCGCCTGAAGGCCAGCGGCGGCACCTGCCATATCCTCGGCCTGGTCTCGCCGGGCGGCGTCCACGCCCATCAGGACCATGCCGTGGCGCTGGCGAAGCTCGTCGTCGCTGCCGGCGTGCCGGCGGTGGTCCACGTTTTCACCGACGGGCGCGATACCCCGCCGCGCTCGGCGGCCGAGTATGTCGCGGCGCTCGAGGCGGCGCTGCCCTCTCAGGTCAAGGTCGCGACGCTGTCCGGCCGCTATTACGCGATGGACCGCGACAATCGCTGGGAGCGCGTCGAGCTCGCCTGGAAAGCGCTTGCGCTCGGCGAGGGCGAGCGGATGCCGACTGCCGGCTCGGCGATCGAGGCGGCGTATGCCGCCAATGTCAACGACGAGTTCATCAAGCCTGCAGTGATCGGCGGCTATAGCGGCATGGCCGATGGCGACGGCCTGCTCAGCTTCAATTTCCGCGCGGACCGCATCCGCGAGATCCTGGCGCCGCTGCTCTTCGCCGAATTCAGCGGCTTCCCGCGCCCGCGCATTCCCAAGCTCGTCGGCGCGGTCGGGATGACCTCCTACAGCTCCGAGCTCGATCCGATCATGCCGGCGCTGTTCGCGCCGCAGAGCCTCGCCAACGGCCTCGGCGAGACCGTGTCGAAAGCGGGCCTCAGGCAGATCCGCTTCGCCGAGACCGAGAAGTACCCGCACGTCACCTATTTCTTCAATGGCGGGCGCGAGGAACCGTTCGAGGGCGAGGAGCGCAGCATGACGCCCTCGCCGAAGGTCGCGACCTATGATCTCCAGCCGGAGATGTCGGCGCCGGAGCTGACCGGGAAGGTCGTCGCTGCGATCGAGAGCGAGCAGTACGACCTCTTCGTGCTCAACTTCGCCAATCCCGACATGGTGGGCCATACCGGCGTGCTCTCGGCGGCGATCAAGGCGGTCGAGACGATCGATAATAGCCTCGGCCAGATCGCCGACGCGATCCTCGCCAAGGGCGGAGCGCTGCTGGTCACGGCCGATCACGGCAATGCCGAATTGATGGTCGATCCCGTCACCGGCAATCCGCACACCGCCCACACCACCTTTCCGGTGCCGGTGATGCTGATCGGCGGGCAGGCGAGGGGCCTAGCCGAGGGCCGCCTTGCCGATGTCTCGCCGACGCTGCTCGCGCTGCTTGGGCTGGAGCAGCCGGCCGAGATGACCGGCCAGTCGCTCCTGCGCTGAGCAGGCCTCAGGTCGGCGCCATGCCGGGCAGGGTGGCGATCTCCGCCGCGAGGAAATCGATCAGCAGGCGCACGCGGGCCACGGCTGCTCGTTCCGGAACGATCAGCATGCTGAGCGGCACGCTCGGCAGCGTGTAGCCGGTCAGGATCGGCTCGAGCTGGCCGGACGCCAGCAGGTCGTCGACCAGCCAGCGATGGGTGGGGGCGATGCCGCGGCCGGCGAGGAGGGCTTGGCGCACGGCTAGGCCATGATCGACCCGCAATCGCCCGTCGAAGGGCACGTTGTAATGCTCTCCGGCGTTGCCCGCCAAGGCGAGAACGGCGCTGCCGGCGACGTTCGTCATGCGGATGCCCTGATGCTTGGCAAGGTCGTCGGCCGAGGTCGGGATGCCATGCCGTGCCAGATAATGCGGCGCGGCGACGAACAGCCGGTGCGATCGGCCCAGAGGCCGCAGCTTCAGCGTGCTGTCGGCGAGCGGACCGAGGCGGATGGCGATGTCGATGCCCTCGCGGACGAGGTCGATGCGCTCGTCGCTGAGGCTGAGATCGATATCGATCTGAGGGTGCCGGTCCTGGAAGGCGAAGATCAGTCGCGTGAGATGCAGGACGCCGAAGGAGGCGGTGCAGGACAGGCGGACCGTACCGGCCGGGGCGTCGCGGGTGCTGCGTGCCTCGTCGCTCGCCTGCTCGACCAGGCGCAGGATGGCGAGGCAGTTCTGATAGTAGCGGCTGCCTTCCTCGGTCAGCGTCACCCGCCGTGTCGTGCGGCTGAGCAAGGCGATACCGAGCGCGTCCTCCAGTTCGTTGAGATGCCGCGTCACCGAGGATTGGCCGAGACCGAGCTCGCGCGCCACTGCCGACAGGCTGCCGCGCTCGGCGACGCGGACGAAGCTGCGCATGCGCTCCAGGGTGATATCCGATTTATCCATTAATCGGCATGATCATATCCATTACACCTTTGTAGTACAGAAACGGAGGAGCGCCTAGCTGGAAAGCCTCATCCTCTTGGAAAGGCTCCGCCATGAAGGTCCTGCTTGTTTTCGCCCATCCCGAACGCCGCTCGCTCAATGGCGCGCTGCGCGACGTCGCCGTTGCCGAACTGGAGGCCCAGGGCCATGAGGTCCGGGTCAGCGATCTCTATGCCGAGGGCTGGAAGTCGGAAGTCGACCGCGCCGATTTTCCGAGCTGGCCGGAGGGCGAGCGCTTCGCCGCCGGCGCCGCCTCGAAGCAGGCTTTCGCCGAGGGGACGCTGACCGCCGACGTCAAGGCCGAGATCGAGAAGCTGCTCTGGGCCGACACGCTCATCCTGCAGTTCCCGCTGTGGTGGTACACGATGCCGGCGATCCTCAAGGGCTGGGTCGACCGGGTCTTCGCTTACGGCTTCGCCTATGGCGTCGGCGAGCACAGCGACAAGCGCTGGGGCGATCGCTTCGGCGAGGGCACGCTGGCTGGCAAGCGCGCCATGCTGCTGGTCACCGTCGGCGGCTGGGAGGAGCATTACTCGCCGCGCGGCATCAACGGGCCGATCGAGGACCTGCTGTTCCCGATCAATCACGGCATCCTCTACTATCCCGGCTATGAGGTGCTGCCGCCGCACGTCGTCTACCGGGTGGACCGGTTCAAGGACGCGGATTTCGAGCGTGAGGCCGAGCAACTGCGCGAGCGCATGCGGACATTGGCGACGACGGCGCCGATCCGCTACCGCCGCCAGAATTTCGGCGACTACCTGATCCCGGCAATGACCTTGCGGCCCGAGCTGGGCGAGCCGGAGGCGCGCGGCTTTGCACTGCATGTCGATGCCACGCCGACGGTCTGATCGCGCGGTGGAACTCATCAGGCGTGAGACGGTTCTCCTCCCGAGAGGATCGCCTCATGCCGAACAAGCGCGAGAATCGCCTGACCGATGCCCCTGCCGCCTTCGTGACCGCGCCGCGCCCCGGCCAGTCCGGCGCGCCTGAGCAGCGGCGGGCGGGCCCCAATCCCCGCTCCGCCCATCCGACAGGGCCGCATGCCCCTTACGAGCCGGACGACCCCGATGGCCTGGCGGCTGGCAAGCACCAGCGAGACGAGGTCGCCGGCAAGGGCTGACGCGTCGAGCCCATGGCTAGGTAGCCATACAAGCCGGCATTGTCCCGCACTGCCAATTGTCATGCCCAGGTCGTTCCACTGATCACTATCGCGCAGCGATGGGTTCGGCATCGAAAAGCCGATCGGAAATCCTCGCGGAAAGGCAAATCAAACTATCGTTCGGTTTAAAATTTACGCGATGACTCTGGAATTTCAGCTTGAACGGAAAGGTTGTCACCTTGATCCTCGGCGCAAGGGAAAGTAGTGACGGCAATCATGCGCTTCCGAATGGACGCATGTTCGACCCGAAAAGGCGGCGGGTCGTCGCCAATGCTGGGGACGGGCGGATCCAGGATGAAAGCGCGCGATGCGGGAAGGCCGGCGGCGGCCGGTTCAGCGACGACGAAGCAAAGGACGATACGGGACGAGATCCTCGACGCGGCGGCTGAAATCATCGTGCGCGAGGGCTATGACGCCTGCACGATGCGGGCGGTGGCGGCGCTGGTCGATATGAAGGCCGGCAGTCTCTACTACCATTTCAGGTCGAAGGACGAGATCGTCGAAGAGATCCTCAACCAGGGCATCGAGACGCTCTATGCTCGCCTGGCCGAGACGATGCGCGGCCTGCCGAAAGAGGCTTCGTTCGCAGACCGGCTGGCCGCTGCGGTGGGTGTGCATGTTTCGAGCCTGGTCGGCAAGGACCCGACCTACATGCACGTCTACGAGCACCTGCCGCCGATCATCAAGCGGCGCAGCCGCAAGATGCGTGAGAAATACGCCCAGCTCTGGCACGATCTCTTTGCCGGCGCCGTCGCCAGCGGAGAAGCCGCGAATGGGCAGGATCTGCGCCTGCTGGTGCCATATTTCCTCGGCGGGCTGAACCGCGTGCCGGAATGGATGCGCGCCAGCGGCGCCAGCAGCGACCAGGTCGCGGCGCTGGCCATCACGACCCTGCTCGACGGAATTGGCGCCAAGCGGTAGCAGAAGAGCGCCGCCGTGCCGATGCGGCTGCCGATGCAGGAAGCCGCGCCCGAGCCCATGTCCGAGACCTTCGCCATCAGCCTGAACGGCACCACCGACCTGCCCGCCGGCAAGATCGCCGCGATCGTGACCTCGCTCGAGATGTTGTCGGCGCCGGAACGGCGAACCGATCCGCCGGGCGTCGAGGGTTTCTCGCTCGAGGCGATCGGGCGCGATGACGTGGCGCGCTATCTGGCCGTCTATCGCCTGCTCGGCGAACGCTGGATGTGGTTCAGCCGGCTGGTGAAGCCGGTGGCCGAGTTGCAAGCGATACTGGCCGATCCGCTGGTCGAGTTCTTCGCGGTCCGCTTCGGCGGGCGCGATGTCGGTCTGCTAGAGCTCGATTTCCGGGTGGAAGGCGAGGGCGAGCTTGCCTTCTTCGGCCTCGACGAGAGCGTCGTCGGCAAGGGAGCCGGGCGCTGGCTGATGAACCGGGCGCTGGAGCGCGCCTGGGCAAGGCCTATCGGCCGCTTCTGGGTGCATACCTGCACGCTCGATCATCAGGGCGCAGTCGAATTCTACCAGCGTTCAGGCTTCTCGGCGTTCAGGCGCGGGGTCGAGGTCGTCGACGATCCGCGCCTCGGCGGGGCGATGCCACGCAGCGCCGTCCCGCATTGCCCGGTGATCGAATAGAGAGCGGGCCCTCAGGCCCGCGTGCGCAGGCCGATCGAGTCCATCATCGCCTGGTCGCGGGCGGCCTCGGCGGCACGCTCGGAGGCGCGCTCGCGGTCATCGAGGATCTCGACCTTCTTCATGTCCTCGAAAGCTTCCTGCAGCTCGCCCTTGGCCTCGTCGAGCTGGCCCTGCAGGTTGTCGGCGGATTGGCGCAGGTTGTCGCGACGGCCGAGCGCCGCCTTGGCATAGGTCGGATAGGCGAAATGGGCCGGATCGGAAATGCCGGCCCGCGTCTCTTCATTCTGGATCTCTCGGTCGAGATCTCCAGCCATACGGTTGAATTCCGCGATCATCATCTCAATCTGGCTTACCCGGCGGCGCTTCTCGTCCACCTGGAAGCGTTTGAGACGCAAAAGGGTCTCTCGCGACTTCATGTCGTGCCGAACTCCTGATTACGCATGGCAGTGCGCCGACCCCTCGGCTCGCCGCCGGAACACTCCGCGAGACGAAAAGTACAATGGGGCAAGGAGGTTGATCGTTCCTTACCAGGATCGTTCGCTTTCGATGCATGCGAAGGGTGCGTGCCGTGCTCTGCCAGGGGAGCGCGGCGCGCGCTAATCTGCGGCGAATCAAAACAAGGGGCGCGCATGCCGGCGCGCCGGAAACGTCCTTGCCCGCCTCGCGCCGCCTCCCCGAATACAGCCTGCTGCTAGCCGGCCTCGCCCTGACGCGGATCATCGGCTGGGGCTCGATCTATTATTCGCCCTCGGTTCTGGCGGCCTATCTCGAACGCGATATCGGACTCGGCCCGACAATCGTCTTTGGTGGCATCACCATCCTCCTAGTGATCGGGGCGGTGATCTCGCCGATGCTCGGGCGCCATCTCGACCGGCGCGGGACACGCCTGGCGATGGCGCTGGGAGCGGTGATCTCCGCCGTGGGCCTGGCGCTGCTGGCGCTGGCGCAGGGGCCGATCAGCTATCTTGCGACCTGGCTGGTGATCGGCGTCGGCCATGCAATGCAACTCGCCAACACCGGCAACGTCACGGTGGCGCAATTGATGGGCGAGCGCACCCGCCGGGTGATCGGGCTGATGATGCTGGTGACAGGGCTCGCCTCCAGCGTGTTCTGGCCGCTGGCCGCCTGGCTCAGCGCCGATTATGGCTGGCGGGCCTGCCTTCTCGTGTTCGCGGCGATCCAGCTCGTGATCGTGCTGCCGATCCATCTGGCGATCCCGGCCTACCGTGCCAAGCCGTTGGCCGACCCCGGCCCGTCGGCGGTGCCGGCCGAGGAGCAGGGCAGGGTCCCGCCCGCTCAGAGGCAGCCGATCTTCTGGCTGCTGGCATTGAGCTTTTCGGCGAGCGGTTTGGTCTCCTGGGGGCTGCCGTTGCACATCATCGGGTTGATGCAGGGCGCTGGCATCGCGGGGGCGAGCGCCGTTGCCATTGCCTCGCTGAGCGGTCCTGCGACCCTGGTGGCGCGATCCGTCGATGCGATTGCGGGCGAACGTCTCCCGGTCGAGCGGGTGGCTCTGGTGGGATTGGCGCTCGGACCGGCAGCCTGCCTATTGATGGCGGTGGCGCCCGGCTCCAGCGCATTCGCGATCACCTTCGTCGTGCTGTTCAACGCCGCGATGGGCGTGATCGCGGTCGCGCGTGCGACCCTGCCGCTGGCGTTGTTCGGCCGCAACGGCTTCGGCGCGATGCTCGGCCGCCTGACCGTGCCGCAGAACCTGACCTTCGCTGCGGCGCCGTTGCTCTTCGCGTTCTTGGTCGAGCGGCTGGGCGCGGCCGGCACGCTGATGGTGTCGGCGACGATCCAGAGCTTCGCCTTGCTTGCCATGATCGTGCTGGTGCGGCGACTGCGCGCCTAAGCCCGTCTTGGAAACGACAAGGTCGGCTGTGTCACTGGCGCGATCGTGCATAGGGGCGCGGCCTGGGCCGATCTATCACACCGCCGTCCCGACGAAAGCGAACACAAAACTAGATGCTTTCCCATTCAATGACCCGCCGCTTCGCCCTGCAGGCCTCGCTCGGACTGCTTGCGGCGCCGGTCCTGGCGCAGGCGCGGCTGCCGCAGTTCCGCACCGCCCGCTACCAGTTCATCGAGCTCGACCCGGTCGAGATCATCACGCCGCTCTCCTTGCAGGGGCTCGACGGCAAGCCCGCAACCGCCAGGCCGGTGCCGGGCAAGGTCAACCTGATCTATCTCTGGGCGACGTGGTGCCCGGTCTGCCGAATCACCTTGCCGCGCTTTGAACGGCAACTCGCCGATTTCCGGGCCCGAGGCGTCGAGATCGTCTCGATCAGCACCGACGAGCGGGATTTGGCCCATGTCGCGGAGTACCTCAAGCGCCTCGGCGTCAGGCGTCTGCCCGTCTTCTACGATCGCGGCGGCAAGGTCGTCGCGGCACCGGGGACGGGGCAGCTGCTGTCGAACGCCGAAGGATTGCCGGTGATCTATGTCACGGATCGGCGCGGCGGCGTGCGCGGCTACATGCTCGGCGACGCGGACTGGGCTTCTCCCGCGGCACTGGCGCTGCTCGACCATGTCGGGACGCTGTAGAGCCGCTCACATCCCCATGATTCGGGCGAGCCGGGCATAGCCGTCGCCCAGCGGGGTTGCTTCGTCCTTGGCCTGTTTCAGGAAGGCTTCGAGCTCGGGATTGAGCCGAATTGCCTCGTCGACCTCGGCGGAAGCGCCCTGGCGATAGGCACCGAGCCGAATCAGTTCTTCCATGTCGGCATAGGTCGCGAGCGTGGCGCGGGCCTTCTGCACGACCGGATAATAGAGCGGGTCGCAGGAGCGCGGCATGGTGCGCGACACCGATTTCAGGATGTTGACCGCCGGATAGCGGCCGCGCTCGGCGATGGAACGCTCCATGACGATATGGCCGTCGAGGATGCCGCGCACCGCGTCGGCGACCGGCTCGTCATGGTCGCCGCCGTCGACCAGTACGGTGAAGAGGCCGGTGATCGCGCCGTTGCCGGTGCCGGGGCCGGCGCGTTCGAGCAGGCGCGGCAGTTCGGCGAAGACGGTCGGAGTATAGCCTTTGGTCGTAGGCGGTTCGCCGGCGGCGAGGCCGATCTCGCGCATCGCCATGGCGAAGCGGGTGACCGAATCCATCAGGCACATCACCTGCAGGCCCTGGTCGCGGAAGAATTCGGCGAGGGTCAGCGTGGTCAGCGCTGCCTGCTTGCGCATCAGCGCCGGCTCGTCCGAGGTCGCGACGACGACGATCGAACGGGCAAGCCCGTCCGGCCCGAGATCGTCCTGCAGGAACTCCTGGACCTCGCGGCCGCGCTCGCCGACCAGGCCGATGATGTTGACGTCGGCACGCGCATAACGCGCCAGCATCGACAAAAGCACCGATTTTCCGACACCGGAGCCGGCGAAAATGCCCATGCGCTGGCCGAGGCAGCAGGTCAGGAAGGTGTTGAGGGCGCGCACGCCGAGGTCAAGCGGCGGGCCGACGCGGCGGCGAGAATGGGCCGGAGGCGGATCGTTGCGGAAGGGAATGGTGTGCTCGCCCTGCGGCAGCGGTGGGCCGCCATCGACCGGCCGACCCAGCGCATCGACGACGCGGCCGAGCCAGGCCGTGGTGGGGCGCAGGCCGGCGACGGCGCGGTCGACATAGGCAGGGCAGCCGCGGCGGACGCCGTCGAGGCCGCCAAAAGGCATGACCAGTGCCTTCTCTCCGGAAAAGCCGATGACCTCGCAGGGGACGCGGACACCGGGCGCGATCTCGATGCCGACCCGGCCGCCCAGACTCATCGCCGCGATCGGGCCGGAGACCTCGACGAGCAGGCCGCGCACGGCGGTGACGCGGCCATAGACGGACGTCGCATCGAGCTCGCCGATCATGGTGGCGAGTGTGGATAACCGGTCCTGGCCTGGTCGTGCGCCGTTCATGATTCGCTGCCGTAAACCTTTCGTTTACCCGAGTGATTAACACTACGTTTCGAAGCCGCGTCGGAGAGCCGGGCGATTAACGCCTGTTTTCCTCGACGCGAGCTTACGCGAAAGGTGCTTTCGCGGCCGAAGCTCGAACGATCCGTGTCAAATTCGACTCACCTCGACAAGGATCGTCAACCTTCTGCCAAGAAGCGCTTGCGCCCGGGAATCAGGGTTTGTTAACCATTTCCCCGTAGCGTGTCGCGTGGCGTTTCATCGGGCAAGCGTTCGTCTCCAGGGCCACGAGGGTTCTGGGGGAATGAACGGAATCGCTGGCCTCGGGGCGAAATTGGGGACGTGACATGCGGGTTCTGCTGATCGAAGACGATAGCGCGACCGCTCAAAGCATCGAGCTGATGCTGAAGTCCGAGAGCTTCAACGTCTACACGACCGATCTGGGCGAAGAGGGTGTCGATCTCGGCAAGCTCTACGATTACGACATCATCCTGCTCGACCTGAACCTGCCGGACATGTCGGGCTACGAGGTGCTGCGCAGCCTGCGCGTCGCCAAGGTCAAGACGCCGATCCTGATCCTCTCCGGCCTCGCCGGCATCGAGGACAAGGTGAAGGGCCTCGGCTTCGGCGCCGACGACTACCTGACCAAGCCGTTCCACAAGGACGAGCTCGTCGCGCGTATCCATGCCATCGTGCGCCGCTCGAAGGGCCATGCCCAGTCGGTGATCACGACCGGCGACCTCGTCGTCAACCTCGACACCAAGACCGTCGAGGTCGATGCCCAGCGCGTGCATCTGACCGGCAAGGAATACCAGATGCTGGAGCTGCTCTCGCTGCGCAAGGGCACGACGCTGACCAAGGAAATGTTCCTGAACCATCTGTATGGCGGCATGGACGAGCCCGAGCTGAAGATCATCGACGTCTTCATCTGCAAGCTGCGCAAGAAGCTCGCCAACGCCTCCGACGGCAAGAACTATATCGAGACGGTCTGGGGCCGCGGCTATGTGCTGCGCGAGCCCAGCGAGGTGGAAGAGCGCATTCCGGCCTGATGCCAGTCATCACGGCGTCATGTTCGACGTCCAAGAGTTAGATCGCCTGATCGTCGGATGTACACGACAGGTGAACGGGGACCCCGCCGCGAGGCGGGGTTTTTGTTTGCGCCGGCCAGTCGCGTTGTTCCGAGGCTTTGCGCTGCAGCGAGCCCGGAAGCCGGACGATGCCGGTTGTCATGGTGCCGTCGCGGCAGAGGCGCTTTCTCCGGCCCGTCTCGGCTCTGTAATCCGAGCTCAGCCATGAAACGCCGAGGTGGGCTTGACCCATAAGCGAGCCGGAAAGCCGAGAGGCTCAGGGCCGCGCGATTTTCCGCGAGGAGAAGGCGCTGCTTGTCTCGGCAGGAGTTGGGAAGGGTGGTCGCCGCGCCTGCGGGCTCGATGCGGCGTCGCGATAGATGCCCCGGTGCTGCGGGTCAGGCACCAAGGTCGTGGTGATGCCGATGACGGTCTCGGCCGCGCCGAGGATGAAAGCACCGTTTCGGGCCAGCCGCTCGGCAAGCGCCGCCATGACCCGCGCCTTGGTCGGGACGTCGAAGTAGATCAACACGTTGCGGCAGAAGATGATATCGAACTGGCCGAGCTGATGGTTCGGCTCGAGCAGGTTATGCTGCCTGAGCTTGACCATGTCGCGAATGCGCTCAGACAGGCGCCATTTGTCGCCCTCCTGCCGGAAATGCTTGAGCAGGAGCTGGATCGGCAGGCCGCGCTGCACCTCGAACTGGCTGTAAAGCCCCTGGCGCGCCCGGTCGAGCACCTCGACGGAGATGTCGGTGCCGAGGATCTCGATCGTCCAGCCGGCGAAGCGGTCGGCGACCTCGTCGAGCAGCATGGCGAGCGAATAGGCTTCCTGGCCGGTCGAGACCGCCGCGCACCAGATGCGCAGCGTCCGGCTCTCGGCATTGGCCGCGAGCTTCTCCGGAAGGACGACGTCGCGGAACAGGTCGAAAGGCATGCGGTCGCGGAAGAACAGGGTCTCGTTGGTCGTCATCGCCTCGATGACGGCGGCCTCGAGGTCGGAGGCGGGGCTGGTACGCAGCTGCACGACCAGCGCGGTAATGCCGGCGATGCCACGACGGCGGCAGAGCATGCCGAGGCGGCTCTCGACCAGATAGCGCTTCTCGATGCTGAGAAAGAGGCCGGAGCGCCGCTGCAGCAGGACGCGCAGGAAGTCGAAGTCGAGCTCGGTCATGCCGGACGACCCCCGCCGACGAGCGTGCGGATGGCGGGGCCGATACCGCCGAGGGGCAGCACGGCGCTGGCCTGGCCGGCGCGCACCACCGAGCCCGGCATGCCCCAGACCGTGCTCGATAGCTCGTCCTGGGCAATGACGGCGCCGCCGGCGTGGCGCAGGGCGGTCGCCCCGTCGGTTCCGTCACTGCCCATGCCGGTCATGATCAGGCCGAGCGCGGCCGGGCCGAGATGGCGGGCTGCCTCGGCGAAGAGGACATCGACCGCCGGGCGGCAGAAATGCACCGGTGGTCCGTCGCTGATGCTGGCGACGATGTGGCCGAGCTTGCGCTCGATGCCGAGATGGCGTCCGCCCGGCGCGACATAGATCGTGCCGCGGGCGAGGCGCTCGCCATCATGCGGCTCGCGCGTCGGCACGCCGAGCTGAAGCGCGATCTGGTCGGCGAAGGAGGCCGTGAAGAGCGGCGGCATGTGCTGGACGATCAGCGTGGTCAGGTTGGCGAGGGCCTCGCCGAGGTCGCCAAGCACGCGCGCGACCGCTCGCGGCCCGCCGGTCGAGGCACCGATCACGAGATAGCGCGGCATCACCGAGACCAGTGAGCGCAGATCGGCGACCCCGTTTGGCATCGCGACGGCCGCGCCTGCGTCGGGTGCCGCCTCCCCGTTGCGGAGACGGGACTGGGCGATGCTGCCGAGCTTGCCGAGCAACTCGCTGCGGAAGTCCAGGGAGAGCGTCAGGCCGCTGCGGCTGTCTGGCTTGGGCAGGACGTCGATGGCGCCCATGTTCATGCATTGCAGCGCCAGCTGCGCGTTGCGCTCGGTGAGCGTGGTCGTCAGCAACACGGCTGTCCGTGGACTTTCCTTGACGATCCGCGGCAGTGCCTCGACGCCGTCGAGCACCGGCATGTCGAGGTCGAGCACCATGATGTCGGGATGGTGGCGCCCGGCATGCTCGATGGCGGCCTCGCCATCACCCGCGACACCGACGACATGGAAGCGGCCGCTCTCGCCGAGCCAGCGGGCGAACAGGCCCCGCACCACGACGGAATCGTCGGCGATCACCACGGTGCTCGGGCGCGCTGCTGGCCGTTCGGCGAAATGCGGCGTGGCGATCATGGGGGCACGCGATGGGAAAGCGGGGCTGTCGGATGCCGCTCGGGCTCCAGAGCTAGAGCAGGCCGACCTGGTGGAACTTCGACGCGACGATCTCCTTGTCGAACGGCTTCATGATGTACTCGTCGGCGCCGGCATGCATGGCGCGGGCGATGTGGGCGATGTCGTTCTCGGTGGTGCAGAACACCACTTTGGGCCGCTTGCCGCCGGGCATCTGGCGGAGGTTCCGCAGGAAGTCGTAGCCGTCCATGATCGGCATGTTCCAGTCGAGCAGGATTGCGTCCGGCATCTCGCCCTTGCAGGCGTCGATGGCGCGCGCGCCGTCTTCCGCCTCGGCGATGCGGAACTGCAGCCCTTCGAGGATACGGCGGGCAACTTTGCGGATGACCGCGGAGTCATCGACGACGAGGCAATATTTCATGACATGGCTCCAAGCGGATCGTCAGGCGGCGATCGGCAATTCGATGTTGAGGACGGCGTCGACGTCGATGACGACCAGGAGACGATCGTCGAGGCGGTGGACGCCCTTGGCGATGGCTGCCCAGGCGCTGTCGAGATGGATCGGCACCGGCTCGAAGGTCGCGCGGCTGAGGCGCATCACCTCGCCGACGGCGTCGACGATCAGGGCGAAAGCCTCGCCGCCCTGGTCGAGGCCGACCGCGGTGAGCTCGTGTTCCTCGGTGCCGCTGGGCATGGCGCCGGAGTCGGCATGGCGCATGCGCCGACGCATGCAGATCGCGGTTACGACGCGTCCACGCAGATTGATCAGGCCGACGATCTCGTACGGGGCCAGCGGAACCGGGGTGATGCGCGTGGCGATGAACACGTCCTGCACGCGCCCGATCGGCAGGCCGAGCAATTGCCCGCCCACCGTGACGGTGACGTAGTCGAGCGAATCCTCGAAGGCGGCAAGACCGGACGGGCTGTCCTCGCGCGGCTCGGTCATGCGGCTCGCCTCAGTCTGGGACGGGTTTCAGCCAGCTCGGCGATCAGCGCGCGCCGGTCGAACTTGGCGACGACCTCGTCGAACTGCGCGTGGATCGCGGCGACATGCAGTTCGGGGGTCGGCAGGCTGGTCAGCCCGATGATGCGCAGTCCGGCATGGCGAGTTTCGGCCCGTAGCCGCGCGGCGAGAGCAAAAGCTGCCTCGGCGTCGCGATCGATGTCGACGACGACGGCGTCGAGGGTGGCACTGCCGGAAGCAAGGCCAGCGGCCATGGCGGGATCGGAGGCGTGGACGACCTGCAGGCCCGCCGCCTTCAGCACGGGGGCGAGCATCTCGCGCAGGAATTCGGAGGGCTCGACCAGCAGGACGCGTGGCGAGCCGGACTCACCGCGGCGCAGATGCAGCCAATTGGGGTTCGCTTTCGGCAAATAGTGCGCGAGATCGAGGATCTCGGTGGCGCGGCCCCGGATGATCGCCGAGCCGAGCAGCCCCTGTTCGGGCATGGCCAGCATCTCGATGTCGAGCACCTCGTCGACGATGTCGACGATGGCGTCGACCGCCAGCGCCATGCTGAAATCGCCCTCGGAGAAGATCACCATCGGCTGCAGGCCGGCCTGGCGCAGGGCGCAGCCCTCGACCGGGACGACCGGCATGAGACGTCCGCGGTAATTGAGCAAGGCGCGTCCGCCGCCGGTCTCGAACAGTCCGGCCTCGACCTCCTCGAGGCGTGTGACGAGGGAGAGGGGCACGGCCTTCACCGTGTCCTTCCCGGCCCGGAAGACCAGCATCGTCGTGCGCTCGACGGGAGAGCCCAGCTCGAGGGGGTCGTCCGAGGTCGTCTCGTCCTGCGCCGCCGCCACGCCGACGAGGCGGGCGACGCCGTTGGGATCGACGATCAGCACCACGGCGCCGTCGCCCAGGATGGTGTTGCCCGAGAACAGCGGGATATGGCGCAGCCGCGTCGACATCGGCTTCACCACGATCTCCTCGGTGTGGAACACCGATTCGACCAGGATGCCGAACTGGCGCTCGCCGATCTGGGTCACCACGATGAAGCCGTCATCGGCGATGGCCGCGTCCGTCGTCCGGTTCATCACTCCGGCCAGCGCGATGATTGGCAGCAACCGTTCGCGCAGGCGCAGCACGGGCGCGTTGTTGATACGCTCGATGCGGTGCTCGCCATTGGCCTTGACGCGCACCAGCTCGCGCACGACCATCTGGGGAATGGCGAAGCGCTGCCCCTCGGTCGCGACGATCAGGGCCGAGACGATCGCCAGCGTCAGCGGGATCTTGATGGTGATCGTGGTGCCGGCGCCGGCGATGCTGGCGATGTCGATCATGCCGCCGATCGCGTCGACATTGACCTTGACCACATCCATGCCGACGCCGCGCCCGGAGATGGCGGTGACGGATTCGGAGGTCGAGAAGCCCGGGTGCAAGACGAAGCGCAGGAGCTGCGACTCGCTCATCCGCTCGACTTCGGTCTCGGTCGCCAGGCCGCGCTGGATCGCCTTGCTGCGAATGCGGGCGACATCCATGCCGCGGCCGTCATCCGAGATCGCGATCGTGACCGAGCCACCCTCGTGATAGGCAGAAACGCGGATCGTGCCGGTTTTCGGTTTGCCCAGCGCGGCGCGTTCCTGCGGCTCCTCGATCGCATGGTCGGCGCAGTTGCGCACCATATGGATGAGGGGATCCTTGATCAGGTCGAGCAGTTGGCGGTCGAGCTCGGTTTCGGCGCCCTCCAGCACGAGCTCGATCTGCTTGCCGAGATCGGTGGAGAGGTCGCGGACAATACGCGGCAGCTTCGACCAGGCGTTGCCGATCGGCTGCATGCGCGTCTTCATCACGCCGTCCTGCAGTTCGGCGGTGATGAGCGAGAGCCGCTGCAGCGGCGCCTTGAGGCCGGCATCCTCCTGGCGGCGGGCGATCTCGAGCAGTTGGTTGCGGGTCAGCACCAGTTCCGAGACCATGGTCATCAGATGTTCGAGCGTGTCGACATTGACGCGCAGCGTCGCCGGTCCGGTCGCCTTTGGGTCGCGGATGGTCTCGCCATGGGCCATGCCGGGCTGGTCGAGCGGGCTCGGCGCAGCTCGGAAAACCAGGTCCATCTCGTCCTGGATCGAGCCGGGGGCGGGCGCAATGGCCGCTTCCGTCGATCTCGTTTCGGCCGTGCGAGCGAGATAGGCGGCGACGGGGTCGAGCGAGCCCTGCGGCTGCCGCCTGGCCAGTTCCTGCTTGGCCCGCTCCGCCAGGCCGCGCAACTCGTCGATCAGCTGGCCGTCATGGCCCGGTGGCTCCTGGCCCTTCTCGGCGAGCTCGGCCATGATCTCCTTGATCCGGTCGATCGTCTCGAGGATTGCGGTGACGGCGCTGGAGGACACGCTCGCACCGTCCCGGAACTGGCCGATGACGGATTCGGCCGCATGGGTCAGCGCCTCCAGCCGCGGCAGGCCGATGAAGCCGCAAGTGCCTTTGACCGTGTGGACGAGCCGGAAGATGTTGCGCAGGATGTCGCCGTTGTTCGGCTCCTGCTCGAAGCGGACGAGCTCCCGATCGACCATGTCGAGGTGCTCGCCGGTCTCTCCCAGAAACTCTTGCAGCAACTCGTCCATGCAAGGACCGCTCACTCACGCCACCGATGCTGCCGCGGATATTGCGGCGCAAGGGTTTATGATCAGTTGAGAGCGAGCGGAAACCGCAAGGAATCCTGGCGGCGGGTGGCGTTCCTCGAGGTGTCAGGCGGGCTCGGCGACGATGCTGACCGTGTCGCCCTCGATCGAGAAGGCGATCTTCATTCCCGCCGCGCGCGCTACCATGCCGGTGTAGACCGGCTGGACCGCATGGGCATCGATGGCGCCGCTCTCCGAACGGCCGGCGATCAGCTCCTCGACATGGGCGGGAATGCGCGCATGGGAGCCGGTGGCGGTGATGGCGAAGCTGCCCTGCTCGCCGTCGACGGTGCAGCGGCTGGTGATCTTGCCGCCGCGCGGGATCGCCTGCGTCGCCAGCACGAGCAGGTTGAGCACGAGCTTGACCTGGTTCTTCGGCAGCAGGGCGCGGGGCGCCTCCCAGTCGAGCGAGAGCTTCTCGTCGTTGAGGAAGCCGTTTGCGACGGCGCCGGCGTCGCCAAGGTCGATCATCGCGCCGGCCGAGCCGGCGGCACCGAAGGCGAGGCGGGCGAATTGCAGCCGGGCCGAGGCGTTGCGCGCGCTCTTCTTGATCAGGTCGAGCGCGAAGTCCTTCATCGAGGGATCGTCTTCCTCGAGCACTTCGAGTGCGTTGACGATCGCCCCGACCGGGCTGATCACGTCATGGCAGACGCGGCTGCAGAGAAGCGCGGCCAGATCGAGCGGCTCAAGCGAGATGGCGGTCATGATCCGGTCCTGCGGTCAAGAGAATCAGGGCGGCGCGCCCCATGTCGGTGGTGGAGCATGCGCCAGGCTGGTTTGCAGCTGGTTAACCATAGCTGCGGAGGCGCATCGGCGCGATTATGCGGACGTGTCGCGCCGGCATGCCCCGGCAAGATGGCTGCCAGAAGGCGAGCCGGCTTTTTCTTTACCGCACCATGCACTACCTAATGGAGTGATGTCGCCGGAGGCGCTGCCCGGCATGGAACCAAGATAGCACACGGCGCCGGCGAGACTGGTTCGAACGATGGCCATCGCTCACGACGATCCACGCCTGACCGATCGGGACGGGCTCGCGCGCGCCCTCGGCGAGGCGGCGCGGCGCACGGCCGCCGTCCTGCTGGCGAAGCGGGCGGCGCGCGACGTCAAGCTCAAGGCGGACGGCTCGCCAGTCTGTTCCGCCGACCTTGCCGCCGATCTGGCCGCCAAGCAGGCGCTGGCCGAGCTGCTGCCGGGCTTTCCGGTTATCAGCGAGGAGAGCGTCGGCGATGTGGCGCCGGCTTCCGTCTTCATCCTGCTCGACCCGCTCGACGGCACGCGTGAATTCCTCGCTTCCGGCGACAGCTATTGCGTCGCTATCGCCGTGGTCCGGGATGGGCGTCCGCTCGCCGGGGCGATCGCCGCGCCCGCCATCGGCCGGCTCTGGTTCGGCGGCGAGCGCAGTTTCACCCAGGATCTCGATGCCGAGGCGAACCCGCTCGACGCGGCGCGGCAGGTCCATGTTCGGACCGAGCCGGCCGAGGGACCGTTGATGCTGGTGAGCCGCTTCCATGGCGACCCGGTCAGCGCCGGCGTCGCGGCCGCGGTCGCGAAAGGCGATGGCGCGCCGGTATCGTCGGCTGTGAAGTTCGGGCTGATCGCCTCGGGCGAGGCCGACCTGCATGTGCGCGGCGGCCCGACCATGGAATGGGACATCGCCGCCGGCGATGCGATCCTCGCGGCAGCTGGTGGTATCGTGTTGACCCTCGAGGGCGAAAGGCCCGGCTACGGCCATGCCGAGCGGGATTTCCGCAATCCGCCCTTCGTCGCGGCGAGCTGCGAGCGTCTGGCCCGGCTCGCCATCGAGAAGGCGGCGACCTGTCGCTGCGCTTGACCCTACTCCGAGCAGGATGCGAAAAGTCGGAATCGGTTTTTCGCAGAAATCCTGCTCTAATCTTCTGGAATCGATCACGTTTTATGATTTTGGATCGGTTCGATCCGGAATCATCGTGATCTAGCGCGCGATCGAGGTCGCGACGGTCGGCCAGCGTTCCTGAGCCTTGGCTCGCAGGGCCGCCTCGTCGAGGAAGCGCCGGCGATTCTCGTCGCTCCGGAAGAAATAGAGCTGCGAACCGATGACGGCGAAGCGATGCGGATCGGCATCGACCGCGCGCCCATCCGCCACGCCGCTGGCATCGAAGCCACCAAAGCGCGGCATGTAGACCTGCGGCGCCTCGCGGAAGGCGTCGCGGTTGGCGGCACTGGCGAAGCGCCAGACCGCACCATCGTGGACCAGCTCATAGTCGGACAGGCCGGGCACTGCGGCATCGTTCAGGAAATAGGCGACGGGATCGAAGCCAGAGAGCGCAAGACCGTTGCGGTTGTCGCGCTGCATGACCTCGCCGAGACCGGGCAGCTCCGGCAAGCCCGCCGGGAGGGTCGAAGCCCGGTTCGCCGTGGCGGCGAAGAGAAACGCACAGCCGGTGATGATGCCGGCGATCAGGGTCCCGGCATGCCTTGCTGCGGCCTTCATCGCCCACCAATCCTTGGCTCTAGTCGCGTTACGGCACGTCCTGCGCCGCAGTTCACCGCTTGGATACACATACGGCGTATCCAGGAGGTTACCGTGATCGCGCGGATTCGCGTGGGTCCGCCGTCGACGCCACCCCGGCAGGAGGCCGAATGCCCAATGCCCGGCGCTTGCCTGGAGACGATGAGATGAACTTTACCCGCCGCACCCTGCTCGCCAGCGCCCTGCTGCTCGGCGCGGGCCTTGCCGCCGGTCCCGCTGCCGCCCAGCCGGCCGAGCGCTCTTTCACCCAGAACGAGCTGGTCAGCTCCGGCCACCAGTTCTTCGGCAATGTCTCGCGCGGCTTTGCTCTGACGGTCGAGGAGGCCGTGCGTCGCTGGGGCGAGCCGAACGGCTATGTCCTCGGCCAGGAGGCATCGGGCGCCTTCGTGGGCGGGCTGCGCTTCGGCGAGGGCACGCTGTTCACCCGCAATGCCGGCGACCGCAAGGTGTTCTGGCAGGGACCGTCGGTGGGCTTCGATTTCGGCGGCGACGGCGCCCGCACGATGATGCTGGTCTACAACCTGCCGAGCGTCAGCGCGCTCTACCAGCGCTTCGGCGGCGTCGACGGTTCGGTCTATTTCGTCGGCGGGTTCGGCTTCACCGCCCTGACCGCCGGAGGCGTCATGGTCGTGCCGATCCGCACCGGCGTCGGCTGGCGGCTCGGCGTCAACCTCGGCTATCTCAAGTTCACGCCCGAGGCGACCTGGAACCCGTTCTGACCTGACAATCGCCGGCTGCTGGCCTTATCTATCAAGGCATGGCAGCCTGAGCCCGGGCTGATCACAGACATCGGAGCCGCCCCACCTTGATCGAAGCCGCCATGCTCGTCGCGCTCGGCTTCCTGTCGGCAAGCCTGCTCGCCCTTGCGGCGCTACCGGCGTTGAGCCGCAGGGCCGATCGGCTCGCACGGCGCCGGGCCGAAGCCGCATTCCCGCTGTCGCTCGCCGAGATCGCCGCCGACCGCGACCATCTGCGCGCCGAACTTGCGGTTCGCGAGCGGGCGCTGGAACAGAAGGCCGAGAGCGGCTTTGCTGCCAAGGCCGGTGCGATGAGCGAGATCGGCCGGCGCGACATGACGATCGGCCGGCTGGAAACCGACCTCATGGAACGCAAGCAGCGGATCGAGGCGCTCGAAGTCGAGCTTGCGCAGAGGACGCAGGAGCTGGCGCAGACGCGCGAGGCATTGGCCAGCGAAAGCGCTGGTCACCAGACCACGCAGGCGACCTTGTCGAGCCGTGTCAACGATCTTGCTGCCGTGGAGGCCCAGCTGGCCGAGACCCGGCAGGCGCTCAGCGGTACCTCGGCCGACCTCGCCGCCCGCAGCCATGAGCTTGCCGAGCTGAGGGCGCTGCACGAGAAGGCCGGAACAACGCTCGCCGAGCGCAACCAGGCGCTGTCGGTGCTCACCAGCGAACATGACCGCCAGCGTGTCGCCCTGGTCGAGGCCAATACGCTCAGGCTCACGCTGGAGGCCGGGCGCGATGATCTTTCGACTCGCCTCACCACGGCCGAGACGGCGCTGGCCGATGCGCGCATGGATCTCTCCACCATGAGATTGGATCGTGACAGCGAGAGATTGCGGGCCGACGCTCTTTCGACGCGTGCAGACGAAGCCGAAGCTGCGCTGCGCACGGCCGATGCGAACGCCATCGCGCTCGGCGCCGAGATCGCAAGACTGGAGGCGGCGATGACCCAGGCATCCGCCGAGCATGCCGAGGCGCTGGCCAGGATCACGGCGCTGGAGGGCAGGATCGAGGCTGCCGCTGCAGCCGAGGCCCATCTGAAGGAGCAGATGGCGGGCGAGGCCGCTGCTCATCGCGCGGCTCTGCGCGAGCGCGACGAGATGTTTGAGGCGCTGCATGCGGAGATCGGCACTGTCCAGGGTGCTCGCGATCAGGCTCGAGCGGACCGGGCGGGCTTGAAGCGCGAGCTCGCGGCGTTGCGCAAGCAGAATGGCGGCAAGGCCGCCGGCGAGGCGGCCTTGCGCCAGGAGATCGTCCGGCTGGCCGATGCGTTGCTGGTCGCATCGGAAAGCCGCGAGGCGGCGGAATAGGCGCTTTCCGGCCAAAGCCTTTTGACCACGGCCAGCAATGTTCTAGTGAGAAGATCGTTCGCGTCCGCGGTCGCGCTTCTCGGTTTGGATTCATGACGGATATCGTTTGTATCGGCGAGCCTCTCGGCGAGTTCAATGCGACGCGGGGCGAAGCGGGCGCCTACCGTTTCGGCCTCGGCGGCGACACCTCCAATTGCGCGATCGCGGCGGCGCGGCAGGGTGCGAAGGTCGCCTATATCGGCGCGCTCGGCGACGACGAGCCGGGTCGCACGTTTCGGACGGTGTGGGCTGAAGAGGGCGTCGACGACAGCCATGTCTCGACGCACCCCACTGCGCCGACCGGGCTGTATTTCGTCTCCCACGGCCCGCAGGGCCACCTCTTCTCCTATCTGCGCGCCGGCTCGGCCGCGAGCCTCTATGGCCCCGCGCAGTTGCCCAGGGATCTCATCGCCTCAGCCAGGGTGATCCAGGCCTCCGGCATCAGCCAGGCGATCTCGGCGAGTGCTTGCGACGCGGTGTTCGAGGCGTTTGCGATTGCGCGCGAGAACGGCGTGCTCACCGCCTATGACACCAACCTCAGGCTCAAGCTCTGGCCGCTGACGCGGGCGCGGGCGATCGTCCACGCCGCCTGCGGGATGGCCGACATCGTCCTGCCGGGCGACGGCGACGCCAAGCTGCTGACCGGGCTGGAGCAGCCCGACGCCATCGTCGATTTCTATCTCAAGCTCGGCGCCAAGGTCGTGGCGCTGACGCTCGGCCATGAGGGCTCGCTGGTCGCGACGCCGGATAGCCGCCGGCGCTTCGTGCCGATCAAAGTCGATGCGATCGACGCGACCGGCGCCGGCGACTGCTATGACGGCGCTTTCCTTGCCGAATACATCCGTACCGGCGATCCCTTCGCAGCCGGCGCCTATGCCAATGTCGCGGCGGCGCTGTCGACGCAGGGCTATGGCGCGGTGGCGCCGTTGCCGCGTCGCGCCGACGTGGAAGCGCGAATCACCCAAGAGGCGGTAGGCCGGGCATGAGCGTTCCAGTCCTGATGGAAGCGGGCGCGCTGCTCGCCCGCTACGACGTGCTGATCAGCGATGTCTGGGGTGTCGTCCATGACGGCGTGCTGGCGCTCGATCCTGCCTGCGAGGCGCTGATGCGCTATCGCGAGGGCGGCGGAACCGTGGTGCTGCTCTCGAACGCGCCGGGCCCCTCGGCTCAGATCGCCGGCGTGCTCGACGGCAAGCGCGTGCCACGCGCCGCCTGGGACCGGCTGGTGACCTCGGGCGATGTGACGCGAGCGCTGATCGCCGAGACGCATCTGCGCAAAGCCTATCATATCGGCTGGCCACAGGACCGGGCGGTGTTCGAGGGCTTCGATGTCGAGATCGTCGGCGAGGACGAGGCCGAGTTCGTTGTCGCGACCGAGCTCAACGACTATCGCAAGGAGCAGCCGGAACAGTACCGGCCCCTGCTGTCGCGCTTCGCGGCGCGCGGCCTGCCCTTCATCTGCGGCAATCCCGATCTCGTCGTCCATGTCGGCCAGGATCTCCTGCCCTGCGCCGGGGCGCTGGCGACGATCTATGAGGAGCTCGGTGGCCATGTCGCCTGGGCGGGCAAGCCGCACCGCCCGGCCTATGATCTTGCGCTCGCGGCGGCCCGCGAGGCGCGGGGCGGGCGCGACGTCGATCCCGACCGCGTGCTCGTCATCGGCGACGCCGTGCGCACCGATCTCGCCGGCGCCAAGATGATGGGCTTCGACAGCCTGTTCATCGCCGGCGGCATCCATCGCGACGAGACGATCCGGGATGGCTCTGTCGTTCCCGACGGGCTTGCTCGTGTGCTGGCGACGCACCGGCCGCTGCCGGTCGCGGCGATGGCGGCGCTCGGCTGATCAGACCGGCGGCGGGTTCGCCTTGCGGATTCGCTCGCCGATCGCGTGATAGAGGCCATCGAACGGGCGGAAGACGAAGCGGACGGTCGAGCGACCGGGCGGCACCTGGACAGCGCGGAAGATCACGTTCGCCCGCAGCAGCTGCGTCGGCTTGCCGTCGACCTCGACCTGCCACCAGGGCTGCCAGACATCGTTCAATACGACGAAGCCGCCGCGCGGCGCGTCGACATCGAGCAGCACCTCGGTGGTGCCGTAATTGCGGATGCGGACGCTTCCGGGCTGGGCCGGGCCGGTCGGCAAAGGCGGCGGCGCCTTATCGAACAGGACGGTACGGCGCGGGTCGAATCCGACAGGCCATTGCCCGGTTTTCAGGATCGCGCTGAAATCGGCCTGTTGCGCCTCGGTGACGAGGAGCGCGCGCGGCAAGGCGCGTGGGTTCTCGTAGACATACGCTTCCTTGGTCCGGGCGATCTGGACGAGGTCGCCCGGCTTAAGGCGCTTGTCGATCTCCTCGACCGGGACGCCGGTGGCGATGAAGCGCAGGCCGAGCATGTCGGCTAGCAGCGAGCGGTAGGATGGCATCAGCGGCGAGAACGTCCGCTGGTCGGGCAGGGCGACATGGTCGCCGGCACCGGTCGCCTGGCTGTAGAGGCCGAGCCGGAGCGGGTTGTAGCCCAGCGTGTTGTCGAGCCCATGCACGAGGCTGGCATTGGGCCAGTGGAAGTCGATGCCGGCGAGCTCGATGCGGTCGCGCCGGTCGGGGCCGGCAGTGCGGGCGGTCTCGCGCTTCAGCAAGGCGATGGTCTCGTTGCCGCTGTCGGCGCGCAGGACGTCGTACATCGAGGCCGGAAGCGCGGTCGACTCGCTCGGGCCGTTGTTGACCGCGAGGTCGACGACCATTGTCGCGGCGAGGATGACCGCCGCGGCCATGCCGGCGTCCTGCAGCGCGAGCCCGCGTGCCGCGACCAGCGCTCCCGCGACCAGGATCAGGCAGAGCACGGCCGTGACCAACGGCACGATGGCGACATGCAGGCGGCCGACCGTCCAGGCCAGCCAGATCGCGGCGGCGAACGCTGCCAGCAGCAGCAGGATCTCGAGCCCGATCTGCCAGCGGCGCGGACGTGGCGCCGTATCGGTCAGGACGAGATGGGTCAGGTAGCCGCCGAGGATCGCCAGCAGCGCGCCGAGGATGAAGAGCGCATCGGCCGGACGGCGGTAGAAATCGATGCCCGGCAGGTGGAAGAGCAGGGCAAAGCCGGGCGTGTAGCGGCCGAGCGCGAAGACCAGCACGAGCAGCGCCGCAACGCTGAGCGCGACGATCTCGCGCCGCAGCAGGGCGCCGCGGACGATGCCGACGCCCACGACGAGCAGAATCGGCAACAGGCCGAGATAAAGCTCGCCCATATTGCGGGCGAGATAGAGGTCGAGCGGGCCGAAGCGCTTCTCCCAGGCCGGGCTGGGCGGGCCCCAGAAATTCTCCAGCGGTCCCGATGCGCCATAGAGATTGGCGATCAGCCCGGTCAGCAGCGAGCCCGGATGCAGCGAGCCCTTGCCGGCCCCGGCTAGATCGATGACCGGCCGGTTCGATTCCTCCGCCAGGACTGCGGTCAGCAGGATCGGGACGGTCGCGACCAATGTGGCGCCGATGACGCCGAGCAGGAGCGGCATCAGGCTGGCGCGCAGTGCCGGCAGCGGCTTGTCGGCCATGGCGATGGCGGCGAGCACCAATCCGGCGAGGACATAGACGCCGAGCAGCGCGACCTGGTCGCGCCCCAGCACCATGAAGCCGGCGGCGAGGCCGGCGGCGAAGCCGTAGCGCCAGGAGCTGCGTTCGAGCGCCCGCGATAGCAAGAGCAGCGTCACCGCGAAATAGGACAGGCTCAGCACTTGGCCCACATGCTGGATGCGCCAGGCGGCAGCTGCGCCGAAGGCGAAGGACAGAGCGCAGACGACCGCGCCGGCCGGGTGCCAGCCACGATCGCGAAAGATGAGGACGAGGCAGAGTGCGCCGACGAGCAGCGATCCCAACAGTGCGCCGTCGCTCCAGCGGAAATCCGGAGCCGGGTTGAGCAGGGCGATCAGGAAGAAGGGCGGCGAGAAGATCAAGGACTGCGGATCGGCCACCTGCGGCGATCCCGCGAAGACGTAGGGCGTCCAGAACGGCGAGAGACCCCTGTGCAGCGAGCTGGCCAGGAATTGCAGCTGCGGGTGGAAATGCGCTTTGGCGTCCCAAGGTATGGTGACCGCGCCGGAGAGCCAGGGCCAGGACAGCGCCAGCCAGCCGGCGCAGACCAGCAACATCACCCTGGCGGTCGGCCAGGGTGCGGGCGGCTGCTCGGTCTCGTGGTGGTCCCGATCTGGCAGGGGAGCATCGGACATCCGGGCTTCCTGCCCCAGGTCCGGCGCGCGATCAATGCTCGCGCCGGTCAATCCTTGGGCGCGGCACGCGCCATCAGTGCGTCCATATCGATGAAGTGGCCGGCGCGATCACGCTTCGAGGCGAGATAGCGGACATTGTGGACGTTCGGGCGGCCGAGCACGCGCTGCGTCGCGGCGACTTCGAGGCCGGCGGCCTTGATCGCCCCGATCTTCAGCGGGTTGTTGGTCAGCGCGGTGACGCTGGAGACGCCGAGCTGCTTCAGCATCGCGGCGGCGAAGTCGAAATGGCGCTGGTCGAGATCGAAGCCGAGCACCTCGTCGGCATCGTAGGTGTCCCAGCCCTGGCTCTGCAGCTTGTAGGCCCGCATCTTGTTGGAGATGCCGTTGCCGCGGCCTTCCTGGTCGAGATAGAGCAGGATGCCGCCCTCGTTCTCAGCCATCCACTGCACGGTCTCGCGCAGCTGGTCGCCGCAATCGCATTTCAGCGAGCCGAACAGGTCGCCGGTCAGGCAGGCCGAATGCAGGCGCACCGGCACGGCAGTCGAGAGATCCGGCTTGCCGACGATGATCGCGACCTGGTCGCGCAGGCCCTCGCCCCCGCGGAAGACGACGAACTCGGTCTCGGGCGCGCCCTCGAGCGGGACGGGGGCGCGGCCTACGATGGCAAGCCGCGCGACCTGCGCGGCGCGGTAGCCGTTGATCGCGTCGATCGAGACCTCGATCAGCGGCTCGCCGGCGACCTGCGCGGCCTGGACCGGGACGAGGATCACTGCCGGCAGCACGAGTGCGAGGCGAGCAAGTTCGAGCGCGGCATTGTCGAGCGCACCTGCCGGCCCGACGGGGGCATCGACGCGGGCTTCAATCTTCAGGGCGAGCGTTTCGACCCGGGAGAGATCGATCGCCGGCATGGCGAGGATGCCGGTCTCGGCGCGCCCTTTGGCGCCGAGACGGCGCAGGCGCGCCGAACTCAGAACCAGACGAGTATTGCCGGCGGACAGGGAGTCGAGGCGGCCGGTAAGATCGGCCTCCGCAAGCTCGGCCGACAGAGCCAGAGCCAGCTCCGCGCCATGGCGCAGCAGCACCGGACGCGCGGCGCGAAACTCGGCGAGAGCGCGGTCGACGGCGACCAGATCGGTTTCACCCGGCCGGTCGAAAAGCTTACGCGACTGAGGCATCGGAAGGTCCGTCAGATTGCGCCCGAGAGCGCGGAGGAGTGTGAGCTTCTTACGCGTATCTCGCTCGGACAGATCACCCGGCGCGACACGGCGCTTCTACAACGTTTCCGCTTCTGCGTGGTTCCCAAGACAGTGCCTGCAATCGACCTGATCGCCAGCGGATTGCAGACTGGGCTATAAAAGCGCGAGATTGAACACCAGATGAATAGTCGTGGCAGCGGGCCCTGACCAGATATGGCGAGCCGGAGCGCGTAAGGGAAATGACGCAGGGGCATGACCCGGTAACGCCGGGCGCGGGACGCGTCGCCGTCTACAGTGCGACGGCGCGCGCGCTGCACTGGATTACGGTCGCCGCGGTGTTCGTGATGATCCCGCTCGGGTTCGCCATGACCTATCGCGGCAACACGCTCGACATCTGGGACGGCGTGACCGACGCCCTCTATTCCTCGCACAAGCTGCTCGGCTTCCTGGTCCTCTGGCTCAGCGCCGGCCGACTGCTCTACCGGCTGCTGCATGGCGCGCCGCCTGACGAACCGACGCTGGAATGGTGGCAGAAGGCTGCCTCGCATCTCGTGCATTGGGCGCTCTACGGTCTGCTGCTGATCGTGCCGCTGCTCGGTTGGATCGGCGTCTCGCTGTTCCCGTCGCTGATGGTGTTCAACCTGTTCGAGCTGCCGGCGCTGGCTGCGCCGAACGAGGAGGTCGCCAAGCGCGTACTGTCCGCCCATGGCTGGCTCGCCATCCTGCTGGCGCTGCTGGTCTGCGCGCATATCGGCGCGGCGCTCTTCCACTATCTCATCCGCAAGGACGGCGTGCTGCGCCGGATGCTGCCGGGGCTTTCAAGACGTTAAGTCCCGACATTTATCTCGGTGTCATCCCGGACGGAGCGCAGCGGAGATCCGGATCCATTCCTGAGCCTTGCCGATGAAAGTTCCGGAATGGGTCCCGGGTCTCTCTGCGTTCGCCCGGGACGACTCGCGTTTTTTCATTTTTGCGCTCTACCCGTCACCATTCAGCTGGTGTTGTTGTCCCCTCGACGATCTCCGCCAGCCGGCGGCGGGTCCCCGGCGTCGTCCCGTCCGGCAGGGCCGAAAGCGGGAAGAAGCGCGCCTCGGCGATCTCGTGATCCGGCTGCTTCGGCGCGCTCTGCGTGAAGGCCCGTACGATGAAGACGGCAACATGGTCGCGCACGGAGACATGGCGGTTGAGGAAGACCCCGTGCAGCACGGCCGGACCGGCCAGCGCGATATTGGCCTCCTCGCGCAGTTCCTTGGCGAGAGCGTCGAGAAGCGTCTCGTCCGGCTCGACGCCACCGCCGGGCATATGCCAGCCCGGCGTGTAGGTGTGGCGTACCAAAAGGACCTCGCCAGCCTCGCTCAGCACGGCGGCGCGGACGCCGAGCGTCATCCCGCGGCGCAGGCGGAAATAGAGGTGCAGGACACGGCCGGCGAGCCGGCGCAGCGCGCGCGGCACTCGCTCGATTCCCGATGCGTCGGAGCGCGGGCCGGATCCGTCCTCGCTGCTCACGATGTGGGCAAATCCTGCTGCCGGGTTAATTGTCTATGCAATGGGTGCATAACGGAACTCTGTTTGCCCTCTCGATATAACACAAACGCGCCTTAAATAGGGGGCACAAGCTCACACCGTTACCGCTGGGGAAATTACCATGCTTCTCGCATTCATCACCGCCCGTCTGAACGCCAAGCCCCGCTTCGTCTGGAAGCCGGCTGTCACCCTGACCGATCCGCGCATCGTCTCGGAGCTGATGGGCTCGGCCAACTGAGCCTTTCAGGCTGCGTCATCTTCGCCCGCCGCCGCTGTCATGCTTGACGCGGCGCGGGCGTTGAAGGCAAGCACTGGAGTGTGTTCACGCTCGCGCATCTCTCCGACCCGCACCTCGGGCCGCTGACCAAGTTCTCGCTGCGAGAGCTGATCGGCAAGCGCGCGACCGGATATGTCAACTGGCGACGCAAGCGGCGCCATGCCCATGACATGGAGATCCTCGGGCTGATCGTCGCCGACATCCTGGCGCAAAAGCCCGACCACATCGCCTGCACCGGCGATGTCTCCCATATCGGCCTGCCGACCGAATTCAAGACGGCGCTCTCCTTCCTCGATACGCTCGGCCCGCGCGATGCCGTCAGCTTCGTGCCGGGCAATCACGACTGCTATGCGCGTTCGTCACTGTCGGCGCTGGCGCGCGAGCTTGCGCCCTGGTGCGCCAGTGATGACGGACAGGCCGGCTATCCCTGGTATCGCCAGCGCGGCTCCGTCGCGCTGATCGGGATGAACACCGGCATCCCGACCATGCCGCTGATGGCGACCGGGCGTGTGGGCTCGGCCCAGATCGCCATTGCCGAGAAGCTGCTGGCGCAAGCCAAGGCCGAGGGGCTGATCCGCGTCGTACTGATTCACCACCCACCCTATATCGGCGGCGCGCGGCGCACGCGCGAACTGGTCGACGCCGATGCCTTCGAAGCGATGCTGCGCCGGGCCGGGGCCGAGCTCGTCCTGCACGGCCATAATCACCGTTTCTCGCTGGCCTGGCGGCGGGGGCTCGACCACGACGTGCCGATCGTTGGCGTGCCCTCGGCCTCGATCGGCCTGCGCGGCGGTCATGCCGAGCTCGCCTGCTGGCACCTGCTGCGCATCGAGGGGCCTGCGGCGGCCCCGCGCATCAGCCTGGAGCGCCGTGCCTTCGATCTCGACGGCACGGTAAAGCTGTTCCAGTCGATACCGCTGACGGGCGGCGGGCTGGTCTGAAGGGCCGCGTCAGACGCAGCGGCCGCCGTCGACTGCCAGGATCGAGCCGGTCACCATCTCGGACTCGTCCGAGCACAGGAACAGCGCGGCATTGGCGATGTCCTGCGGCGTCGAGAAGCGGCCCCAGGGAATCGTCGCGGTGAAGGCCTTGCGCTTCTCGGGCGTGTCCTCGCCCATGAAGGTCGCGAGCAGCGGCGTCTCGCCGGCGACCGGGGCGATGGCGTTGACGCGGATCCTGTCCGGCGCGAGCTCGACCGCCATCGACTTCGAGAGCAGGTTCGCGGCGCCCTTCGAGCCGTTGTACCAGGTCAGGCCCGGGCGCGGGCGCACACCGGCGGTCGAGCCGATATTGAGGATGACGCCGCCGCCATGCTCGCGGAAATGCGGCACCGTCGCCCTGGCCATCAGGAAGATCGACTTGACGTTGACGTCGAAGACGCGGTCGAACTCGGCCTCGGTGACATCGAGCATCGGCTGGTTGCGATGGCTGATGCCGGCATTGTTGACGACGATATCGAGCCGCTCGAAGCGCTTGATCACCTTGGCCACGGCAGCATCGACGCTCTTGGCCTTGCCGACGTCGCAGGCGACCGCGAAGGCCTTGCGGCCGATCGCCTTGGCAGCCTCGCGGGCCTTGTCGCCGTTGATGTCGAGCACCGCGACCCGTGCGCCCTCGCGTACGAAGGTCTCGGCGATGCCGAGGCCAAAGCCCTGCGCCGCGCCGGTAATCAGCGCGGTCTTGCCCTTGAGTCTCATTGGTGTTCCCTCGGAAAGCATTTTGCCGGGCGACTGTGGGGCGATTTGGCGGCCGAGATAAATACGCTTTCGCGATTGGCCGGATAGCGGAATTGTATGGGCTGCACCGGCCGCCGCCTTAAGCTCCGATCTCCTCGCGCAGCATCTCCAGCTCGAGCCAGCGCTCTTCCGTCTGTGCGATCTCGCGCGTGACCTCGTCGAGCCTCGCGGTCGCCTTGGCGAAGAGTTTTGGATCGCGGGTGTAGAGATCGCCTGCCAGCGCGGCATTGAGCTTGCCGGCCTCGGCCTGCAGCTTCTCGAGCTGCTGCGGCAGGGTCTTCAGCGCGTGCTGCTCGTTGAAGGAGAGCTTGCGCTTCGCAGCAGCGGTACTGGCGGTCGGGGTGGGCGTCGCTGACGCCGTTGCCGATCCCTTCACCGGAACGGCGCGCACCTTGGCGCCGACGCCGCGGCCACGCTGGGCCAGCATGTCGGAATAGCCGCCGGCGAACTCGGTCCAGACGCCGTCGCCATCCGAGATCAGGGTCGAGGACACCACCCGGTCGAGGAAGTCGCGGTCATGGCTGACCAGCAGGACGGTGCCGCCATAGTCGGCGAGCAATTCCTGCAGCAGGTCGAGCGTCTCGATGTCGAGATCGTTGGTTGGCTCGTCCAGCACCAGGAGGTTGGACGGCTTGGCGAGCGCGCGCGCCAGCATCAGCCGGCCACGTTCGCCGCCGGAGAGAGCGCCGACGGCGGTGCCGCGCTGGATCGGCTGGAACAGGAAGTCCTTCATGTAGCTGATGACGTGGCGCGGCATGCCGCCGACCATGACCTGGTCCGAGCCGCCGCCGGTCAGCGCGTCGCCGAGCGGGGTCGCCGGGTCGAGGCTTTCGCGACGCTGGTCGAGCGTCACCATTTCGAGCGTGGCGCCGAGCTTGACCTTGCCCGAGTCGGGCTTCAGCGCGCCGGTCAGCAGGTTGATCAGCGTCGTCTTTCCGGCGCCGTTGGGGCCGACGATGCCGATGCAGTCGCCGCGGGCGACGCGCAGCGAGAAGTCCTTGACCACGGGCCTGCCGTCATAGGCCTTGGCGATGTCGACGGCCTCGATCACCAGCTTGCCGGAGACCTGCGCCTCGCTCGCTTCAAGCCGGACGGAGCCAACGGCCTGGCGGGCTGTCCGGCGCTGCTCGCGCAGGCCATGCAGCTCGCCGAGCCGGCGCTGGTTGCGGGTGCGCCGGGCGCTGACGCCGTAGCGCAGCCAGTCCTCCTCGCGGGCGATCTTGCGGTCGAGCTTGTGGCGGTCGAGTTCTTCTTGAGCGAGAACCTCGTCGCGCCAGGCCTCGAACTCGCCGAAGCCGCGCTCGACGCGCCGGGTCACGCCGCGGTCGAGCCAGATCGTGGCACGCGAGAGCGAGCTCAGGAAGCGGCGGTCATGGCTGATCAGCACCATGGCCGAACGCAGCGATTTCAGCTCCTGCTCGAGCCATTCGATCACCGGCAGGTCGAGATGGTTGGTCGGCTCGTCGAGCAGCAGGATATCCGGCTCGGGCGCGAGCACGCGGGCGAGCGCGGCGCGGCGCGATTCACCGCCCGACATGCTGGCGGGGTCTTCCTCGCCGGTCAGGCCCAGTTCCTCGATCAGATATTGCGCGCGATAGGCATCGTCGCCGGGGCCCAGGCCCGCCTCGACATAGGCGAGCGAGGTCTTGTAGCCGGCGAAGTCGGGCTCCTGCGGCAGATAGCGGATGGTCGCGCCGGGCTGGACGAACCGCTCGGCGCTGTCGGGCTCGACAATGCCGGCCACGATCTTGAGCAGGGTCGACTTGCCGGAGCCGTTGCGGCCGACCAGGCAGACCCGCTCGCCGGCCGAGACGGCGATTTCCGCGCCCTCCAGCAAGGGTTGGCCGCCGAAGGTGAGCGCGACGTCGCGAAGGTGGAGCAAAGGAGCCATGGCGGGCGGGATATCGCATCGGGCCGAAAAGTGGAAACCACTTTTCGGAAGAGCCCGATGCGAAACGAAATCGATAGATCACGGTTGCCGCGTCCGGTCGAACGCACGGCGATCTTTTGCGGCCGCCGCCTCTCACCCCGCCGGGGCTTGCGGTGCGACCAAGTTCGATCCACTATGAGATACGTTTTGTATCTCATATGAGATAATGGCCATGAGACAGCCGGCCCTGCGCAAGCCCAGAACCGCCCGCATCGGCGATAATGGCGGCCCGCCTCTGGAGGAGAAGAAGCGCAAGCCCGCGGCCGACAAAGGCGAGATCGGCCGCACGTTCGACTGGCGCTTCGCCCATCGCAAGGCCTGGAAGAAGCCGCGCGAGATCGCGCTCAGGCGCCAGGAGCGGGCCGAGGCCCTCGGCCTGACCTATGAGGAATATACCCTCGAAGTGCTGGAGCGCGGCTATTTCCCGCAGGCCGAGCACGTCGAAACGATCGTCGCCAAGCGGTCGCAGCGCCGGCGCGATGGCGGCGTGGTCGGGCAATCGCTGAAGGGGATGCGGTTGAAGAAAAAGTGAGCGTCATTCTCGGACGAAGCGAAGCGCAGATCCGAGAATCTCAGGACCAGCTAGCTGGTTTCCGAGATGGTTGGGTCAAGCCCGACCATGACGAGTCTAAGCCCGCAGCGCCCGCCTAAAAACCTTCGTCATCGGCCGCTCGAACCAATGGTAGACGGCCAGCGCCGCGAGCACGGCGGCGACCAGCGCAAGCACGATGAAGAGGCCGGTCGCGCTCGGTGCGAGATGGGCGAAGACTTCGCGCAGCGCCCGCATCGCGAAGGGATGGACCAGGTAGAGCGCATAGGAGGCATCTCCCAGTGCCGCCAGCGAACGCACCAGCGCCGAAGGGGCGGTGACATTGCGCCCGCAGGCGGCGGCTCCGACGAGGAGCAGTGCACCGGTACCACGCAGGACAACCGCGCCCCAGGAAGTCTGGGCCCAGCCATCGCCGGCGGCGAGTACGAAAACGACGATCCCCACTGCCGCCATCAGCCAACGCAGGCGGCCGTCGAGCCTGAGGCCGTTCTGGCGGAGCAGGCCGACCACCATGCCGGCGGCGAATTCGAGCACGATCGGCTGGCCCCAGAAGCCGAAGGGCAGGGGAAGCGGCCCGGCCAGCGCCTGGGCCCCGACCAGCCCGGCGAGCGCCACGGTCACCAGAGGCACGACCAGCCGCCCCGGCGCGAGCAAGGCCGCGCCGAACAGGACGTAGAACAGCATCTCGTAATTCAGCGTCCAGCCGAGCGAATAGACCGGCTGCAGCTCGCCCGCGGCATTCGCCGTGGGCCAGAACAGATAGGAGGCGGCGATCTGCTGGAGGTTCGGAGCACCGGAATTGAGCAGGGCTGGCGAGGCGAGGAGCACGACGAGGAAGAGCGTGGTCGCAGCCCAGTAGAGCGGCACAATCCGGGCGATGCGCCGGGCGATGAACAGGCGCGCTCCCCCGGGCTTGTCGAACAGACCGGCCGAGGAATGCACCATGATGAAGCCGGAGATGACGAAGAACAGGTCGACGCCGGCGTTCCAAGGCAAGGCATGCGAAGGGATGAAGACGGTGCCGGCCCTGGCTGCGAGAAAGCCGGCTTCGGCCTGGACGTGATGGACTGCGACCATCAGCGCCGCGAGGGCGCGCAGGACCTGGATGCCGTAGAGCTGGGGCAAGGCTGGGAATCGTCTTCGAATGAGGTCAGGCGAGCGCCGCTGCGCCTAGGCAAACCACAAGCGCGCGGGATCGTCGAGGCCGAAGCGGCCGGGAGCCGCGGCGATGGCGGCGAGTCCCTGTTCGGCTGGATCATCGGCGGTGATCACGTTGAGCGCGAAACGGGCGGCGAGATCCTCGACCGGCGGCTTGCCGGCGAAGACGGCGTGGATCGTGGCCTTGTCGGCGAGCGGCAGGATGCGCGGCGCGATTCCGCCAGCCAGGTAGACGCCGCCCGTCGCCTTGAAGCCGAGCGCGAGATCGCCGGCGACGCGGGCCAGCAGCCGCCAGAAGCAGACCACGGCCATCAGTGCGCCGGGGTTGCCGTCGAGCGCCAGCGCGCTCACGTCGGCGGCGCTGACATCAGGCTCGGCGACGTCGGACTGGCGCATCACCGCGCGATGGAAGCGGATGAGACCGCTGCCGCTGAGCAGTTCCTCGACGGTGACGCGCGCGAGCCCATCGGACAGAGCCGGCCACAGCTTCACCTCGGTCGGGTCCTCCGGGCCGATGCCGATATGGCCGGATTCGGTCGGCACCAGCATGCCGGTGTCGCCGCGCCGCAAGAGAGCTGCAGCGCCAAAGCCCGTGCCGGGACCGAGCACGAGGCGCGGGCCCTCGGGTTCCGGCTGGCCGCGGACGAGCTTGAACAGATCGCGATCCCTGAGCACGGCCAGCGACGCCGCGAGCGCTTCGAAATCATTGACCAGCAACCCCTGCTCGAAGCCGAGGGCGCGGCCGAGCTCCGGCCCATCGAAATGCCAGCTGGCATTGGTGAGCTGCGCCTTGCGCCCATCCAGCGGGCCGGCGACGGCGAGGATGGCCGAGCGCGGCTTCACCGTCAGCGTCGACAATACAGAGCCGAGCGCGGCTTCGGGCGTCGGGTGCGCGCCGGTGCTGATCCGGGCGAGCGGCTCGTGCAGGGCGCCGGGGGTCGGCACCAGCGAGAGCCGGCAATTGGTGCCGCCGATATCCGCGACGAGCACCGGATGGGGAAAGCCCGCGCTCACGCGTGCTTCTTCCAGGGCGAGAACCAGCCGAGGCCTTCGAGCGTGCCGGCACGCGGACGATACTCGCAGCCGACGAAGCCGGGATAGCCGAGCGAATCGAGCTGGGCGAACAGCGCGGGATAGTCGGGCCGCGTGCCGTCGGGCTCGTGCCGGCCCTCGGCATTGGCGATCTGGACATGGCCGACCAGCGGGTAGAGCGCCTCCAGCCGCGTGCCGACATCGCCATGGATCAGCTCGCAATGATACATGTCGAACTGCAGCTTGACGTTCGGCCGGCCGGATTCGCGGACATACGTCGCAGCCTGGTCGAAATCATTGAGGAAATAGCCCGGCATGTCCTTGCCGTTGATCGGCTCGAGCAGGAGGTCGATGCCGTGCTCGCCGAGCTTGTCGGCGGCATAGGCGAGCGAGGCGCGATAGGCCTTCTGCGCGGCGGGATCGTTCGGGTCGGTCAGGCCCGCCATCATATGCACGCGCTTGACGCCGGTCTCGTGGACATAGGCCAGCGCCGTCTCGATGCCGGCGCGGAACTCCTCCTCGCGGCCGGGGAGGGCGGCCATGCCGCGCTCGCCCTTGGCCCAGTCGCCGGGCGGCAGGTTGAACAGAGCCTGCTCCAACTCGCCGCCGGCAAGCGCCAGGCCGACCTTCTCCGGTGCATGCTCATAGGGGAACAGGAACTCGACCGATTCGAATCCTGCCTCGGCCGCCGCCTTGAAGCGGTCGAGGAACTCCCACTCGTTGAACATCATCGAAAGATTGGCGGCAAAACGCGGCATTGGTCGGTCTCGTCAGTCGGATCGAGGCAGCAGGCTAGCCCGTTAGGACGGGCCCGTCATCGTTAACCTGCGCGGCGGGTGGGGGTTCCGCTCAGTCAGCCGCCGAGCAGACGGGGCAAGGACGAGGCCAGCAGTGCGATTCCGGACAGCGTCAGCAGGCTGAGCACGATGCGGCGAAAGGCCTGCTCGCTGATGCCGATATAGAGCTTTGCACCCAGCAGCGAGGGAATCAGCATCGCCGGTGCGACGATGGCGAAGGCCGGCCACATCTCGCGCGTGACGTTCCCGGCCAGCACATAACCGAGCATGGTCGCGGCGAGCGTGGCGAGGTTGAAGTTCTGGACGATCGAGCGCTGCGCGTCCTTGTCCATGCGCCGCAGCGAGCACCACAGTGTCGGCAGCACACCGGTGAAGCCGCCGAAGCCGCCCATGACGCCTCCTATCAAGCCGATCGCGCCGTCCGCCAGGGACCCGCCAGAGCGGACCGGCGGCAGATGCGGCGCGAACAGCATGATCGGGCACCAGACGGCGAGCAGGATGCCGAGCCCTGCCTTGAACATATCGGGCTCGACCAGCGGCAGGAGCAGGACGCCGACCGGTATGCCTGCGATTCCGCCGAGCAGGAAGGGCCAGAGCCGGGCGAAGTCGAAGCCGCGGCGCACCGTCACGGCCGCAATGGTCTGGCCGGTCAGCCCGCCGAACACGGCCATGACCGCTGCGAGCCTGGGGTCGATGGTCCAGGCCCAGACCGACATGGCGACGAGGCTAAAGGCGAAGCCGGAGAGACCCTGCACGAAGCCGGCCAGGGCGGCGCCGAGGACGAGGCTGAGGATGGCGCTGGTATCCATGGCCGGGCCTGTTCTTCGCACGCCTCGTCTTCAAAGGCTCTGGTCGTCCCGGGCGGAGCAAAGCGCAGACCCGGGACCCATTCCGGAACGGTTCAGGCATGGATCCGGATCGGCGCCGCTTCGCGGCTTGTCCGGGATGACTCGCGAGTGGTTATAGCGAAAGGCTACTTCTTCGCCTCCGGCTTGGCCGGCGGGTTCGGGTCCTTCGAGAAGGCGCGGAAGACCATGTCCGGCGAGGAGGTGTTGTGGCGCGAATGGGTGGTGCGCCCCATCCAGACATCTGTCGCCTTGCCGCCGGTGAAGGGCATCAGCGCCTCCTCGCGCCAGCCCTTGGCGCCGGGCTCGCGGATGGCGATGCGGGCGACGTCGTTGTTGAACTCGGTGACGTACATCGAACGCAGCGCGGCGAAGGCCTTGCCGCCGGTCACCGGCCTGTCGAGCACGGCGTCGAGCACCATGCGATTCTCATCGACGCTGTCGAGCTTGAGCGTGCCGGAGGAGCCGTCCTTGAAGGCGAGGTTGAAGGAGAGCGTCTTGGGATCGAAGGCGATCTCCCTGATGTTCACCACCGGCCGGGCGCCATCCTGCTCGATCGGTCCGAACAGGAAGGAGGAGCCATAGGCGGCGGCCGAGAGCTGCTGCGGCGGCAGCGGCCGGACGCGCCAGTAGCCGTCCTGCGGATAGACGACGAGGACCTCGTAGGAGCCGGTCTTGCCGAGCTTCCAGAGCTGGACGAGATGCAGGCCCTTCTCGACGCGGTCACCGACGCGGAAGGTCGTCTCGGCCGGACGCCAGAAGCTCTCGAAGGTGTAGCCGACCAGCCAGTATTCGATGCTCTCGTAGAAGGTGATGCGCTGCGGCGGCACCGGCGCCTTGTGGACGGGATCGCCGCTCATGTCACAATCGGTCCAGTCGGCGTCCCAGTTGTCGCGCAGCAGGCCGGCGATATAGGCCGGGTGCGCCGCCTCGATGCGGAAGCGCCGGACCTCGGGCGAGATCGCCTTGATGGTGACGTTGTCCTTCTCGGCGCAGGCGACCTGCTCCGACTCGTTCCTGACCTCGACGGCGACGTCGCCGGCTGCCCGGGCGGCGAGGGCGGTCAGCAGAAGCGCCGCGGAGATGGCGAGGGGGCGAACGAGAGCGAGCATGGTCATCCTTGGCCGGTTGCCTTCGTGGTCAGCCTGGACAGCGCAAGATGAACGCAGGCTGAGCCGGGTCATAAAGCCGATGCGCCCGAGACGGAAGCGCGACACCGTGGCAGCTTCCGCAATCGCTGCGGACTGGGTCAGATTGCCGTTGCGTGAGGCGCGTCCTGCCCCTTCACGGGCATGGACTGCCTTCGATGCAAAGCTATCTGCTGGCCGCCGGCGTGCTGATGATCCTGATCGGCGTGGCCCACTCCGTCATCGGCGAGATCCTGATCTTCCGGCAATTGCGGGCAGGAACGATCGTGCCGCTGCTCGCGCCGGCGCCGCTGCGCGAACGGCACCTGCGAATCCTCTGGGCGAACTGGCACCTGTGCTCGGTGCTGGGATGGGGGCTGGCGGCACTGCTGATCGTGATCGCTGGGTCCCCCGAACTGCCGACATACGCGCTTAACATCCGCATCATCGCGATCGCGACGCTAGCCGGCTCGCTCCTCGTGCTCTACGCGACCAGGGGCCGGCATCCCGGCTGGCTCGGCCTGCTGGTCGCGGCCGGGCTTGCCTGGCTCGGTCAGAGCGCCGCGTAAGCAGAACTCAGCGCGACAGCAGGGCGTAGACGTCGCCCGAATTGGCATCATGCGGGAGGTCGCGGAGGTGACCGCGCATCGCGTCGCCGTCGACTGGCTCAGGGAAGGCAAGCTGCTGGCTCTCGCCGAGCGCGACATTGAAGCGATAGGTCCCGAGCGCTGCGAGCCGGGCGAGGCAGGCTTCGGCGACATCGCGCTGGATCGTGGTGAACTCGAAGGAGAGGGCGGCCGGCGTCTGCGACAGGCCGGCAAGGACATGCGCCTCGAAGCCCTCGACATCGATCTTGATGAAGGCGGGCAGGCCGTGCTTGGCGATCAGCGCATCGAGCGTGGTGCAGGGCACGGTGAGTTCGCGATCCCAGACCTGCTCGCGCCAGCCTTCCTGGCCGTGGGCGGCATCGACGAACTCGCCCGAAAGCGTCGAGACGGTGGGGTTGGCGGTGTTGATGCGGAGCGTCGCGGTGCCCTCCCTGTCGCCGCAGGCGGCCGCGATCAGCCTCACCTTGGGATCGCGGCCATGGATCAGGCGCAGGGCCCTGGCCGGGCCGGGTTGCGGTTCCAGCGCCACGACGCGGGCGCCCAGCCGGCGGAAGGAGGAGATGCGGTCGCCGACATGGGCGCCGATGTCGAAGGCGAGATCACCGGCTCTGAGGAAGCGGGCATAGAGCGAATCCATCGCGACCTTGCGGACATGGTCGCCATGATAGACGCGCAGCGAGCGCGACAGGCTTTTCGCCGTGCCCTTGGGATAGGCGACCGGCTTCATCGCGCTGCGCCGCCCTGGATCGCGACGATCTCGGCCGGCGGGTGGAAATCCTCGGGGATGCCGCAAAGGCCGGTGCGGACGAAGAAGGCGCCCAGTGCCGGCGCAGCGGTCAGCATGGCGAAGGGAATCGCCAAGATGTAGCCGGCGGTCAGCGGCAGCGACCAGATCAGCACGGTCGGCGACAGCACCAGGAGCGTGCCGACGATGTAGAGGCCGAACAGCAGATGCGGCCAGAGGCCGGCGAAGGCGGTCGCGAAGGAGAGGGCGTGGGCGTCGCGCGCCTGGCCGTTCCAGCCGATCTTCGCCTTGCCGAAGGCGAGGCCGATCATGAACAGTGTCGTCCGGAAGGTCGAGACCGCGCCCTGCAGGAAGGCGAAGACGATCTCGATCAGCGAGGAGACGATGAAGCGCGCCGTGCCGCCATAACGCTGCGTCCCGCCCCTGGTCATGAGGATGTCGGCAAAGCCGGCGAGCTTCGGCGAGAGATACATCGCGAAGAACAGCACATAGAGGAAGGCGGCGGAGCCGGCCGGGTAGTCGGCGATGCCGCGATCCTCCAGCACCTTCAGTGGCAGGAGCGCGATCATCAGCGTCCAGGCCGGCAGGCCGATGAACATCAGGATCGCCCAGGCCAGCTGGAAGCGGCTCATCGCCTTCAGGCCGGGGATGTCCATGATCTTCAGGTACTGCAGATTGCCGAGGCACCAGCGCAGGTCGCGCCGGGCGAATTCGAGCATGGTCGGCGGGTTCTCCTCCCAGCTGCCGGCCTCGACCGGCAGCACCCGGACCTCGTAGCCGGCGCGGCGCATCAAGGTCGCCTCGACCTGGTCATGGCTCATGATCGGACCACCGAGCGGCGGCCCGCCCGGCACGGCCGGCAAATGGCAGTGATCGCGGAAGGGCGCGATCCGCACCATGGCGTTATGGCCCCAGAACGGGCCGCAATCGCCGATCCACCAGGCAGAGCCCATGGTGTAGGGCCGCATGCCGTGGCGCATGCCGAACTGGAAGATGCGCGCAAACGCCGACTTGCTCGGCATGCCCACGACCAGGCTCTGCAGGATGCCGAGCCTGGGATAGGCCTGCATCATCCGGGCGAGGGCGAGGATGGCTTGCCCCGACATTACGGAGTCGGCGTCGAGCGGCAGCATCAGCTCGTAGCGATCGCCCCAGCGCTCGCAGAATTCGCGGACATTGCCGGCCTTGTAGCCGGCATTGTCGCTGCGGCGGCGATAGGTCAGGCGACCTTGTTCCCCGATGCGCGCGGCGAAGGCGGCGGCGAGCTCTGCTTCGGCCGCGGCAACGCCCGGGTCATTGGTGTCTGAGAGGACGAAATAGTCGAACCAGGCGCCCTGGCCGGTGGCGTCGAGGCTCTGCTTGACGATCTCGAGCCGGCGGAAGGCGCGTGCGGGATCCTCATTGCGCAGGGTCATCAGCACGGCGGTGCGGATCGCGAGCGGTGTATCGGCCTCGCCGGCGGCGGCGAAGGGCGCGACCTGATCGAGCCCGTCCTTGCTGCCGTGCAGCAGCCAGAGCCCGATCGCGGCGTTCCAGAAACCGAGCACGGTCCAGGGCGCGCCGAACAGGAAGGCGACGAAGATCGCGATATCCGCGAGGCTCCAGCCACCGGCCGAGAGCACATGAGCGAGGCCCCAGAGCAGGGCCGCCAGCGTCACGAGGTTCAGGCCGGCGACGAGCCCGCGCCGCACCCGCAAGGTCGAAACCGACTGCAGTCCTGCCGGCGTCAGCCGCAAGTCCTCTTGCGCCGCCGCCTGGAACGTGGTCGGAGCGGGGCGCTGGTTCATGGCGGTTTCCGTCATGGGCTCATCAGGCTGGCGGGGAACGGCGCGGAGGGCGATGCGTGGTAAAGCCGGCAATTGCGAACGAAGCAAGCGCACAGGCGACGGCGCTCTGGTATGCCGCCGCGGGTGAATGTGTCCTGAACACCGAAGAATTGCCGGCGCCGGGACCGGGCGAATGCCTGGTCCGCACGCTCTGGAGCGGCATCAGCCGCGGCACCGAGCGGCTGGTCTTCGAGGGGCGCGTGCCCGAGAGCGAATATGAGCGCATGCGGGCGCCTCTCCAGCAGGGCGCTTTTCCGTTTCCGGTGAAATACGGCTACTGCGCCGTCGGGACGGTGGATGCGGGGCCAGAACGGCTGCTTGGCCGTACGGTGTTCTGCCTGCATCCGCATCAGGACCGCTTCGTCGTGTCGGCCGATCGCGTGACCCCGCTGCCTGAGGGGCTTTCGGCACGGCGCGCCGTGCTCGCCGCCAATATGGAAACCGTGCTCAATGCGCATTGGGATGCCGGCTCCGGCCCGGCCGACCGCATCGTCGTGGTCGGCGGCGGCGTGCTCGGGCTGCTCGTGGCGTATATCGCGGCCAGGCTGCCGGGCGCGGAGGTAACGCTGGTCGATCTCGACGATGGCCGTGCCGGGCTCGCGCGGGCGCTCGGCTGCCGCTTCGCGCTGCCGGCGGACTGTCCGCAGGATGCCGATCTTGTCTTCCACGCCAGTGCGAGCGCCGCCGGCCTCGCCACCGCGATAGGCGCAGCCGGGTTCGAGGCGAGGATCGTCGAGCTCAGCTGGTATGGCGAAGGCCGCGTCGCGGCCCCGCTCGGCGGCGCCTTCCACGCCCGTCGGCTGCAGCTCATCTCTTCGCAGGTCGGGCAGGTCTCGCCCTCGCGGCGGGCGCGCTTCGACTATGCCCGCCGCATGCAGGCGGCGCTGGTACTGCTGGAGGATGAGCGGCTCGATGCGCTGATCACCGACGAGATCGCCTTCGAGGATGCGCCGACACGCCTGCCTGCGTTATTCGCCGGCGCGGGGCTGACCGCCGTCCTGCGCTATTGACGCCGCGCCCCGGCCTTCGCCAAGACTGCGGCCGCTGAAGGAGACCGCCCCATGTTTTCCGTCGAAGTCCGTGACCGCATCATGATCGGCCATTCGTTGCCCGATCCGTTCTTCGGCCCGGCGCAGGCGATGCACGGCGCGACCTTCGTCGTCGACGTCGCCTTCTTCCGCGAGAGCCTCACGCGCCAGAACGTCGTGGTCGACATCGGCGCGGCGCTGACCGTGCTGAACGAGACGCTGAAGCCGCTGAACTACAAGAACCTCGACACGCTGCCGCAGTTCGAGGGCGTGCTGACCACCACCGAATTCCTGTGCAAGTACATCTTCGACGCGATGGCATTGGCGGCCCGCACCGGCAAGCTCGGGACGGATGCGGCCGATCTCGCGAAGATCCGCGTCACGCTGCATGAGACCGATCTCGCCAGGGCTAGCTATGAGGGCGCGCTCGCGTGAGCGAGATCGTCTTCGCCATTCCCGGCGATCTTTCGCTGCCGACCGGTGGCTACGGCTATGATCGGCGGCTGCTGGCGGAATGGCGCGAGATGGGCGTCGCGGCGCGGCACCTGCCGCTGCCGGGGAGTTTTCCCAATCCGGACGAGGCCGATCTGGCAGAGACCGGCCGGGCGATCCTGTCGCAGCCCTATGACAGTGTGCTGCTGATCGACGGGCTCGCCTATGGCGCCTTCCCGGAGAGCGTCGCGGCCGGGCTTGCAGGGCGCGTCGTCGCGCTGGTGCATCATCCGCTCGGCCTCGAGACCGGACTGTCGCCGGTGCAGGCGGCGGAGTTCGTCAGGCGCGAGGCGGCAGCCTTGCGTTATGCGGCTGCGGTCATCGCTACCAGCGAGACGACCAAGCGGCTGCTCGTCGCCGACTTTGCCGTCCCGGCGGAGAAGATCACTGTGGCGGAACCGGGTGTCGATTCGGCCGCGAGGGCGACTGGCTCTGATGGTGAGACCATCGCGTTGCTGGCGGTTGGCTCGCTCGTGCCGCGCAAGGGCTACGACGTCCTGATCGCAGCGCTTGAGGGGGTGGCCGACAGGCCATGGCGCCTGACCATCGTCGGTGCCGATGATCGGGCTCCCGGGACCGCGGCCTCCTTGAAGGCGCAGATTGCCGCTGCCGGGCTGGCGGAGCGGGTCAGGCTCGCCGGAGCTTTTGGACAGGCCGAACTCGACGCGGCCTATGCCAAGGCCGACCTCTTCGTCATGCCCTCCCTGTTCGAGGGCTATGGCATGGTGCTGACCGAGGCATTGGCGCGCGGGCTGCCGATCCTGTGCACGACCGGCGGCGCGGCAGCGCAGACGGCGCCGGACGCGGCTGCGCTGAAGGTGCAGCCGGGCGATGTCGCGGCACTGCGTGCCGGGCTGGTACGGCTGTTGGATGACAAGCAGGAGCGCGTGCAGCGCTCTGATGCAGCCTGGCAGGCAGCCGGCACATTGCCGCGCTGGCGCGGGACTGCGACGATCGTTGCTGAAGTCTGTGCGAAGGTTATCCCATGAGCGGATTCTCCCCCGATTGGCTCGCCTTGCGCGAACCGGCCGACCATGTAGCCCGCAATCCGCAGGTTCTGGCGGCGGTGGGCTCGACCTTTGCCGGCCGGCAATCGCTGTCGATCATCGATCTCGGCTGCGGCACCGGTTCGAACCTGCGCGGCAGCTACAGCGCATTGCCGGTGCGCCAGCACTGGACACTGGTCGATGCCGACAGCCGCCTGCTGTCGGTGGCGCGGCGCAAGCTCGCGCAATGGGCCGACGAGGCGCAGGAGCAGGGCGAGGAGCTCGTCCTGCGCAAGGGGGACAAGACGCTGACGGTCGATTTCCGGCAGGCCGACCTCAATAAGGAGCTCGAATGGGTGCTCGGCTGGCAGCCCGACCTGGTCACGGCCGCCGCATTGTTCGACCTTTCCTCGGTGCGCTGGCTTGAGCGCTTCGTCGCCTCGCTCGTCAGCATGCGGCTGCCGCTCTATACGGTGCTGACCTATGACGGGCGCGAGAGCTGGCAGCCGGCGCATCCTGACGACCAGCGCATGCTCGCCGCCTTCAACCATCACCAGCACACCGACAAGGGCTTTGGCCCCGCGGCCGGGCCCGAGGCCACGGAGGCTCTGGCGCAAGCCTTTCGCAAGGCCGGCACGGCGGTGACGGTCGGCGAGAGCCCATGGCAGCTTGGCGTGGATCATGCCGATCTCGTTCGCGAACTGGCGGCCGGGATCGCCGCTGCCGTTGCCGAGACCGGGCATGTCGCGCCGGCGGCGATCGCGAGCTGGCTGGAGGCGAAGCGGAGCGCGACCTCCGTCAGCGTCGGCCATCAGGACCTCTGGGCGCGGCCGGTCTGAAGCCATTGCCAACCGCGCCGAATTCGGCCATGCCGCGATCCCGACCATGACTTCGCTTCCCCTCACCATCCGCCAGGAGCTGCCGGGCGACGCCGCGGCGATCGAGCGCCTGCACGAGCGTGCCTTCGGGCCGGGCCGCTATGCCCGCACCGCCTCGCGCCTGCGCGAAGGCGCGCCGCATGATCCGGCGCTGTCCTTCGCCAGCCATGTCGGCACCTTCCTGGTCGGTTCGGTCCGGGTGACGCCGATCCTCGCCGGTGGCGGGCCGGGGCTGACGCTTGGGCCGTTGACCGTCGATCCGGCCTTCGAGGGCCGCGGCATCGGCGCTGCGCTGATGAATGCCGCGATCGAGGCAGCGCGCGAACGCGGCCACGAGCTGATCCTGCTGGTGGGCGACGCGCCCTATTACGCCCGCTTCGGCTTCAAGCCAGTGAAGCCCGGCCATCTCGTATTGCCCGGCCCGGCCGATCCCGGGCGCTTCCTGGCGCTGGAGCTCAAGGACGGGGTGCTGGCGCAGCGCAAGGGCGCGGTGGTGGCGCTGCGCTGATCAAGCCTCGCGCTTGAATCTCCGCCCGCTCTCGCCGATCCAGCCAGCGACCAGTGCGCCGAAGAGGATGGCAAGGCCGATCAGCCCGACGAAGAGCGGCGAGATCGAGACGCCGCGGACGATGCCGGAATCGCTGATGCGCAGGCCGATCCAGTCGGCACCGGCGAACTGCCGCCCGGAGCGGACCGGCACGATGCGCGGGATGGTGACGCCCGAGCCGTTCTCCTGCCCGATCCGGCGCGAGGAGCCGCCGGTCGCCTCGGCCAACGCCTGAAGCTTGCCGGGATCGCTGACCACCTCCATCAGTTCGCGCGGGTTCTCCGGGCCGATGCTGGCGAAGGCGGTCAGGTTCTCGGTGGTGACCTTGTGCAGGCCGAACTCGCTCGCAGCGGTGCGGGCGACGAAGAGGCCGGGGCGGCCGGGCTCGAAGGGCACGGTGCGGGTCGAGCCGTCGGGCGCGGTGATGATCGCAGGCGCGGGATTGTCGCCGAGCGTCTGGCGCTCGATCTCGATATTGCGGCCCCGCGCGCTGGCGCGCAGTGCCTCCTCCTCGAGGTCCGGCTCCTTCATCAGCCAGTGGCCGAGCCGGCGCAGCAGATCGAGATGCGGGCCGCCGTCGCGGAAGCCGCGGGCCCAGAGCCAGGCATGGTCGGAGAGGAAGAGCGCGACGCGGCCCTTCTGCTCGCGCGCCAGCAGCAAGAGCGGACGATCGCCGGGGCCGGTCATCACGGTCGAACCCGAGCGGGCGCGGGAGCCGACGAGGCGCAGCCATTCGCCCCAGCGCGGCGGCTCGACCTCCGAGCCCGGCAGGTCGCGCGTGACGGGGTGGCGCTTGCCGGGCTCGCTGACCCTTGCGCGATAGGCTTCGTCGAAGACGCTGCCATCGGGCTGCGCCGGCAGGATCTGGCCGAGCGGGGTGCGCGCCAGCGACTGGGCGCCGGAATATTCCGGCCCGGCCGCGATCAGCAGCGCGCCGCCATCGCGGACATAGCGGACGATATTGTCGAAATAGACCAGCGGCAGGATCGACTGGTTGGCGTAGCGGTCGAAGATGATCAGGTCGAAATCCTTGATCTTGACCTGGAACAGCTCGCGCGTCGGGAAGGCGATCAGCGAGAGCTCGTTGATTGGCGTGCCGTCCTGCTTCTCCGGCGGGCGCAGGATGGTGAAATGGACGAGATCGACATTGGCGTCGGCCTTGAGCAGGTTGCGCCAGGTGCGTTCGCCCGGATGCGGCTCGCCCGAGACGAGCAGTACGCGCAGCTTGTCGCGGACGCCGTCGATGGTGATGACGGCGCGGTTGTTGGCGAGCGTCAGCTCGTTGTCGAGCGGGGCGGCCTCGATCTCGATGACGTTCGGTCCGCCGCGGTCGATGCGAACGGGCACCTGGACGGTCTCACCGGCGATCGCCTCGCGCCGCGCGATGATCTCGCCATCGCGGCGCACCGTTATCGCGGCCCGGCCTGGGCCGCCCTTCTCGACGACGCGCAGGCGGACATTCTGCTCCTTGCCGACGATGCCGAAGCGCGGGGAATCGACCAGCACGATGCGCCGATCGATCTCGCGCTCGCGGCCGGTGGTCAGCACATGAAACGGGGCGCGCAGGCCGAGCGCCTCGGCCGTGGCAGGCGCGTCATGGGCAAGGCCGTCGCTCAGCACGATCGCACCGGCGACGCGCTCGGACGGGACGTCGGCAAGGCCGGAGGCGAGCGCCTCGAACAGGCGGGTGCCGTCGCCGGCGCCCTGCTGGTCGGTGACCTCGATCGTGCGGGCCTCGACACCCGCGATGCCGCGCAATTGCCGCTCGACCTCGGCCTGGGCCGCTTGCATCTGCTGCGAGCGGTCGGCGAGGCGGTTCGAGGCGGATCTGTCGACGACGACGGCGACGACGTCCTTGACCGGCTCGCGATCCTCGAAGACGAGCGAGGGGTCGGCCAGGGCAATGGCGAGCACAGTGAGCGCGAGCGCACGCAAGATCGCGCTGCGTCCAGCCAGCACGAGCGCCATGCCGGCGGCGACTGCGGCGAGGGCGGCAAGGCCGATCAGCAGCGGCAGCGGGACAAGCGGGGCGAAGGTCAGGCTCCACATCGGGCGGGATTTCCTTCGCTACTGACCGAGGCGTTCGAGCAGGGCCGGGACATGGACCTGATCGGCCTTGTAGTTGCCGGTCAGCGCGTACATCACCAGGTTGACGCCGGCGCGCAGCGCCATCTCGCGCTGGCGCGGATCGGAGCCGGACATCGGCACGAGCGCCTCGCCGCGCCGCCCGACGGCCCAGGCGGCGGCGAGATCGTTCGAGGTGATCACGATCGGCGAGACGTTGTCGCCGGCGCGGGCCGGGCGGCGGCCGTCCTCGCTGGCGGGCGGCAGCACCTCGACCCAGGTCGTGCCGCTGTCATAGCGGCCGACGAAGCCGTCGAGGATGTAGAAGGTTTTCGTCAGGACGTGGTCGCGCGGGATCGGCTCCAGCTCGGGAATGTCGAGCGTCTGCAGCATGCGACGCAATTGATCGCCCTCGGGCGTGGTACCGCCGCCCGGCCGGGTGCTCATCGCGTCGCGGGTGTCGAAGATCACCAGCCCGCCGCCCTTCATATAGGCCTCGACCTTGCGCAGCGTCTCTGCCGGAGGGATCGGCCGGCCGGCGACCACGGGCCAATAGAGGATCGGGTAGAGAGCAAGCTCGTCGCGGGAGACGTCGACGCCGGCGGCCTCGCCCGGCTCCAGCGCGGTGCGGGCGCCCAGGACGATGTTGAGACCGGCCATGCCGGCCTTTGACATGTCGTCGACCGTCCTGTCGCCGGTCAGGACATAGGCGAGGCGGGTCGCGCTCGCGGCAGTGACGAGATCGCGCGGCACCGGCGGCCGCTGATCGGCCGGCGGGGCAGGCGGGGCCGGCTGCTGCGCCTGTGCGGTATCCGGACCGGGCAGGGTCGCGAGGGCGACAGCGAGGAGCAGCGCAGCGGGCGCCGCCCGTCGGAAGCGGGCGAGGTTCATCCGGCCTCCGAGCCAGAGCGTGGCCAGCGTGTCGACGACGAGGAGGAGCAATGCCAGCACGAGGAGCTGCGGGCGGATATCGCGGGCGACGGGCTGGTCGATCGGCAGCATCGGCGCTCCCAGCGCGGCGAGATCGAGCGCCGCCAGCGTGTCGGCAGGGGCGAGTGTGTTGACCGCCATGGCGCCGTCGGTCGGGCCATAGATGCCGGGCGGATGCGCGAGCGTGGCGCGGCCGGTGAAGTTGCGGGCGACGGGTTGTGCGGTCGCAGGAGGCGAGCGAAAGGCGCCCTGACCGTCGAGCACACGGGTCGGCGACAGGGTCTCGACCTTGATCTCGCCGCCCTGGCTCTCGGCGGAGCTCGTGCCGGACATGGCTACGACCTTGCGCAGCATTTCGACGAACAGGCCGGAGAGCGGCAGGTTCGACCAGGTCGTGTCGGCGGTGACATGGACCATGGCGAGCACGCCGTCGCCGCGGCGCTCGCCGGTGACGACCGGCGTGCCGTCCTCCAGAGCCGCCCAGGTCTTGCGGGCGAGGTCGGGCTCCGGCTCAGCCAGGATCTGGCGGGTGACGCGGACGTCCTCGGCGAGGGACGAGCCGAAGAAAGGGCTCTCGCGGGTGAAGGGCGCGAGCTTGCGCGGCGCTTCCCAGGAGAGGCCGCCGCCAAGGGTGCGGCCGCCGCGGCGCAGGCGCACCGGCGTCAGCTCGTCGGAGGAGGCGGCAAGTCGGGCTCCGGCGAAGCGCAGCAGCACGCCGCCGCGCTCGACGAAGGTCGAGACTTTGGCGGCGGTGTCGCCGTCGAGCGCGCCGATATCGGCAAGGATCAGCACGGAGAGATTCTGCGCCAGCAATTCGCCGACCGGGTCGGTCGAGCCGGCGCGGGGCTCACGGATCTCGGCGAAGGGCGACAGAGCCCGCGAGACGTAATAGGTCGGCGACAGCAGCGGCTGGGCGGTGTCGGCGGTGGCGCCCGAGACGATGCCGACGCGGCGGCGCTTGGCACGGTCGTCGAGCAGAGCGACGGCGCCGGCGCTGCGCTCGCCGGTAATCTCCAGCCGCGAGACAGCGTTGCGGACCTCGATCGGCAAGGTCAGCCGCGCGGTGGTTTCGAGCTCGTTGCCGCCGAAGACGAAAGGCGCGTCGCCAAGTGGCAGGCCCTTGAGGTCGAGCGCGCGGACCTGGCCGCTCGCCGCAGCATTCGTCGTCGGGCGCAGGACCTTGACGGTCAGCGCGCCGGCGAGGTTCTCGGGCGCGGCGAGGGCGCGCTGATCGGCCGGGCCGGCATGGATCGAGAGGCGGCTCGCGCCAGCTTCCTGCTTCAGCCTGGCCAGGAAATCGGCGTCACCGCCGCCGACGCCGAGCCCGTCTGCGACCCAGACCGTCTCGGCCTGGGGCTGGGCCCGCCAGAAGGCTTCGAGCCGCTGGAGATGGGCGCTGCGATCTGGCGCGTGCGGCTGTAGGGCGAGTGCACGCAAGCGTTCGAGGGCGCCCTGCGGCTCGGCCAAGGCTATCTCGCTTGGCGCTTCGGCAAGGCCGACGACCGCGACGGGCCGGCCTTCGCGCCCGGCGGCCATGATGCGGCTCTCGGCGATGGCCTGGCGTTCCAGCCAGTCGGTCGCGGCGCCGAAGCCGTTGTCGACCAGGAGAAGCAGCGGGCCGCGCAGAGCGGCGGCGTCGCGCACCGGATTCCAGACCGGGCCGGCGACGGCGAGGATCGCCAGCGCCGCCACGGCCATGCGCAGCGCCAGCAGCCACCAGGGCGTATGGGCCGGCGTCTCGCGCTGCGGGATCAGGTCGCGCACGATCTTCAGCGGTGGGAAGTCGATGCGCTTCGGCCGCGGCGGCGTTACCCGCAGGATCAGCCAGAGCACGGGCAGCACGGCCAGCGCGATCAGGGCCAGCGGCGCGGAGAAGGCGATCGGCAGCGATGAGAGCATCGTCCGTTCTCCCTCAACCCGCCGGGCCGCCGCGCGAGGCGGCGATCAGGCTGGCGATGCGCAGCACGCCTTCGCTGGCCGGTCGGTCGGTGCGGTGCAGGGTCAGCGTCCAGCCGGCATGGCGGCAGGCTTCGCGGATGGCGTCGCGATGGGCCTGCAGCCGCTCGCGATAATCCTCGCCCCATTTGCCGGCATCGCCGACCCGCAATGACAGGCCGTCCTCGAGGTCGAACAATTCGGCCTGGCCGGAGAACGGGAAGGTCTCCTCGATCGGATCGGCGATCAGCAGGATATGCCCCCTGGCGCCGCTGCTCGCCAGCGTGGCGATGCGCTTGGCGAGGGCCGCCGCCGGCGTCAGGCCATCGGTGATCAGAATCGCGTCGGCCAGGCGCGGCAGCGGCTCGTCCGGCGGCAGGTCGGCCTCGCCATTGCGGCGATCGGCCAGGATCGCCTGAGCCAGCATTTCGACGATGCGGCGCGAGGCCATCGGACGGGTCAGGCCGAGATGGCCGACGCGCTCGCCGCCCTCGACCAGTGTCTCGGCCAGGGCGAAGCCGGCGATCAAGGCGCGGTCGACCTTGCTGACCTGGGCGAGCGAGGAGGAAAAGCCCATCGAGGCCGAGCGGTCGATCCAGAGCCAGATCGCGTGCGAGGCTTCCCATTCGCGCTCCCTGACGAAGAGATGGCCGTCGCGTGCAGAGCGACGCCAGTCGATGCGCGAGGCGGATTCGCCTGTCACCAGCGGCCGGTATTGCCAGAAGGTCTCGCCCGGGCCGGAGCGCCGGCGGCCATGGATGCCGTGCACGCTGGCCGAGACCCGCCGCGCCTCCAGCACCAGCCTGGGCAGGCGGGCGGCGAGATCGAGCGATGCCTTGAGGACCGGCTGGCCCGGCTGGCGCTCGGATTGGCCAAGGACGCGGGTGCGCAGCATCAGAATGCCCTCAACCCAGACGCTCCACGAGCTTGGCGACGACACCCTCGACCGTCTCGCCATCGGCGCGGGCGGCGAAGGTCAGTGCGATGCGGTGTTTCAGGACAGGGGCGGCGAGTGCCGCGACGTCGTCGACCGACGGCGCGAGCCGGCCTTCGACGAGGGCGCGGGCGCGGGCGGCGAGGGTCAGCGCCTGGCTGGCGCGCGGGCCGGGGCCCCAGGCGAGCTTGTCGGTGATCGCCTTCTCGCCGTCGCCGGGGCGGGCCGAGCGGACGAGGTCGAGGATCGCGTCGACCACCGCCTCGCCGACCGGCAGGCGGCGGACCAGGCGCTGCGTCGACATCAGGGTCTCGGCCGTCATCGCCTGCACCGGCTTGTGCTCGGCGGCGCCGGTGGTCTCGAGCAGAATGCGGCGCTCGGCCTCTCGGTCGGGATAGCCGACATCGATCTCCAGGAGGAAGCGATCGAGCTGGGCTTCCGGCAGCGGATAGGTGCCTTCCTGCTCGATCGGGTTCTGGGTCGCGAGGACGTGGAAGGGCGCCGGCAGGTCGTGACGCTCGCCGGCGACGGTGACGTGATGCTCCTGCATCGCCTGCAGCAGGGCCGACTGGGTGCGCGGCGAGGCGCGGTTGATCTCGTCCGCCATCAGCAGCTGGGCGAAGACGGGGCCCTTGATGAAGCGGAAGTGGCGCTTGCCGCCCTCGCTCTCGTCGAGCACTTCGGAGCCGAGGATGTCGGAGGGCATCAGGTCGGGCGTGAACTGGACGCGCCTTGCCGAGAGGCCGAGCACGGTGCCCATCGCTTCGACCAGCTTGGTCTTGGCGAGGCCGGGCACGCCGACGAGCAGGCCATGGCCGCCGGCGAGAAGGGTGATCAGCGAGAGATCGACGACCTTCTGCTGGCCGAAGATGACCTGGCCGATCTCGGTGCGGGCGGCGCCGATGGCGGCGAGGGCCGCTTCCGCCGCCTCGACGATGCCGGTGTCGAGGTTGATCGGGGCGTTGGCATCACGGGCTTGCGCCACCATGTCGATCTCCTTCAGCCTCGCGCTCGCGGGCCTTCCTGTCCGATTCCAAACTGTGACCCTCGCGGGGAGCATGCTCAAGGGGCAGAGAGCGGCGGTGCACAACAGTCCGCTTCACGATTATGTAGAGTTCAAGGCGAGAGAGCGATGCAACCGGCATGCCGATGACGAAAGCGCGAGGTGACATGACTGCCGAGGCCGCAGGCGCGATGAATCGCCTGCTGAGCGCGCTCGGCTCGGGCCCTGCCCGCGGACTGCCGCCGGTGGAGCGCTGGAACCCGCCCTTCTGCGGCGATCTCGACATGCGCATCGCCGCAGACGGTACCTGGTTCTATCTGGGCACGCCGATCGGCCGGCCGGCGCTGGTCAAGCTGTTCTCCTCGGTGCTGAAGCGCGAGGGCGACGATTACTTTCTCGTGACCCCGGTCGAGAAGGTCGGGATCAAGGTCGAGGATGCGCCGCTCCAGGCCGTCGAGATGGCGGTGGAGGGCGAGGGCGACCGGCGCAGCATCGCCTTCCGGACCCGTACCGACGATCTGGTTACGGTCGGGCCGGACAATGTCTTGCGCTTCGAAAGGGCTGCGAACGCGGGCGTGAAGCCCTATGTGCATGTCCGGCGCGGGCTCTGGGCCCGGCTCACGCGGGCGCTGACCTATGATCTGCTGGCGCTCGGCGAGATCAGGGAGGGCGACGGAGAGGAGCGGTTCGGCATCGCGGCCGGCGGCGTTTTCCACGTGGTCGCGCCGGCCAGCGAGATCGAGGGACTCTGATGCAGCAACTTGCCAAGCGGCTTGCCGAGACGGCGTTCTGGAACGGTGGCGATCTCGAAGCGCTGCTGCTGCGCGCCTTGAGACCCGAGCCGCCTGCCCATGGCGACCTGATCGCGCGGCCGCGCGGCGATCACGATCTCCAATCCGAGCCGATCGACATTCCGGACGAGGCCAGCGCGATCGAGGCTGCCGTGCTGATCCCGATCGTGCTGCATCCGGGCGAGCCGACCGTGCTCCTGACCCAGCGCGCCGCGGCCTTGCGCAAGCATTCCGCGCAGATCGCCTTCCCGGGCGGGCGCGTCGATGAAACCGACGGCTCGCCCTTGGTGGCGGCCTTGCGCGAGGCGGAGGAAGAGGTCGGGCTGTCCCCCGGCAAGGTCAGGGCGGTCGGCTATCTCGACGCCTATCTCACCGGCACCGGCTATCGCGTCACGCCGGTGGTCGGGCTGGTCGAGCCGCCGCTGACGCTGACGATCAACCCGCACGAGGTCGACGAGGCCTTCGAGACGCCACTCGCCTTCCTGCTCGATCCGGCCAATCACCAGCGCCATGGCCGGGAATTTCGCGGGCGTTATCGGACCTACTATGCGATGCCACATGGCGATCGCTATATCTGGGGAGCGACGGCCGGCATGATCCGCAATCTCTACGAGCGGCTCGCCGGCTGAAACGAGAGGCCGGGACAGATCATCCAATGCTGCGCACGCTGATCGAGGAGTTCCTGCTCTTCGTCCTGCCGTTCTGCCTGTTCGCGGGCTATCTCGTGGTCCGGCGGCGCAATCCGTTCGATGTCGAGCACTGGAGCCGCCATCTGTTCTGGCTGTCGGTGGTCGGCATCGTGCTGGGGATCGGCTCCTTCGTCTATGCCGGCCTGGTCGCGCCGCGACATACCGGGCCGTTCGTGCCGCCGCATGTCGAAAACGGCAGGGTGGTCCCCGGCGAGTTCGACGACCGGCCGAAGCGATGACCGGTGCCGAGCGCGAGCGGCTTGCCGGACTGCTGGCGCGCGCCGATGTCGCCGCGCTGCTTTCCGCGCTGAACCGGGACGGGGAGGAGGCCCGCATCGTCGGCGGCGCCGTGCGCAATGCGCTGCTGGGCGAGCCCGTCGCCGATATCGACGTCGCCACGACCTGGCTGCCTGACGAGACGATGCGGCGGGTACGCGCCGCCGGCTTCAAGGCGGTGCCGACCGGGGTCGAGCACGGCACGGTCACCGTCGTGATCGACGGCACGCCTTTCGAGGTCACGACGCTGCGGCGCGATGTCGAGACGGATGGCCGCCATGCCGTCGTCGCCTTCGGTAGCGACTTCCGCGAGGATGCGTTGCGCCGCGATTTCACGATCAACGCGCTCGGGCTCGATGCTGCCGGCGGGCTGCACGACTATGCCGATGGGCTCGCTGATCTTGCTGTGCGGCGGGTGCGCTTCATCGGTGCGGCCGGCGAGCGGATCGCCGAGGACTATCTGCGCATCCTGCGCTTCTTCCGCTTCCATGCCCGCTATGGCGTCGGTGAGCCGGATAGGACAGCGCTCGCTGCCTGCGTCGCCGGCCGTGGCGGCCTGGAGGGGCTGTCGCGCGAGCGGGTCTGGGCGGAGCTGCGCAAGCTCCTCACTGCGCCGCGTGCGGCGGAAACCCTGCAGGCGATGGCAGGTGCCGGGCTGCTGATGCCGGTGGTCGGCGGCGTACCCCGTCTCGCGCGCTTCGCCGCAATCGCCGATGGGCCGGGGGCGGGCGTGTATCCCGCCTTCCGGCTGGCGGCCCTGGCGGTCGCGGTCGGCGAGGATGCGCTCAGGCTGCGCGAGCGGCTGCGGCTCTCAAATGCGGAGTTTGAGCGGGTTTCCGGCATTGCCGCGGCACTGGAGGGGTTGTCGGGCAGAGAGGCGCTGCCGCAGATCGCGACGTTGCGCCGACTGGCCCATCGCCTCGGGACGGATGCAGTCGCGGGCGGGCTGGTGCTGCTGGGCACGCAGGGCGGAGCGGTCGAGGTTCAGGGTGTGATCGCCGATCTGGCGCGGACGCCGCCCTTCCTGCCGACAGGCAAGGATGTGCTGGCGCTCGGTGTCGGCGCCGGTCCGAAGGTCGGGCAGGTGCTCGAAGCGGCGCGGGAGGCCTGGATCGAGGCGGGCTGTCCGGCAGGGCGGGACGAGCAGATGGCGCTGCTGGCGAAGGCCGCCGGCGCCGAGGTCAAGGCGCGAACAGGCGGGACACCTCGGCGCTGATCTTGTCCTGGCCGGCGGCGACGGCCCGGATGTGCGCAGGATCGGAAACACGATGTTTCCTGATCATCGGGATTTCGATGATCCTGTCGGAACTCAGAGAAAGCTCCCTGATCGTCCGGTCGTTCGCTTCCGTCAGCTCGTCGTCTGTCAGCCCCGGGATCGAGCCATGCACCTCAGTTCCCGGCAGAAGCCCCATGGCGTTGACGTTGGGCGGTTTGCCGCGGAGCACTTCGTGGCCGAGTTGCTGGAAGGTGTTGAGGGTTTTGACGGCATTGATCCTGCCCGGCGCCTTGATCCGGGCCGGCGACAGGCCGACCACGTCGCCATCCTCGACGAAGAAGGCGCCGTCGGCGATGCCGACGAAATCGATGCGGATACCGAGACCAGTCAGCTTGGCGGCGGTGTGCAAGGCCGAAAACCCACCGGCGCTGAAGGCGACGACGACCGTGACCCCCTTGGGCGCGCGGCTGCGCACGGCCCTGACTCTCTTGACGACCTCTGCGGTCGGATCCTGCCCGCCCCGGCCACCGAAGAAGGTGGCGATCATCGGCTTCTCGTGAGTATTGAGATAGGCCGGGGTCACGAATGTCCTCTGAAAGAGGTTGTCGGTGACATGGTCCCACGAGCCCGGGGCGATGCCTTTGCCGAAGCCGCTGTATTTGATGAAGATATCCATCGGCTTCGCAACCTGCGGTTCCGGAGCCGGAGCAGGCTTGGCATCGGCGAGGTTGAGATCCGCATCGAGCGAGCGGATCGTCTGGATGCCGACGACCTTGTCCACGCCTGCCTGCGCCGAGCGTCGGATGTCCCTGGCCTTCTTGTAGGCGTAGACCAGAGCGAGCGTGGACGGGCCATAGCTGCCGCGCTTCAGCTCGTCGGGCGAGATCGGCGGCGTCGCCTTCAGCGCCTTGATCATCGCGTTGAAGCTCTCGCCCTCGACTTCGTCGAGGTTGAGATCCGGGCTCGCCGCGGAAGCTTCACGCAGCTTCATCAGGGCTCTGTGAACGATGCGGACATGCGGCCCGGGCGGCTTGCCCTGATGGATATTGGCTCCGTCGTTGACGGCGCATTGCTCCAGACGGTCGGTGACGTTGAGCGTCTTGGCGCGAATCTGCTGCTTTGTCTCGTTGTCGACCGCCGCGTCGCCGAGGGTGATCTCATTGGCCCGGACGAAAAGCTGGTGTGTCAGTCTCGCCATATCGTTCCCGCCGTGATCGACCGCTCCGTCACCGTGGCCTAAGGCAGGATTCTCCCGGACGCGTCCTTCATTTGGCGGAGGACGCGCAACGGGCCGGCGCTCACGTCACGGCCACCTGACCGTCGGCGGCATCGAGGACAGGATCGAGGCGACGTTGCCGCCGGTCATCAGGCCGAAGATGGTGCCGCGGTCGTAGAGCAGGTTGAACTCGACATAGCGGCCGCGGCGGACCTGCTGCTCATGGCGCTCGGCATCCGTCCAGGGCGTTGCCAGATTGCCGCGCAGGATGCGCGGGTAGATGTCGAGGAAGGCCTCGCCGACCGCCTTGGTGAAGGCGAGGTCGGCTTCCGGATCGCCGGTCCAGACATAGTCGTAGAAGATGCCGCCGATGCCGCGCCGCTCGTTGCGATGCTTGAGGTGGAAGTACTCGTCGCACCAGGCCTTGAAGCGCTCGTAGTCGGCGACGCCGGCATGGGCCTCGCAGGGGTTGCGCATCGCGGCATGGAAGGCCTGCGCATCGGGGTCGTCCTGGCTGCGCCGGCGGTCGAGCACCGGAGTGAGGTCGGCGCCGCCGCCGAACCAGGGCTTGGTCGTCACGACGAAGCGGGTGTTCATGTGCACGGTCGGCGCGTGCGGGTTCCAGGGATGGGCGATCAGCGAGATGCCGGTGGCGTGGAAACGCGGGTCCTCGGCCGCGCCCGGGATCTGCGCGGCGAATTCCGGGGCGAAGCTGCCATGCACGGTCGAGACGTGGACGCCGACCTTTTCGAAGACGCGGCCCGACATCAGCGCCATCACGCCGCCGCCGCCCGGCGCGCCGTCATGGTTGCTGCGCTGCCAGGGCGTGCGGACGAAGCGGCCGGGCTTGTCGGTCTCAGGGGGAAAAGGGCCGGCAGCCTCCTCCTCGACCTGCTCGAAGGCGGCGCAGATGCGGTCGCGCAGGCTCTCGAACCAGGCGGCGGCGCGTGGCTTCAGGGCTTCGACGACAGCGGGATCGACGGCTGCGGGTTGCGTGGCTTGTGCGGTCATGTGCGGTCTCTTCGTCAGGCGTCAGCCGGCGTGGGATAGGCACGCAGCTGGCGCAGCGCCTCGCCCACTACCATCGCCCCGGCCATGGCGACATTGAGCGAGCGCAAATCGCGGCGCATCGGGATGTGTACGCTGGCCTGCGCCGCAGCATAGACCTCGGGCGGCACGCCCGCGCTCTCGCGGCCGACCATGACGATGTCACCCGGGCGAAAGGCGAAGTCGGTGTGGGCGCAGGCGCCGTCGGTCTCGGCCAGGACGAGGCGGTGGCCGCCCTGCCGCCGCCAGTCCTCGAATGCGCGAAAGGAATCATGCCGGGTCACCGCGGCCCGCTCGATGTAATCCATGCCGGAGCGGCGGAAGTTGCGGTCGGACACGTCGAAGGCGGCCGGTTCGACGATGTCGACGGCGATGCCGAGGCACGCCGCCAGGCGGATCATGGTGCCGGCGTTCTGCGGAATGTCGGGCTGGTAGAGGGCGAGGCGCAGCATGGCGGGGTCATGCTGTCTGCGCAGGGCGCACGTCAAGCGGCAGTTCGGCCATGCTCTGGCCTTCATTTAGCAGTCGACCCATATAACGAAGCGTCGTCATTGCCAGCTGCCCGAGGAGGGCCACCCTAACTCCATGTTCGCCCCGCTTTTCCGTTTCCTTGAAAGCCGCATCGACGTGTTCGCGCCCTTCGACGAGCGGCAGACGCCGCCGACCGGCGTGTTCCGCTTCATGTGGCACCACATCAAGGGCGTGAAGGGCTGGATGGCCCTGATCATGCTGACCGGCCTCGGCTTCTCCGGCATCGAGGCGGCGATGTACCTGATGGTCGGCTGGTTCGTCGATCTTCTGACCAAGAACTCACCGGAACAGGTTTTCAGCGAGCATGGCTGGCTGCTGATCGGCGCGGCGCTCGTGGTCACCGTGGCGCGGCCGCTTATCTATTTCGCCAACCACGCCATCGTCGACCAGGTGGTGGTGCCGCAAATCACCAACCAGATCCGCTGGCGCAACCATGTCTACACGCTCGGCCACGCGCTCTCCTATTTCCAGAACGATTTCGCCGGCCGGCTCTCGTCGCGGGTGATCCAGGCCGGGCAGGCGATCCGCGGCGCGACGATCGAGGTGATCGACGACCTCTGGTACGCGCTGATCTTCGCCTCGGTCGCGATCGGCTTCTTCGGCTCGACCAGCCTGTGGCTCGCTATGCCGGTGATCGTCTGGCTGGCGGCCTATGTCGCCCTGCTGATCTATTTCGTGCCGCGGGCCAAGAAGCGCTCGGAGGCGAATTCGCTCGGTCGCTCGAGCACGACCGGGCGCATCGTCGACGCCTATACGAACATTCTGACGGTGAAGCTCTTCGCCCGTGCCGACGCCGAGCGCTCGGCCGTGCGCGACTCGTTGACGCGCTGGAACGCCTCCTTCCTCAACCTGTCGCGGCTGATCACCGGCGTCAGCGTCATCCTGCAGACGATGAACAGCCTGCTGGTCGTGGCGACCGCCTGGCTCTGTCTGCACCTCTGGAGCCAAGGCGAGATGACGCCGGGCGCGGTCGCCGCCTCGATCGGCCTGGTGCTGCGCCTCGTGCAGATGTCGAGCTGGCTGATCCACCTGGTGCGCGGCATCTTCGAGAATATCGGCTCGGTGCAGGAGAGCATGGAGACGATCGCCAAGCCGCACGACCTGCCGGATGCGCCGGACGCGGTGCCGCTCCAGGTGACGCAGGGCGGGGTGCGCTTCGAGCATGTCCGTTTCAATTACGGCAAGCCGCAGGGGCTGTTCGAGAATCTCGACCTCGAGATCAAGCCGGGCGAGAAGATCGGGCTGGTCGGCCCGTCCGGAGCCGGCAAGTCGACGCTGGTCAACCTGCTGCTGCGGCTCTACCAGCTCGATTCGGGCCGCATCCTGGTCGACGGGCAGGACATCGCCCATGTCACGCAGGAATCGCTGCGCAGCCAGATCGGCATGGTGACGCAGGACAATTCGCTGCTGCATCGCTCGATCGGCGACAATATCGCCTATGGCCGGACCGGCGCGACGCAGGACGAGATCGCGGCGGCGGCCAAGCGGGCGGCGGCGCACGACTTCGTTCTCGGACTTTCCGACCAGGATGGGCGCCAGGGTTTCGATTCGCGTGTCGGTGAACGCGGCGTGAAGCTCTCCGGTGGCCAGCGCCAGCGCATCGCGATCGCTCGCGTGCTGCTCAAGGACGCGCCGATCCTGATCCTGGACGAGGCGACCTCTGCGCTCGATTCGGAGGTCGAGGCCGAAATTCAGGCCCAGCTTTCCACATTGATGGAAGGAAAGACCGTGATCGCGATCGCGCACCGGCTCTCGACCATCGCCGCGCTCGACCGGCTGATCGTGCTCGACAAGGGCCGGATCGTCGACATGGGCAGCCATGACGAGCTGGTGCGGCGCGGCGGGCTCTATGCCCGCCTATGGGCCCGGCAGTCCGGTGGCTTCCTCGCATTGGCCGACAGCGAGCGGATTCCGGCCTGAGCCGGCTGCACGGCGGCATTGCTGCGATGCAGTGGGCTGCGGCACGCGCGACAGTAGACTTCGTCAAAACTGCATGCCAAAGAGCGCGGCAGGCGACGCGCCGCCGCAAGGCGGGCTGTGTGCCCGCGCCCCTGTGGGGCGCTTGATTTGTTTCAGCCGGCCAGGCCGGCCGCCGAGCAGGGAACTGGATCGTGGCGCACGCGACCGATACGACTGGCACCGAACCCACCCGCCGCGATTTTCTGATGCTGACGACCGGCGCTTTCGGCGCCGTCGGCGCCGCCGCCCTCGTCGTGCCTTTGCTCGGCCAGCTGGCTCCCGACGCGCAGGTCGTTGCCGCCGGCGCTCCGATCGATCTCGACCTCGCCCCGATCGCGGAAGGCCAGGCGATCAAGCTCTTTTGGCGCGGCAAGCTGATCTTCGTGCGCAATCGCACCAAGAAGGAGATCGACGAGGCCAAGGCCGTCGATGTCGCGACGCTGCGCGATCCGCAGACCGACGAACAGCGCACCAAGGCGGGCCATGAGCGCTATCTCGTCGTCTACGGCAACTGCACCCATCTCGGCTGCGTGCCGCTCGGCAACGCCGCCGGCGAGCCGAAGGGCGAGTTCGATGGCTGGTTCTGCCCCTGCCACGGCTCGCACTACGATTCCTCCGGCCGCATCCGCAAGGGTCCCGCGCCGCTGAACCTGCCGGTGCCGCCCTACGCGTTCACCGCGGATACCAAGATCAAGATCGGCTGAGCCTCCTGAAGGCGAGGACGGCATCGAGCGGATTTGAGAGAGCTTGAGGCGAGCATGAGCGGTCACAGCACCTACCAACCGAAGACCGGGATCGAGCGCTGGCTCGATGCACGGCTGCCGATCGTGCGGCTGATGCACGATTCCGCGGTTTCCTATCCGGTGCCGCGCAATCTCAACCTGCTGTGGACCTTCGGCGGCATCCTGGTGTTCATGCTGGTGGCGCAGATCATCACCGGCGTGATCCTGGCGATGCACTACACGCCGAACGCGACCATGGCGTTCAACTCCGTCGAGCACATCATGCGCGACGTGAACTTCGGCTGGCTGCTGCGCTACCTGCACTCCAACGGCGCCTCGATGTTCTTCGTGGCGGTCTACATCCACATCTTCCGCGGCCTGTACTACGGCTCGTACAAGGCGCCGCGCGAGGTGCTCTGGATTCTCGGCGTCATCATCTTCCTGCTGATGATGGCCACGGCATTCATGGGCTACGTGCTGCCCTGGGGCCAGATGTCCTTCTGGGGCGCGACCGTCATCACCAACCTGTTCTCGGCGCTGCCGGTGATCGGCGAGACGATCGTGACCTTCCTGTGGGGTGGCTACTCGGTCGACAACCCGACGCTGAACCGCTTCTTCTCGCTGCACTTCCTGCTGCCGTTCATGATCGCGGGCGTCGTCGTCCTGCACATCTGGGCGCTGCACCATGTCGGCCAGAACAACCCGACCGGCGTCGAGGTCAAGGACGTCAAGAAGGACACCGTTCCCTTCACGCCCTATGCGACCATCAAGGACCTGTTCGGCATGGTCTGCTTTATGCTGGTCTTCGCCTGGTTCGTCTTCTACCAGCCGAACTTCATGGGCCACGCCGACAACTACATCCCGGCCAACCCGGCCTCGACGCCTGCCCACATCGTGCCGGAATGGTACTTCCTGCCGTTCTACGCGATCCTGCGTGCCATTCCCGACAAGCTCGGCGGCGTGCTGGCGATGGGCGGCGCGATCGTGATCCTCGCCTTCCTGCCCTGGATCGACACCTCCAAGGTCAAGTCGATGACTTACCGCCCGATCGCGCGCCAGTTCTTCTGGATGTTCGTCCTGGTCTGCATCGGCCTCGGCTATCTCGGCGCCATGCCGGCGGACGAGCCCTATGTGACGATCTCGCGCATCCTGACGGTGCTGTATTTCGGCTTCTTCGTGGCGCTGGCGCTGATCGGCATCTTCGAACGGCCGGCCCCGCTGCCGACCTCCATCGCCGACTCGGTGCTCGGCGGCTCGGGCGCGCGCCTCGGCCACGCCACCGCCGCGGCACCGCAGGCCAAGGGCTGAACGAGACCATGAGCAAGATGTCCCTCCGCCTGTCGCTCGCCGGTCTCGTCACTGGCCTGACCCTTGCCGTGTCCGCGCCTGTCCTGGCTGCCGAAGGCGCTCCGAAGCCGCCGGCGCAGAGCTGGTCGTTCGCCGGTCCGTTCGGCAAGTTCGACCAGGCCCAGCTGCAGCGCGGCTTCAAGGTCGCCAAGGAAGTCTGCGCCAACTGCCACGCGATGAACCTGATCCGGTTCCGCAACCTGTCGCAGCCGGGCGGCCCTGGCTTCACCCCGTCGCAGGTCGCGGCGCTCGCCGCGAGCTATACGAACATCAAGGACGGCCCGAACGACGCGGGTGAGATGTTCGAGCGCCCCGGCCGTCCGGCCGACGCCTTCCCGGCGCCGTTCGCGAACGAGCAGGCGGCTCGTGCCGCCAATGGCGGCGCCTATCCGCCGCCGATCGACATGCTGGCCAAGGCGCGCACCTATACGCGCGGCTTCCCCACCTTCATCTTCGACATCTTCACCCAGTATCAGGAGCAGGGGCCGGACTATATCGTCGCGCTCCTGACCGGCTATGCCGAGCCGCCGGCCGGCGTGACGCTGCTGCCGGGGCAGAACTACAACAACTACATGCCCGGCCACCTGATCGCGATGCCGAAGCCGCTGAGCGACGGCCAGGTCGAGTACCCGAAGGGTGCGGACGGCAAGTCGCCGGTGCCGGAGACAGTCGAGCAGTACTCCAAGGACGTCGCCGCCTTCATGGTCTGGATGGCGGAGCCGCATCTCGAGGCGCGCAAGCGCATGGGCTTCCAGGTGATGATCTTCCTGGCGCTCTTCGCCGGCCTGCTCTACTTCACCAAGAAGAAGATCTGGTCGCGCCTGCCCGACCACGCCTCGGCGCACTGAGCGAGATCTGAGTTCGAAAGGGCCCCGGAGACGGGGCCCTTTTCGTTTATCGGCCACATTCGATCGTCTGCGCCGCCGTGTTACGGCTGTCACGAATCTCGATCCTTATCCGGGCAATCATCGGAGGCTGAGGCATGGCTGAAGCGGTTCTGGGCATCATCGGCGGGTCCGGCATCTATGACCTGCCGGGCCTGACAGATCTGCGCGAGGAGCGGATCGAGAGCCCCTGGGGCGAACCGTCCGACGTGCTCCGGATCGGGCGGATGGGAGAGACGAAAATCGTCTTCCTGCCCCGCCATGGCCGCGGCCATGCGATCCCGCCCTCGGAGATCAACTACCGCGCCAATATCGACGTGCTGAAGCGGGCAGGGGTGACCGATCTCGTCTCGCTCTCGGCCTGCGGCTCCTACAAGGCCGAGCTCTATCCCGGCCTGTTCGTGCTGGTCGACCAGTTCGTCGATCGCACGGCAGGTCGCGCCAGCTCCTTCTTCGGCAAGGGTTGCGTCGCCCATGTCTCGGTGGCGCATCCGGTCGGCCCGGCCTTGCAGGGGCGGATCGCCGCTGCGGCGACGGCGGAGGACCTGCCGTTCGTCAAGGGCGGTACGCTCGTCACCATGGAAGGCCCGCAATTCTCGACGCTGGCGGAATCGCTGACCTACAAAGACCTCGGTTACGACCTGATCGGCATGACGGCGATGCCGGAGGCCAAGCTCGCACGCGAGGCCGAGATCACCTACGCCACCGTCGCGATGGTGACCGACTATGATTGCTGGCATGAGGAGCATGGAGTGGTCGACGTCGCCTCCGTGATCGCAGTGCTGCACGCCAATGCCGACAAGGCCCGCCGGCTGGTGGCGCGGCTCGCCGCCGACTTCCCGCGCGAGCGCGAAGCCTGCCCGGCCGGCTCGCACAATGCGCTGGACTTCGCCATCGTCACGGCGCCGGAGCATCGCGACCCCAACCTCGTGGCCAAGCTCGACGCGGTGGCCGGGCGCGTGCTGACGGCGCAGGGCTGACGCTGCGCCGGCTTTCCCGGACCGGCCACCTCGGGTTAAGAGGAGCCGCCCCAGCCGATGGACTTTGTCATGGACCGCAGCGCGCTCGACGATCTGAAGAATGCGATCCGGACGATCCCCGACTATCCGGCGCCGGGAATCCAGTTCCGCGACATCACCACGCTGCTCGGCGATGCCCGTGCCTTCCGTCGTGCCGTAGACGAACTGGTGCAGCCTTTCGCCGGGCTGAAGATCGCCAAGATCGCCGGGATCGAAGCGCGCGGCTTCATCCTCGGCGGCGCCGTGGCGCACCAGCTCTCGGCCGGCTTCGTGCCGGTGCGCAAGAAGGGCAAGCTGCCGCATGAGACGGTCGGCATGCCGTATTCGCTCGAATATGGCGACGACGAGATCGAGGTACACAGAGACGCGGTCTCGCGCGGCGAGCGCGTGCTGCTGGTCGACGACCTCGTCGCCACCGGCGGCACGGCCGAGGCGGCGGTGAAGCTGCTCTCTTCGCTCGGGGCCGAGGTCGTCGCCGCCTGCTTCATCATCGACCTGCCGGACCTCGGCGGCGCCGACAGGGTCAGGCGGCTCGGCGTGCCGGTGCGCACGCTGGTCTCCTTCGCGGGGCATTGAGGCGATGAAGATCCACGGGCGGCATTACCGCACCATCTGGCTCGACGAGGACGGCTGGGGCGTTGTCGTTATCGACCAGACGCGGCTGCCCTTCCATTTCGAGACGGTGAGGCTGGCGACGGCCGAAGAAGCCGCGCATGCGATCCGCCACATGACGGTGCGGGGCGCCCCCCTCATCGGCGCGACCGCGGCCTACGGCGTCGCGCTGGCTTTGCGCGTCGATGCCTCCGACGCCTGCCTGGAGCAGGCGCTTGCATTGCTCGGCGCGACCCGGCCGACGGCGGTCAACCTGCACTGGGCACTGGCGCGGATGCGCCGGCGCCTGACCGGCCTGCCGCAAGCCGAGCGCGTCGCTGCGGCCTATGCCGAGGCGGGGGCGATCTGCGACGAGGATGTCGCGCTCTGCCATGCCATCGGCGAGCATGGCCTCGGCGTGATCCGCGAGATCGCGGCGAGAAAGCCGGCAGGCGAGCCGGTCAACATCCTGACCCATTGCAATGCCGGCTGGCTCGCCACCGTCGACTGGGGCACGGCGCTGGCGCCGATCTATCTGGCTCACGATGCCGGCATCCCCGTCCATGTCTGGGTCGACGAGACCCGGCCGCGCAACCAGGGCGCGGCGCTGACAGCCTATGAGCTCGGCAGCCATGGCGTGCCACATGCGGTGATCGTCGACAATGCCGGCGGCCATCTGATGCAGCACGGGCAGGTCGACATGGTGATCGTCGGCACCGACCGGACGACCGCCAGCGGCGACGTCGCCAACAAGATCGGCACCTATCTCAAGGCGCTGGCGGCCAAGGACAACGGCGTGCCGTTCTATGTGGCGCTGCCCTCACCGACGATCGACTGGACGCTGCAGGACGGGCTGCGGGAGATCCCGATCGAGGAACGCAGCCAGCGCGAGGTCACGCATCTGTTCGGCCAGGCTGAGGATGGTCGCACCGGCTTCTTCCAGGTCGCGGCGCCGGGCAGCGCGGCCTGCAACCCGGCTTTCGACGTGACGCCAGCGCGGCTCGTCACCGGGCTGATCACCGAGCGTGGCATCGCGCCGGCGAGTGCCGAGGGCCTGGCCCGGCTGTTTCCGGACCTCGCACAGGGACAAGCGGCATGAGCGAACAGGCATTGCGCGAGGAAATCGTCGCGGTCGCGCAGGCGATCGACAAGGCTGGCTTCTGCCCGTCGAAATCCGGCAATGTCTCCGCCCGCTTCGGCGACGGATTCCTCCTGACGCCGTCGGGCCTGCCCTATGCGCGAACCAAGCCGGAGGACCTGATCCACGTCGCCCTCGACGGGACGGTCCTGAGCGGCAGCCGAAAGCCGTCATCGGAATGGCCGTTCCATGTCGCGATCTACAAGGCGCGACCTGATGCGCAGGCGATCGTCCACACCCATTCGCCGCGCGCCACGGCGCTGTCCTGCGCGCGGCGCGGCATCCCTGCCTTCCATTACATGATCGCGCTTTGCGGCGGCGCCGACGTCCGCTGCGCCGACTACGCGACCTTCGGCTCGCCGGAACTGGCGGAGAATGCGGTCAGGGCGCTGGAGGGACGCAAGGCGGTGCTGCTCGCCAATCACGGCGTGATCGCGCTGGGCGCGAGCCTGGCGGGGGCGCACACCATCGTCGCCGAGGTCGAGAACCTCGCGGGGCAGTATCTCGATCTGCTCGCCTCGGGGCTCGAGCCGGTCATCCTCGATGCGGCGGAGATGGAGCGCGTCTCGGCGAAGTTCGCAGGTTACGGCAAGGTCGGCTGATCTTAAGGGCCGATCTCACCGGTTGTTAACGGCTCTGCGCTATAGGGGGCCGGATGAAGCTCTCGCGCTATCTGCTCGACTCGCTTGACGCCCTCGGTATCGGCGTTTGCGAATACGATGGCGAGATGCGGGCGCTGTGCTGGAACCAGACCTTCCTGCAGATATTCCCCGAGGACGTGGGCGAGATCTATGTCGGCGAGCCTTATGCCGACAATCTTCAGCGCTTCTATCGGCTCCGTCTCTCGCCCGAGGAGATGCCGGAGATCGCGCGGCATGTCGCCGAAGGCGTGACCCGCCACGAGAACCAGACACAGCCCTTCGAGTTCATTCACAACGGCCGCAAGCTGCGCGCCTCCTCGCTGCGGGCTCCGGATGGCGGCCGCGTGCGGCTCTGGCAGACGCTCGATGTCGAGACGCCTTCCGAGGCAGCCCCCGAACTGGTGTTGCCGGTCATTGACGCGCTTCGCTTCATCCCCGACGGCGCCACCATCCTCGATGCGAAGCAGCGGGTGATCGCGACCAACAACGCCTTCCGGCGGCTCTACGACCTGCCCAGCGGCACCCCTGTGGTCGGCCGCACGCTGGACGACATCATCGCCTGGTGCTGGCGCGGCGCCTCGCCCATGGGCGCCTGGCGCGCGGCGATCAGCAACGGTCTGCGCTATGACGGCGTGCCCTTCGAAATCGAGTTGCCGGGCCAGCGTTGGCTCCGGCTGATCGCGCGGCATGGCAAGGGCGGCGTCAGCTTCTTCACCCATGCCGACATCACCGTCGCCAAGCGCCAGCAAATGGAACTGCTGGAAGCGCAAGAGGCGCTGCGCCGGGCCAATGCGGCGCTGGCGGAGCTGGCGGAAACCGACGGCCTGACCGGCCTCGCCAATCGCCGCCGCTTCGTGACCCGCCTCGCCGATGCTGCCGCCCGGCCGGAGCGGCTGGCGCTGATGATGATCGACGTCGACCACTTCAAGACGATCAATGATCGCTTCGGCCATCTCGTCGGAGACGCCTGCCTCAAGGCCATCGCCGAAGTCATCGCGGCCCAGGTCACCCAGGCTTCGGCGCTGGTCGCCCGGATCGGCGGCGAGGAATTCGGCGTCCTGCTCGGCGACGCGTCGATCGAGGCCGCGAAGGAGGTGGCGACGACCATCCGCCGCGCCCTGCGGCGCGTGCCCTGGCGCCTGCTTCATGACGAATTGACCGGCGTGACCGTCTCGATCGGTCTGTGCGCCGGGAGGGGGCCGCTGGACGGCACCAGCCTACACGCCAATGCCGACGAGGCGCTCTACGCCGCCAAGCGCAACGGCCGCGACCGCATCGAGCTGGCGAGCCCGCCGGCGGCCGCGGTTCCCCGGTGCATTGCCGGATAGAAGGGCGTCAGTCGGAGGGCCTCAGGCCGGCTTGCGTTCGATGAAGACGCAGCCGTCGAAGCTGAGCACCGTCTCGCCCTTCTGGTTGACGCCGGTGTTGTGGTGGAAGAACAGGCCCCAGTCCGGGCGCGAGACGCTCGGGCGCTTGTCGGCGACGGCCGAGTGATAGGTGATGCGGTCGCCGGCATAGACCGGTTTCAGCCAGCGCAGGTTCTTGAAGCCGGGCGAGGGGCCAAGCCGCGGGGCTGCGGCCGGCGCGAGCATGGCCTCCTGCCGGCGGCGGTGGCTGACCATCGCCGCCATCCAGCCCGCCGCCGTATGCCAGCCGGAGGCGCAGAGGCTGCCGAAGGAGCTTTTCTTCGCCGCCTCTTCGTCCATGTGGAAGGGCTGCGGGTCGAAGGAGCGGGCGAAGGCGACGATCTCCTGCGGGGTGAAGACGAGGTTGCCGAGCTCGTAGCTGTCGCCGATCACGAGCTCGTCGAAATAGCGGGGAGGGGCGGTGGGCTGCGCGGGTGGCTCGACCGCAGTGGTCAGCTCCGGTGCCTGATAGCTGGCGGGATGTGCCAGCCAGTCGCCGCGTGCCGCCTCGAAGCCTGAGCCGCGGCGGCCGAACATGACCCAGTTGGTCTGCTCGACCACCGGCTCGCCGCGCTGGTTGAGCAGCTCGAAACGGAACTTCACCAGCCCCATCTCCGGTCGCGAGCGCGATTCCTTGGTCTCGGCGACGGTCCAGCGCAGGCGCAGCGTGTCGCCGGGCTTGACCGGGCGCAGCCATTTGACCTCCTCGATGCCGGGCGAGCCCATCGAGGTCGCATCGAGGAGAAAGGCTTCCGCCACCAGCCGCATCAGCAGCGCGCAGCTGTGCCAGCCGGAGCCGATCAGCGAGCCGACGAAGCTCGCCTTCGCCTTCTCGGGATCGATGTGGAAGTCCTGCGCGTCGAAACGCTCCGCGAATGCGAGGATGTCGTCCTGCGAGACGGGAAGCGAGCCGTACTCGTTGACCGAGCCCGGGACGAAGTCCTCGAAGTAGAGCATCGCTAGTCCATCTCGTTGATCAGGCGCGCATCCTGCGCGGGAGCCCGCCGATGATCGAGTGGAAAACGCGCAAACTCCGAATGCTCACCGCACATGGCGCCGGAGCGGTTTCCGCTCCGGCGGTGCGCGCTCAATTGGCGAAGCGGAAATGCAGCACGTCGCCGTCGGCGACGACATACTCCTTGCCTTCAAGGCGGAACTTGCCGGCCTCGCGCGCGCCTGCCTCGCCCTTGTTGGCGATGTAATCCGGGTAGGCGATGGTCTCGGCGCGGATATAGCCCTTCTCGAAATCGGTATGGATCACGCCGGCGGCGGCGGGGCCCTTGGTGCCGTTCTCGATCGTCCAGGCACGGGCCTCCTTCGGCCCGACGGTGAAATAGGTGACGAGGTTGAGCAGGGCGTAGCCGGCGCGGATCACCCGGTTGAGGCCGGGCTCGTCGAGACCGACGGCTTCGAGATAATCCTTCTGGTCGGCGGCCGGCAGCACCGCGATCTCGCTCTCGATCTTGGCCGAGACGACGACGGCGACCGCGCCTTCCTCGGCGGCGCGCGCCTTGACCTGCTCGGAGAAGGCGTTGCCCTTGTCGGCGCTGGCTTCCTCGACATTGCAGACATAGAGCACCGGCTTGGACGAGAGCAGGCCGAGCATCTCGAACGCCTTGCGCTCATCGGCTGCGACCTGGACCAGACGGGCCGGCTTGCCCTCGCGCAGCAGCACGAGGCAGCGGTTCATCAGGTCGGCGGCTTCCTTGGCTTCCTTGTCGCCGGACTTGGCCTTCTTCTCCAGCGGCAGGACGCGCTTCTCGAGGCTTTCGAGATCGGCCAGCATCAGCTCGGTCTCGATGATCTCGATATCGTTGACGGGCGAGACCTTGCCCTCGACATGGGTGATGTCGCCATCCTCGAAGCAGCGCACGACATGGGCGATGGCGTCGCATTCACGGATATTGGCGAGGAACTGATTGCCGAGGCCTTCGCCCTTGGAGGCGCCGCGCACGAGCCCGGCGATGTCGACGAAGGTCAGCCGGGTCGGGATGATCTCCTTCGAGCCGGCGATCGCGGCGAGCTTCTCCAGCCGCTCATCGGGAACGGCGACGTCGCCTACATTCGGCTCGATGGTGCAGAAGGGATAGTTCGCCGCCTGCGCCGCCGCGGTCTGCGTCAGCGCGTTGAAGAGGGTCGACTTGCCGACATTCGGCAGGCCGACGATACCGCATTTGAAGCCCATGGTGCCCGTCCAGTGCATCGCGGCGGATTTCGTCGCCGCGGAAACGTATCTCGGTTCTCCCGGGCCTTATTGGGTGCAGAGCAGCAAAAGACAAGATGGCGGGTTGCGGCGCGGCTCACGCGAACGTGCATGGCGGCGCCTTTGCCGAGCGCGCACGAGTGGGCGCGACGGTCAAAAACCGGCTACCGGAGCTGCCCCATGCGCCTTGCCTCGCTCGCCCTGATCGGCCTCGTTACACTCTTCTCCGCCGGCGTGCAGGCGCAGACGCCGCAGACCCGCATACGCGGTACGGTCGAGCGGCTCGACGGCCAGTCGCTCACCGTCAAGACGCAGGAAGGCACGACGGCGGTCGCTCTTGCCTCGAACTATTCTGTCGGCGCGGTGGTGAAGGCCGGGATAGCCGACATCAAGAAGGGCAGCTTCATCGGCGTCGGCGCCCGCATGTTGCCCGGGGGCGGGCTGTCGGCCGTGCAGGTCTTCATCTTCCCCGAGGCGATGCGCGGCACGGGCGAGGGGCACCGGCCCTGGGCCGTGCTGCCAGAGGCGACGATGACGAACGCGACAGTGGCCGAAACGGTCTCGCGGGTCGACGGCGGCAGCGTCACGCTGACCTATCCGGGCGGCGAGCAGACGATCGCGATCACGCCCGAGGCCAACATCATCATGGCCGCGCCGGCGGAAGCTGCCGATCTCGTGGCGGGCGCGCAGGTGGTGCTGACGGCGAGCCGGCAAGCCGATGGCAGCCTGTCGAGCAACCGGGTGACGATCGCCAAGGCAGGCGCTCAGCTGCCGCTCTGAGGAGAGCCTTATTCGGACTTCTCGCCGAGGCGCTTCACTGCGCCATGGCCGCGCGCGTCCATGAAGAGGTGGACCTTGTTCTGGAAGCCGGCATCGTCATGGGCGGCGAGCAGGGCTGCATTGTCGGCGCAGGCCGTGCAGAGGTCCTCGACCCAGGGCTCCTCGGCCTTGCCGAAATCATTGAGCACGTAGGCATGGACCAGCGCCTTGTCGCCGGGATGGCCGATGCCCATCCGCACCCTGCGATAGTCGTTGCCGATCGCGGCCGTTGTCGAGCGCAGGCCGTTATGGCCGGCATTGCCGCCGCCGAGCTTCACCCGCAGCTTGGCAGGAGGAAGGTCCAGCTCGTCATGGAAGACGACGACGTCGGCGGGAGCGACCTTGAAGAAGCGCGCGGCTTCGCCGATCGCGCGGCCGGACTCGTTCATATAGGTCTGCGGCAGCAGCAGCAGAGCCTTCTCGCCGCCGATCGTCGCTTCGCAGGCGTAAGCCTGGAAGCGGGCGCGCCAGGGCGAGGCGTTGCAGGCGCGGGCGATCGCCGCGACCGCCATGAAGCCGATATTGTGGCGGTTGCGGGCATAGCGTTGGCCGGGATTGCCGAGGCCGGCGAAGATCAGCATCGTTCGGTTCCGCACCGGTTGTCATAGCAAAACGGCCGGGCATGCCCGGCCGTCCGCAAGCATAGTCCCGAAGGAGGCGCCAGGCTCAGGCCTTGGCGGCTTCGGCTTCGCCCTCGGCGGCGACGGGCTCCTCGTCCTCGACCGTCGGCGGAATGATCGTGACCAGGGTCAGATCCTTGGTCGAGGTCAGGCTGACGCCGGCCGGCAGCTTCAGCGCGTCGATGTGCAGCGTATCACCGACTTCGAGCCCGGCGACCGAGACCTCGATGAACTCGGGGATGCTCTCGGGAGCGACTTCGATCTCGAGCGAGTGCGCGACGATCTGGAGGGCGCCGCCGTTCTTCAGGCCCGGCGACTGCTCCTGGCCGACGACGTGCAGCGGAACCTCGACCTTGATGGTCTGGCCGGCGGCGACGCGCAGGAAGTCGACGTGGATCGGGAAATCCTTGACCGGGTCGAGCTGGTAGTCGCGCGGAATGGCGCGCGTCTTCTTGCCGGCGACGTCGATCTCGAACAGCGTGGTCAGGAAGTGACCAGCATAGATCATCTGGCGGGTCTTGTTGGCATCGAGCGCGATGGCGACGGGGGCTTCGCCCGCACCATAGATCACGGCGGGAGTGAGGCCCTGGCGACGAACTGCCCGGGCGGCCCCCTTGCCGACCTGGGCGCGCGCCGAAGCCTGAATCTGCTTCACGGCGGTCATGTGTCTGATCCTTAGTTCTTCAAAAGACATGGCCGCCTGCCGGCGGCCATTGCGGTTTGCGCCCCTGCCTCCAAGGGTGTCAGTGGGGCGCAGGCAGGCTCATAGGCGAAACCGGGGACAATCTCAAGTCCAGAGCCGGATTTCAGGCGGCGCTGGCGGACGGGCGCGCCGGCGAGTTCGACAGCGCGCGGCTGAAACTGCCGACGAAGGCGGGGACCGCCTCGGCCGGCATCGGCCGCGAATAATGATAGCCCTGGCCGAGGCAGCAGCCCATTGCGGCCAGGCGCCGGGCCTGGCCGTCGGTCTCGATGCCCTCGGCCACGATCCGCATGCCGAGCCGGCTGGCGACGCCGATCAGCGCCTCGACGATGGCGCTGTTCCTGGTTCCACCCTCGATGCCGGCGACGAAGGACTTGTCGATCTTGATCGTGTCGACCGGAAAATCGAGCAGGTGGGTGAGGGAGGCGAAGCCGGTGCCGAAATCGTCGAGCGCGACGAGGATGCCGCGTTCGCGCAGGGCTTCCATGGTCCGCGCGACCCCGTCTCGGCGCCCGCCCATGATCACCTGCTCGGTGATCTCGACGACGAGGTGCTCGAGCGGTACCTGCGCCCGTTCGAACGCCCTGACGATGCGCTGGACGAGATCGCCCTTCTGGAAGTCGGCGGAGGTCACGTTGAGCCCGACGAAGGGAATCGACAGGCCCTCGCGCCGCCAATGCGCCATGTCGCCGGCGATCGCGGGAAGCATCTGGTTGGAGATGCGATGGGCGAGCTTCGGATCGAGAAGGGCGTCCTGGAACTCGCCGGCGGCCACCACGCGCCCGTCGTCGAGACGCAAGCGCGCCAGCGCCTCCATGCCCCGGACCTCGCCGGTGTCGAGCCGGACGATCGGCTGGTAGTAGGGAATCAGGCGGCCGGCGCTGAGCGCGTCGCCGACGCTGCGGATCGTCTGGATGCGGCGGATCATCGAGGTCCGCAGGCCGCCCTTGAAGCGGACATAACCGCCGCGCCGCGTCTCCTTGGCGTGGTAGAGCGCGAAATCGGCATTCTGGCGCAAGGTGACGCTATCGGCACCGTCTTCCCCGGCGATGGCGCCGCCGATGGTGACGCTCGGGACGATACTCGTCCCCTCGCAATCGATCGGCAGATGCATTGCGGCGAGTATGGCACCAGCGACGCCGCGCAACTGCCCGGCCTTGTCGCAGCCCGGCACCAGCACGGCGAACTCGTCGCCGCCGATCCTGAAGGCGGTTCCCTTCGGTGCCACGCTGGCGAGGCGGGCGCCGACGACCTCGATCAGCCGATCGCCGACGGGGTGGCCCATCGTGTCGTTGACCGCCTTGAGGTGGTCGATGTCGATCAGGATAAGGCCGAAGCGCGACGAGGGCTGCCGTGTCGCCTGCGCGATCGCCTCGTTGAAGCGGGCCCGGTTCGGCAGGCCGGTCAACGTATCGAAATAGGCGAGGCGGTGATTGCGGGCGTTCACCTCCTCATGCTCGATCGCGATGGCGCAGAGATGCACGCAGGTCTCGACGATCCGGCGCTCGAACGGTGTCGCACCGCGTGGCTCGCCATAATAGAAGGCGAAGCTGCCGACGACGCGCCCGTCGCGCGCGGCGATCGGGCTCGACCAGCAGGCCCGCAGACCGAGCGGCAGCACGAGCGCGCGATAGCCCTCCCAGAGCGGGTCATTGGCGATGTCGGTCACCTCGACCGGGCTCTTGCGGTAGATCGCGGTGCCACAGGAGCCGACGCGAGGGCCGATCGGGATGCCGTTGATCGCTTCGCCATAGGATCGCGGCAGGCTCGGCGCTGCGAGCGGCCGCAGCTGGAAATCGGCGTCGATGGTGACGACCGAGCAGACGACGCCGGGAGCGAGCGCTTCGACCCGCTTGCACAGCGTGGCCATGATCGCCGCCAGTTCCTCACCGCGTGCGATCGATTCCAGGATGGCGTTTTGCAGGGATTGCAGACGCTCGACGGAATCGTGACGGCGCATCGGGACACTCGGCGGAACGGGAGGAGCCATCATGCCGCACGGGCATGAAATCGCCGTTTCCCGCTTAGGTCGAATTGTCGGTTTTTCGAACCTCAGGCGGGAGAGAGCCCGATCCGCTCGTCGCGCCGGCGCAGTAGATGCATCAGCGGCAACGCCAGCAGGACCATCCAGGCCTTGCCGATGATCTGGCCGGTCAGGAAGTCCAGGCTGCCGAAGGCGAGCCAGAGGAAGACCAGGCTGTCGACGACGAGGCCGAGCACGCTGGAGGCCGCGACGGCCGCGACGAAATGGCGGCGCTGCAGCGGCGTATAGACCGTAAAATCGGCGAGCTCGGAGAGCAGGAACGCCGTGGTCGAGGCCAGCACGATGGCCGGCGGGGCCAGCATGCCGGAGATCAGCGTGCCGATCGCGATCGCGCCGAGGCCGGCGAACGGGCCGAGGCGCCGCTGGACGATGTCGCGCAGCACGAGCGCGAGCCCGATCATCAGCACGCCGCTCGGCGCCTTGATGCCGGGCGCGACGGGCACGAGGCAGGGCCCGTCGGGCACGCAGACGGTGCCGACGTTTCCGATCATCCAGTTGGCGAGCGGAATGGTCAGGGTGAAGAGGGCGAGGGCGACGTAGCCCTCGATCTGGCGCTGCCGATCAATCGTCATGGTCACTAACAGCCTCTGGGTCCACTGTCGTCCGGCGCGGCCTCATAAGCCGCAAAGCCTCTGGCTCGCAAGTCGCATGCCGGGCAATGGCCGCAGCCATAACCCCAAGGATGGCGCTTGCTGCGGTCGCCGAGATAGCAGCTATGCGTGTCCTCGACCACCAGTTCGAGCAGGGGCTCGCCGCCAAGCTCCTTCGCCAGGGCGAAGGTCTGCGCCTTGTCGCGCCACATCAGCGGCGTATGCAGCACGAGCCTTCGGTCGAGCCCGAGTCCGAGCGCGACCTGCATCGCCTTGATCGTGTCGTCGCGGCAGTCGGGATAGCCGGAATAATCGGTCTCGCAGACGCCGAGCACGATGTGCTTGCAATCGCGGCGGTAGGCCAGCGCCGCGGCGAAGCTCAGGAAGATCAGGTTCCGGCCGGGAACGAAGGTGGTCGGCAGACCGGTCTCTGCGAAGGCGATCTCGCTCTCGCTGGTCAGCGCGGTGTCGGAGATCGCGCCCAGCGTCTTCAGGTCGAGCAGATGGTCCGGCCCGAGCCGGTCGGCGTAGACCGGCGCGAGGCCGGGCAGCCTTGCCCTGATCGTCTCGCGGCACTCCAATTCCACGCGATGGCGCTGGCCGTAGTCGAAACCGACGGTCTCGACGGCAGCGAATCGCTCCAGCGCCCAGGCCAGGGCGACAGTGGAATCCTGACCACCGGAGAAGAGGACGAGGGCACGCGAGGTCATGGCCGGTCCTTTCTCATCCTGCATCCAAGTCCGCGAGTCAGGCCGGGCGACCGGAGGGAGACCAGGCATCCGTTCCGGAGCCTTATTCGGAAAAGCTCCGGAATGGGTCCCGGATCTCGGCTTTGCTGGGTCCGGGATGACCCGCAAGGGTCAGTGAAACGTTGGAGAGAGGCAGCCTGCCGGCAGCTCGCTCAATCGAACAGGCTGGAGACGCTCGACTCGCTTGCGGTGCGCTCGATCGCCTCGCCCATCAGCCCGGCGATGGAGATGACGCGGATATTGCGCGCCACCTTCACCGCTTCGGTCGGCAGGATCGAATCGGTGATCACCAGCTCCTTGAGCTTGGAGGAGGCGATGCGCGCCACAGCCCCGCCGGAGAGCACGCCATGGGTGATGTAGGCGTAGACCTCGCGGGCGCCCTGGGCGAGCAGAGCCTCGGCCGCGTTCACCAGCGTGCCGCCGGAATCGACGATGTCGTCGAGCAGGATGCAGGAGCGGCCCTCGACCGTGCCGATGATGTTCATCACCTCGGACTCGCCCGGCCGGTCGCGGCGCTTGTCGACGATGGCGAGTGGCGCGTCGATGCGCTTGGCCAGCGCCCGCGCGCGCACCACGCCGCCGACGTCGGGCGAGACGACCATGGCGTTCTTCCACTCGAGCCGGTCCTTGATGTCGCGCGCCATCAGCGGGGCGCCGAACAGGTTGTCGGTCGGGATGTCGAAAAAGCCCTGGATCTGGCCGGCATGCAGGTCGAGCGTCAGCACGCGGTCGACGCCGGCATGGGCGATCAGGTTGGCGACGAGCTTGGCCGAGATCGGAGTACGGCCCGACGCGCGCCGGTCCTGCCGCGCATAGCCGAAATAGGGGATCACCGCCGTGATGCGCCTGGCCGAGGAGCGGCGCAGCGCGTCGGTGATGATCAGCAGCTCCATCAGGTGGTCATTGGTCGGGAACGAGGTCGACTGGATGATGAAGACATCCTGGCCGCGAACGTTCTCCTGGATCTCGACGAAGATTTCCATGTCTGCGAAGCGCCGCACCTGGGCCCGGGCGAGCGGGACGTCGAGATGGCCGCAGATGGCTTCGGCGAGCGGGCGATTGGAATTGCCGGCGACGACTTTGAAGGAGGAGGCCATGCCGGGTGCACCCGAAACGCAGATAAAGGTGAGCCGTCCGAACGGGGGCGGTCCAGTTTCGAAGGGCTCATAACAGTGTGATGACGCCGAGTCGACCAAAGAGGTGCGACATCCCCATGCAAATGCTGCACTGCAATGAGGCGCGGCGCACGTTTCACGGGAGGCCGAAGGGGCGTGCTTCGGAAGCGCGTCAGGTCCTCTTTCCCTAAACGGGGGAGAGCGGTGGCGCTACGGTCGATGAGCGTCGGCTCTTTCTCCTCCCAAACCCTCCCCCGTTCCGGGAGAGGGCTTCCGGGTAGCTCCGAGCTCCTAGCGCTTCTTCTCCGTATCCGCCTGAGCGGTGCGGGTCTTGCTCTTCGCGTCCGGCTTCGCTTCCGGGACCGGCGCGGTCGTCAGGAAGCCGGCGATCGCGTCGGCCGATTCGGACGCGGCCTTGGCGACGATGGTCTGGTCGATGCCGGCCCAGGGGTCACCGCCGCCGGCGCGGCGGCCGAGGCTCTCGCCCTGGACGCGCTGGGCGCGCTTCTTGCTCTCGTCATAGACGTCCCAGACGAAGGCGAGGGCGGTCTGGCCGTCCTCGGTGGGCTGGGCCGTGAGATAGCCGCGAACCCGGAAACGGGCCGGCTTGTCGCCGGGGACGATCTCCATCTTGCGCTCGGCCGCAGCTTCGCCGAGCAGGCCGGCGAAATGCGCCGTCACCTGGTCGGGCGCGCCCGAGATGCTCTGGACCGAGACCGGAACACCCGGCGCATCGACACGCGGCCGCGGCGCGGTCGCGGTGGTGGTTTCCTGGCAGCCCGCTAGCGCAAGCGCGGCGAGCGGCCCCAGAACGAGGCCGTTAAAACGTACCGACATGACGCCTCCCGCCCTTTGTTCGGGCTTGGATTGCTGGTCTTCCCTGCGGCGACCGTTTTAGGCGCAACGATCCCCAAGGTCCAGACAGGGCAGGCGAGGGCCCCGCCGGGCCGGTTGGGCCGCGGCGATTGCGCTACCGGCGCTCCTTCGCCATATCTCCCGGGAGGGCGCATGGAGCGCCTGCCGGAGAGTTCCGATGGTCAGCACGTCCAACCGTATCCTCGACGACATCGCCCGGCTGGCGACCGATGCCGCCGGCGCGGCGCAGGGCGTGCGTCGCGAGGTCGAGACCGTGGTCAAGACCCAGATCGAGCGGCTGCTGCGCGATCTCGACGTGGTGACACGCGAGGAATTCGAGGCGGTGCGCGAGATGGCGCTGCTGGTGCGTGAGGAGAACGACAAGCTCGCAGCCCGGCTGGCGGCGCTCGAGGCCAAGGCCGAGTCGAAGTAACTCCTCTGTCAAGTTTGGCCAGCGGCCAGCCAACAGCTTCGCGTTGTGGACAGTCCCGGTAAGGGATTGAGACCGGCGTCGAATCCGCAGAGCTTGCGTCGCGTACCGGGTGCCGACGGGCTCGATCAGAACCGCGCAGGTTCTGTTAGGGCTCCTGACTCGCCTGAGCTATCGTCGATGAAGAGAGGTGATTCGTCGGTAGGCTCTACTTGAGAGCCCGCCGATGAAGCGAAGATCATATCAGTGATCTTCTGGTCGGGTTGCGTGCCTTACGCTTTTCCAGTCGCCGTGTTCCCGTTCTTGAACAGGCCGCGCCTGCCGTCAGGGCCAGCGCCGGCTGTTGGACCCTGGGCATGATGGACCTTGATCTGGACGCTGAAACCGAACGCCCCTCCAACCCGCTCGATCTCGTCGAACGCCTCGCCGCACTGAACGACTGGAGCTTCGATCGCGACAGCGATGACGAACTCTCGGTTTCCGTTACCGGTGGCTGGGCCGACTACCATGTCGCGATCACCTGGCTCGGGGAAGTCGAGTCGCTGCACATCGCCTGTGCCTTCGACCTTCGGGTGCCGGACCGGCGCCGCAACGAGGTGATGACCCTCGTCAGCCTGGTCAACGAGCAGCTCTGGCTCGGGCATTTCGACCTGTGGAGCCGCGAGAATGTGGTGATGTACCGCCATGCGCTGCTGCTCTCGGGCGGGGCCGAGCCGACCGAGGAGCAGGCCGCGGGCCTGATCAAGGCGGCGATCGACGCCTGCGAGCGCTACTACCAGGCCTTCCAGTTCGTCGTCTGGGCCGGCAAGAACGCTCGCGAGGCGCTCGAGGGCGCGCTGCTGGAGACGGTCGGCGAGGCGTGAAAGCCAGCTGGTCCGGGCTTGACCGGAACCTTGCTTGGCGGTTCAGGTCCATGCGCAACCGCGCATCGACCGGAGACACGCCATGGCCAGCCCGCTTCCGCAGACCCTCACCCTTGTCGGCGCCGGCAAGATGGGCGGCGCCATGCTGGAGGGCTGGCTCAGCATAGGCGTGAACGGCGCGGGGATCACGCTGCTCGACCCGCATATCTCCGAGGAGATGCAGACGCTCGCCGCCACCCATGGCATGAGCGTCAACCCTGCCGCGCCGGCTCCCGCCGAGGTCGTGGTCCTGGCGACCAAGCCGCAAATGCTCGACACGGCCGCCCCTGCCGTGCAGGCGCTGATCGGCCCGAAGACGCTGCTGATCTCGATCCTCGCCGGCAAGACGCTCGGCGACCTCGCCGCCCGCCTGCCCAATGCGAACGCGATCGTGCGCGCCATGCCGAACCTGCCGGCTTCGGTCCGGCGCGGGATCACGGCCGCTGCGGCGGGCAAAGGCGTCAGCGAGGCGCAGCGGCAATTGGCCGATGCGCTGCTCGCCGGCGTCGGCAAGGTCGAGTGGCTCGGCGACGAGGGGCTGATCGACGCTGTCACCGCCGTTTCGGGCTCGGGGCCGGCCTATGTCTTCAACATGGTGGAATGCCTCGCGGCTGCCGGTGTCGCGGCAGGCCTGCCGGCCGAGATCGCCGAGCGCCTGGCGCGGGCGACGGTCGAGGGCGCCGGCGAGATGCTGTTCCAGTCGCCGCTGCCGCCGGCGACCTTGCGCCAGAACGTGACCTCGCCGGGGGGCACGACCGCGGCCGCGCTCGAAGTGCTGATGGCCGACAACGGCCTCGCACCGCTGATGCGACGCGCCGTCGCTGCCGCCAAACGCCGCGCCGAGGAGCTTTCCGGCTGACGCGGCCTTTCAACCGCCCATCTCACGCCTTAGCTTCTCTCGTATCAGCTCGCGACAGGAGAGACGTCGATGGCGCGCAAACCCGTTTCCCCCGAGGCCGATAAGCCGGCTGCGAAGCCTGAGCCGCGCCGTGCCGTCGTTGATGCACTGTTCCGGCTGGCGGCGGCGCAAGGTTGGGATGAGATCGAATTGCCGGCCATCGCCCGCGAGGCCGGTCTCAGCCTCGCCGAGCTCCGCGGGCTCTTCCCCTCCAAGCTCGCCATCCTCGGCGGCCTCGGCCGCATCCTCGACGATGCGGTGCTGGCCGGCAGCTCCGACGATCTCATGGAGGAATCCTATAGGGAGCGCGTCTTCGATCTGGTGATGCGCCGGCTCGATGCGCTCGCGCCCTACAAGGCCGGGCTCAAGGCGGTGATGCCGCATCTGCGCCGCCAGCCGCTGGCGCTCGCCGCACTCGGGCGCAATTCGCTAAACTCCTGGCGCTATCTACTGGCCTCGGCCGGCATCCCCACCGAGGACGATCTCGGCTCCGTCCGTGTCCGTGGCGCGACGCTGCTGATGGCGCGCGTACTCGACACCTGGCTGGAAGACGATGAGCCGGAGCTGTCGCGCACCATGGCCAAGCTCGACCGCGAGCTGAAGACAGCCGGGCAGATCATGGCGCGCGTCGAGGACGTCCACCGGCTGACGGCGCCGCTGCGCGGGCTGGCCCGCTCGCTCTGCTCGGGCGTGCGGCGCACACCGCGGCGCGAGCGTATGCGCAACGAGGAAAGCGACGACTACGCGGCGGCCATCTGATGCAATCTTCGGTTGTGGCCAGCAACTGCTGATTGTGGCAAAAAAGTGACAGCGTTAAGCAGCCATTAGCCACCTGTGGCGAATGTGAAGAATCACGTTCGCGAGGGGCGACATGTCTGCGTTGAAGAAGCTTACCGGGCTGTCGATCAGCCGTTCGTTCGGGCTGGTCGCCATTCTGGCCGCCGTCGTCACGGTTGCGAGCGTCGCGGTGACGCTCAATCAGGCCCGGATCGACATGCTCGATCTCAAGCGGTCCGAGGTGAAGAACGCAGTCGAGGCCGCCGCCTCCACGGTGAACGCCTATGTGGCGAAGGTGGAAAAGGGCGAACTCAAGGACGCCGACGCCCAGAAGCTCGCGCTCGACGCGATCGCCAACGCCCGCTTCGACGACGGCAACTACTTCTTCGTCATCCGCTATGACGGCTTCAACGTCGCCCACGCCAATCCGAAGCTGGTCGGCACCGACATGTCGCCGCTCAAGGACCCGACCGGCAAGTTCTTCGTCAAGGAACTGACGGACACGGCGCGGAACAAGGGGGCGGGCTTCGTCGACTACATGTGGGTGAAGCCCGGCGACAAGGAGCCGACGCCGAAAATCTCCTATGTCGTCGGCGTGCCGAAGTGGCAGTGGTCGATCGGCACCGGCATGCATGTCCACGCCGTCGAAGCCTCGTTCTACGGCCTGATCAAGGATGTCGCGGTCGTCCTGGTGCCGCTGGCGCTGCTGCTGCTCGGCCTCGTCGTCTTCCTGAGCCGCCGCGCCTCGGGGATGCTGCGCACGGTATCCGGCAATATGAGCACGCTGGCCGCCGGCGATCTCAAGGCGCCGATCGCCTATCAGGAGCGCCAGGACGAGGTCGGCAGCATGGCGCGCGCCCTCGTCGTCTTCCGCGACGCGGCGCTGACGAAGCAGCAGGTCGAGGCCGAGAAGGCGCAGGCCGAAGCCGATGCCGGCGAACAGCGCCGCGCAGCCGATACGCAGCGGAGCCTCAACGAGGCGCAGCGCGGCGAGGAGGCGAAGAAGCAGGCGGTTGTCGTCGACGCGCTCGGCGCCGGTCTGGAGCATTTGACCGAGGGCGACCTGACCTACCGGATCGAGGTTTCCTTCAGCGCCGAATACGCCAAGCTCAAGAACGACTTCAACGCCGCGATGGCGCATCTCGAAGAGACGATGCGTCAGATCGCGACCAATACCGAGAGCATGAAGGCGGGCGCCGGCGAGATCAGCCAGGCGGCCGACGACCTCGCCAGCCGCACCGAGCAGCAGGCTTCCTCCGTCGAGGAGACTGCGACGGCGCTCGACCAGCTGACCGCGACCGTGCGGCAGACCGCCGAGGGCGCGCGCCAGGCGAGCCACGCCACCACCCAGGTCAAGGGCGAGGCCGAGCAGTCCGGCCAGATCGTGCGCGAAGCCGTCGCCGCCATGAGCGGCATCGAGAAATCCTCCGAGGAGATCTCGCAGATCGTCGGCGTCATCGACGAGATCGCCTTCCAGACCAATCTCTTGGCGCTCAACGCCTCGGTCGAGGCGGCGCGCGCCGGCGATGCCGGCAAGGGCTTTGCGGTGGTCGCTTCCGAAGTGCGGGCGCTGGCGCAGCGCTCGGCGGATGCGGCCAAGGAGATCAAGGGCCTGATCACCGCCTCCAGCGTCGAGGTCGAGAAGGGTGTCGCGCTGGTCGGCCAGACCGGCACGGCGCTGGAGCGGATGTCGGGCGAGATCACCCGCGCCACCTCGCTGGTCGCCGAGATCGCCTCGGCCGCCCAGGAGCAGGCGACGGGGCTGCAGGAGGTCAACACCGCAGTCAACGAGATGGACCAGGCGACGCAGCAGAACGCCGCCATGGCCGAGCAGTCGACCGCCGCCTCGCAGGCCCTGGCCCAGGAAGCCGACAGGCTCGCCGCGCTGGTCGGGCGCTTCAGGCTCGGCGGCGACGTGGTTGCCTTGAAGGCGATGGCGGGCAAGATGGCGCAGGCTGCGGCGCCTGCGCCGCGCCCGGCGCGCGCCATGGCGGCCGCGCCTGCCTCGAACCATGGCAGGGCCGCGCGCAAGGTCGCCAATGGCGGCGATCGCGGCTGGGAGGAATTTTGAGTACGCCTAGCGAGATCGCCGCTGAGATCGGCTTCGACGATTTCCTCAAGGTCGACATCCGCGTCGGCACCATCGTCGAAGCCGCTCCCTTCCCCGAAGCGCGCAAGCCCGCAATCAAGCTGGTGATCGACTTCGGCGGCACGATCGGCCGCAAGAAGTCGTCCGCGCAGATCACCAGGCACTACCGGCCCGAGGACCTCACGGGCCGGCAGGTGCTGGCGGTGGTCAACTTCCCGCCGCGCCAGATCGGCAAGTTCATGTCGGAGGTGTTGACCCTGGGCGTTCCGGATGGCGATGGCGAGGTCGTGCTGATCGGCCCATCGCTCGAGGTGCCCGCCGGCGGGCGGCTGTACTGATTAGGACTAACGCCTTTGGGAGCGATTGCCCCGAAGAGGGCGGCCTCGACATCTCCCGTAGTGTCATCCCGGACAAGCCGCGCAGCGGCGCCGATCCGGGATCCATTCCTGAGCCTTTCCGATTGAGGTTCCGGAATGGGTCCCGGGTCTACGCTGCGCTCCGCCCGGGACAACCGCGCCTTCTTTAGTAAAGCAGGTAGAAGCCCGTTACTCGCTCAGGCGGCGCGATCCTGACGCCAGCTTCCCGTCGTAAGCGTGGTCGGCGCCGGTTCCGGCTCACTCCAGCGCAAAGGCAGGGTGGCCTTGCGCCGCCAGGCCCGCGTGACCTCGACCTTCAGCAGGCGCTTGGCGCCGTCAATGCCGGCCAGTTCCGGTCCGGTCCAAACGACCTCCGCCACGCCCTGCAGTTGCAGCAGGTCGCCCTTGGCGAAGTCGATGAAGAGCAGGGACGTCGCCGGCTCGCGCAGCAGATTGCCGAAGGTGTTGAAATAGCTGTTGCCGGCGAAGTCCGGCATGCTCAGCCGGTTGCCTGCGATCCGGACGAAGCCTGGCCTGCCCCCGCGATGCGACATATCAAGGCCGCTCTCCGAGCCGCTGGCGATGAAGAGCGTGTCCGCCTCCGTCATCAGGGCGCTGGCTGCCGGGTCGAGGCCGCCGAGTTCTTCGACTGCGGGAGCAGACGCTGATGCGGGCTCGTGCTGCCGGAGCTGGATGTATTTGGCGCAATTGCCGAAGCTCTGATCCACCGCGATCGTCAGGCCGTGTCCGTCACGCCCGCTGATCACACCATTGGCGCGGTTGCGCCTGCGGGTGCGCAGATCGAGCCCGAGGAGGCCGACCGATGCGCCCACACTCAGCGCGGCATCGGCCGGATCGCCCGAAGCGGGCAGGGCGGCGATCGCGAGTTCGTTCGGCGTCGGGCTGGTGACGAAGCCTTCCGGGCCGGTGAGGATCGTCGCGATCGGCTTGCCCTGAGCATCGCGCCCCGCCGCGAAGAGATAGGGCAGCAGCGCGAAGAAGTCGCGATGCTGGTCCGGCATGAAGTCGCGGATGCCGGTTCCGCGCGAACTCTCGCCGGCGAGCGCCTGCGCCTCCAGTTCGCCGTCATGGAAGGGCGAGGCGTCCATCGTCTCAGGCCTTCACTGGAATGGGCGAGGGCGGGATCGGCTTGAAGAAGGGCAGGGCCTCGACGCGCCTGAGCCAGGCCTGCACCGCCGGATAGGGATCGAGCGGGATGCCGCCCTCCGGGGCATGCGCGACATAGGAATAGCAGGCGAGGTCAGCGAGCGTTGGATGCTCGGCGGCGAGGAAGCTGCGACCCTTGAGATGTTCCTCCATGAACGCGAGCAACCGCGAGGCGACGCGCTCGGCCCTGACCGGATCGTCGTCGTATTTGAACTGCGCGATCAGCCGGGCGACCGCCGGGCCGTGCATGACCTCGCCGGCGGCAATCGAAAGCCAGCGCTGCACCTGCGCCGCTGCCACCGGCTCCTGCGGAAGCCAGTCGCTCTCCGGCGCGTAGCGCCTGGCCAGATACACCAGGATGGCGTTGCTGTCGGCCAAGGTGAGGTCGCCGTCCTGCAGGACCGGGATCTGGCCGAACGGGTTGAGCTTGCGGAAAGCATCGCTGCGACGGACGTCCGCTGGTGCCGGCACGACATCGAAGTCCAGCCCGAGCGCACGCAGCAGCAATTCCACACGGTGGGTATGGCCCGAGAGGGCAGTGCCGTGCAGCGTGATCTTGGCTTGGGTCATCAGGGCCTCGCGGTGGTGCTGCTCCAATCTGATTGTTTCAACTTGGCGTCGATAGCTGATAGGTTGGCAAATCAGAATTTCGAATGATGGAATGATCATGGATCGGCTCGACGAGCTCGCCATCTTCGTCGCGATCATCGACACCGGCAGCCTCGCCGGCGCGGCGCGCCAGCTCAGGCGTTCGCGTCCGGCGGTGACGCGGGCGCTGGCGGCGCTGGAGGAGCGGGCCGGCGTCAGGCTGATCGCGCGCACGACGCGGCAATTGATGGCGACCGAGGCGGGACGGGAGTTGGCCGCCGCGGCCCGCAACATCCTCGCGGAGTATGAGGCCTCGCTCTCGGGCGTGACGGCGGCACCGATGCGCGGCCTGATCCGGATCACGGCGCCGACCGCCTTCGGCCGGCGCCACGTCACGCCGGTGGTCGCCGAGTTCCTAGACCTGCATCCGGAGATCCAGATCGAGCTGGTGCTGGCAGACCGCAATCTCGACCTGATCGAGGAGGGGCTGCATCTGGCAGTCCGCATCGGCGCGCTGCCGAGCTCGCGGCTGGTCGCCCGCAAGGTCGGCGAGGTCAGACGCGTGCTGGTCGCGGCGCCGGCCTATCTGGAGCGCCGCGGCACGCCGCAGCGACCGGCCGACCTCGCCGGCCATGACACCATCGTCAGCATCGCCGCCGGCCAGAGCATGCTCTGGCGCTTCGCCGGCGATGCGCGCAGCGCGACAGTGCAGGTCACGCCGCGCCTGATCGTCAACGAGATCGAAGCGGTGCTGATCGCGGCGCGCTCCGGCCGCGGTCTGGCGCGGGCGCTATCCTATCAGGCCGCGCCCGATATCGCGGCCGGCACACTCGTGCGGGTCATGCGCGAATGGGAGCCTGCTGCCTCGCCGGTGCAACTCGTCGTGCCGAGCGGGCAGCACCTCCAGCCCAAGGTCCGAGCTTTCCTCGATTTCGCCGCGGCAAGGCTGCAGCAGCTTCCGGTGATCAGGCCCGGGAGCTGAGCTCAGGCTCAGCGCAGCGTCGCATGCTGGGCCGCCTCCTCATGGATCCAGCGGCGGAAGGCCGCGATCGCAGGCCGCTCTGCCACGGCCTCGGGGCACACGACATAGTACTGGTAAGCGCCGGGCAATTGCTGCGGGAAGGGGCGCACCAGGCGGCCGGCTTCGAGATAGTCGCCGATCAGGGCGCTGGTTGCGAGCGCGATGCCCTGGCCGGAAGAAGCAGCCTGCAGGGCAAGGAAGGTATGTGAGAAGCGGGGGCCGTGCGAGGCGTCGATATCGTCGACGCCGGCATAGGCGAGCCATTGCGGCCAGGTCACATATTTCGGGATGCCTTCGGCAAGCTCGTGCAGCAGGGTGTGGTGGCGCAGATCCGATGGTTCGCGCAGCGGCCGGTCGGGATCGTCGAGCAGGGCCGCATTGCAGACGGGGAAGAAAGTCTCCGTCATCAGCAGCTCGGAATGCAGCCCGGTATAGGCGCCTTCGCCATAGCGAATTGCGATGTCGACATCCTCGCGAGCGAAGTCGGTGAGATGCATCGATACCGAGATGCGCACCTCCAGCTCGGGGTGGCGCTGCTTGAGCACGCCGAGGCGCGGTATCAGCCAGCTCAGCGCGAAACTCGGCATGGTGCTGACCGTGAGGATGTTGGCGGTGTCGGGCCGCAAGGCTCGCGCGGTGGCCTCGTCGAGCTGATCGAGTATCTGCGAGATCGACGTCGCATAGCGCTGGCCGAGCGGCGTCAGCGCGATGCCCTTGCTCGGCAGCCGGGTGAAGAGCGGGCGCTGGAGCCAGGCCTCGAGGGTCTTGACCTGCTGGCCGACGGCGCTGGCGGTGACGGCGAGCTCGTCGCCCGCCCGCTCATAGTTGAGGTGCCGTGAGGCAGCCTCGAACGCGCGCAGCGACGTCAGGGGCGGCAGGTGGCGGCGGGACATTGGGTGGCCAAGTTTTGCTTGGGCTGAGGCAAAGAAGTTCTCATTTGCTTCCAAGGCCTGCAAGCCCCAAATTTCCTGCCAGTAACGAGATCAAAGGAGGCCGTCATGCCGGCCGGAGCCACCACAGAAAATCTTTCGCTTTCGACGTCGCACCATGCTCATGGGCTCGCCGGGCTGTTCCTGCGTTTCGAGGGTTGGCTGACGGCGCGGGCCAGCGCCCGGGCGCTCTACCGCATGGACGACGTGGCGCTTCACGACATCGCCCTCTCCCGCAGCGACGTCGAGCGGGTGAACAGCTGCGCCCGCAAGGCCTTGTGGAGCCACTGAACCACCGCCCGTCATTCCGGGGCACGCCGGAGGCGTGAGCCCGGGACCCGTGAACACGATGCTGCCGGAAGGGTGCGGTGACGGCCGCGTCCATATTGTGGTGGCAGGTGTTCATGGGTTCCGGGCTCTTTGCTGTGCAAAGCCCCGGAAAGACAGTGCGGTTACGCGAGCCGCCTGTGCAAGCCGCACGCTCAGACCGGCAGCCTGACCGTGGCGCGCAGGCCGCCGAGCGGCGACTCGCCCAGCATGATGTCGCCACCATGCGAGCGGGCGATGTCGCGCGCGATGGCGAGGCCAAGGCCGGTGCCGCCGCCGTCGACGTTGCGGGCCTCGTCGGCGCGGAAAAATGGCTTGAACACGTCTTCGCGCAACTCGGGCGGGATGCCCGGGCCGTCATCGTCGACCATGACGATCAGATAGCGCGCGTCATGGGTTGCGCGGATGGCGATGCGGTCGCCGAAGCGCGCGGCATTCGAAACCAGATTGGTGAGCAGGCGCCGGATCGCGTCGGGCCGGACGACGACAAGCGGGTCCCCGACCACGGTGAGCTCGGTCTGGTGATCCTGGCGTTCGGCATCGGCCTTGAGCGTCTCCAGCAAGGCGCGGATATCGGTCTCGACCGGTGCCTCGCCGGCATCGCCACGCGCGAAAGCGAGATAATCCTCGAGCATGCGGCTCATCTCGTCGACATCCTTCTCGAGCGCCTCGAGATCTGGCGACTTGTCGAGAAGGGCAAGAGAGAGCTTGAACCGCGTCAGGATGGTGCGCAGATCGTGGCTGACGCCGTTCAGCATCATGGTGCGCTCGCCGATCGAGCGTTCGACGCGCCGCTTCATCTCGATGAAGGCATTGCCGGCGCGGCGGACTTCGCGTGCGCCGCGCGGCCGGAAATCGGCGTCGCGGCCCTTGCCGAAGGCTTCGGCGGCGTCGGCTAGACGCAGGATCGGCCGGATCTGATTGCGCAGGAACAGCACTGCGATGGTGAGCAGGATCAGCGAGGTGCCGATCATCCAGAGCAGGAAGATGTGGCTGTTCGAGGCATAGGCCTGGCTGCGCCGGGTCAGCACCCGCATCACATCCTTGCCGATCTTGATCCGGATCTCGATCAGGCTCGAGCGGCCGACCGTGTCGAGCCAGAAGGGCCGCTTGACCTGTTGGGCGAGCTCGGCCGAGAGCGCACTGTCGAGCAGCGAGAAGAAGGGGCGGGTGCCGGGCGCTGGCAGGTCGGTATCGGGCAGGATCTCGACATCCATGCCGAGCCGCTCCTCGGCGATGCGGCCGATCACCGTCGCCTGGTCGTCCTGCGGATAGCTCTCATAGACGTCGATCAGCGTCGCGATCTCCGACGAGACGGCCGAGGACAGGCGCTGCGTCACCGTCTGCCAGTGCCGCTCCATGAAGACATATGCGATGACCGATTGCAGCAGCACCACCGGCGCGATGACGATGACGAGGGCGCGCGGATAGAGCCCCTTGGGCATGATGCGCGCGACCGGGCGCAGCCAGCGCTCCGGCAGGCGCCGGAGCGGCGTTATCGCGGCGGAGAGTGCCGACATGCCCTTGCCGCTGGCGATGCGCAGCTTCGCCAGCGTCCGCGCGGCGAGCGGGACGAGGCGACGCCTGAGCGAAGCGTCGGCCATGCCGGTCAGGTCCTGTCGACGACGAGGCGGTAGCCGATGCCGCGCACGGTCTGGAGATAAAGCGGGTCGGCGGGGTCGCGCTCGATCTTGCGGCGCAGCCGGTTGATCTGCACGTCGATGGTGCGGTCGTTGGCGGCGGAGCCCTGGTTGGCCAGCTGCTCGCGCGGCACATGCTCGCCGGCGCGTTCGGCCAATGTGGTCAGGATCTCACGCTCGCGCTCGGTCAGGCGGATCGACTCCTCGCCCTGGCGCAGTTCGCCGCGGGCGAGGCCGTAGATGAAGGGGCCGAAGCGGACATAGTCGGGCCGCATCGGCGCAGACGGCGCCTCGGGCTGGGCGTTGCGCTTGAGGACATTGCCGAGGCGCAGGATCAGCTCGCGCGGCTCGAAGGGCTTTGAGAGATAGTCGTCGACGCCGATCTCCAGGCCGTTGATGCGGTCGTTCGAATCGGCGCGGGCGGTCAACATCAGGATCGGCACCTGCGAGCTCTTGCGCAGGCGGCGGGCGAAGTCGAAGCCGTTCTCCCCGGGCATCATCACGTCGAGCACCATGGCGTCGAAGACGAGATGGCCGAGGCGATTATCGGCGTCAGCGGCGTTGGCAGCGGTGGTGACGCGGTAGCCATGGTCGCCGAGAAAGCGCGCCAACAGGTCGCGCAGGCGGCGATCGTCATCGACAACCAGGATATGAGGGGCCTCGTCAGGCACTGGCTTGAGCACGCTGGCCGCCATCTGAGCTCCTTTTTCCGCCTCCGGCACCGGCCGATGCGCCACTGCCTTCGCATCAGGATAGCATAGGCCGCCCGAACTCAGGCCCGCGCCTGGGGAGGTCCCGGATAACATTGTCTAACGTTCTGCAACGCGTATGGCGTGCCTGGCCTGCCGCCGGACGCGACCTGCTCTCACCGGCCGGCCTTGCCGAAGGTCACGCCCCGGTCGGTGACCTTGAGGCTGAAGCGGCCGCGGCCGGTCGGACTGGCGCGGGAATCGTTCGGGCCGAGGACCGTGCCGGTATAGGCGATGACGCCCTGGCCGAACTGGACCTGGCGGGGCTCCATGCCGACCGTCTCATCGACGCGGCCGACCGGCATCCAGCGGCCACCGGCCTCCCTGAACACGATCGCCATCTGGTTCATTGCGTTGCCGGTCTGGTCGTACTGATAGCTGACGAAGGCGACGGCATGGGGCGTCGGATCATTCTTGAAGCTGCCATGGAACAGGCTGGCATCGCTGGCAGTATCGATGATCCGGCAAGTCTCCTCGCCCTTCTGCGTATAGCAGGGGATGCGGGTCTGCTTGAGATAGCGGGTCACGCTCTCGGCGGCGGGGCCCTTGAGGTTGCCGGTCACGTCCTGCGCTGCCGCTGCTGTGACGAAGCCCGTCATGGCGGCGAAGCCGAAGAGAATCCTGCGCATCGTCATCCTGTGTCGTCGTCTCGTCACCGCGGCCCGGCGAGCGCGTCCTGCACCTTCCTGCGCTCGGATGGGTCGATCAAGCCCGCGAGGTAGCGTGCGACGATCTCGCCCGCCTCAGGTCCGACCTGGGCGAGCGCGCCGTTGATGCGCCTGCCCTGCAGCTGCGCCAGCCTGACGGCGAGCTCGCGGCCGGCCTGGGTGGCGTAGAGGTTGCGCTGGCGCTTGTCCTGCGTGCCCGTGCGCGACTCGACGAAGCCGGTCTCGACCAGCTCCTTCAGGACGCGGTTGAGGCTCTGCTTGGTGATCTGCAGGATGTCGAGGAGCTCGGCGATGGTCAGCCCCGGCCGGCGCTCGACGAAATGCAGCACGCGGTGATGGGCGCGGCCGAAGCCGTAATCGGCGAGGATGCGGTCGGGATCGCCGACGAAGTCGCGATAGGCGAAGAAGAACAGCTCGATCAACTCGTAAGGCACTGAGTTATCAGGCGCCTCGGATGGGACGGCAGACGCTGGATGCAATACGGGTGTGCTCACCATCACGCTCATTTTTTATGTCAGCCTTGTTGACATATCTCAGACGTAAGATTACCGGTCAAGCACGCGGGGCGACCGATTATGTCGCAAGTGCCGGTCTCGGCGCAGCATAGATACCGCGCTTGCACGCCTTTCCGGCCTGTGGCGGAGTGGCGGCAAGAAAAGCACCTGGAGGACTGTATCATGTCTGTCATTCCTTTCGACCAGCGCGACGGCGTCATCTGGTTCGACGGCAAGCTCGTGCCGTGGAAGGAGGCCAAGGTGCACGTACTCACCCATGGCCTGCACTATGGCTCCTGCGTTTTCGAGGGCGAGCGCGCCTATGACGGCGTGATCTACAAGTGCACCGAGCACTCGCAGCGCCTGCACAAGTCGGCCGAGATCATGGATTTCACGATCCCGTATTCGGTCGCGGAGATCGACGCCGCCAAGTATCTCTGCCTGAAGGAGAACGGCCTCAAGGACGCCTATCTGCGCCCGGTCGCCTGGCGCGGCTCGGAAATGATGGCGGTCTCGGGCATGAACAACACCATCCACACGGCGATCGCGGTGTGGGAGTGGCCGAGCATGTTCGACATGGCGCAGAAGCTGAAGGGCGTGCGGCTCGATCTCGCCGAATACCGCCGGCCCGATCCGGCCTGCGCGCCGGTCCACGCCAAGGCGGCGGGGCTCTACATGATCTGCTCGCTCTCCAAGCACAAGGCCGAGCGCGCCGGTTATGCCGATGCGATGATGCTCGACTGGGAAGGCAATGTCGCCGAGTGCACCGGCGCCAACATCTTCTTCATCAAGGACGGCGTGGTCCACACCCCGCTTGCCGACCGCTTCCTTAACGGCATCACCCGACAGTCGGTGATCGACCTGTGCCGGAAGCGCGGCTTCGAGGTGGTCGAGCGCCGCATCCGGCCGGAAGAGCTCGAAGGCTTCGCCGAGTGCTTTATCACCGGCTCGGCTGCCGAGGTGACGCTGGTCTCCGAGATCGGCCCCTACAAGTTTGTCACCGGCAATATGGGCAAGGTGATCATGGAAGACTATTCGGACGAGGTCCGGCAGGCTTCCAAGGTTGCGGCCTGAGTCATATCTCTTCATCGCCATGCTCGCCGTCCTGCGAGCATGGCGACTTCGCGACAGATCGCTGATACCGTGTCCGGGCTCCGCCCTGGCGGCGCATCCGGCACGATCGAAATACCACAGAGGCCGCTCGACAGGCGGTGCGAGCGCTCCGCCGCCTTGACCGGGACCGGCCCCGTCGCCATCGTGATGGCAGCTGACTCTTCCCCGCACGAGGCCCCCATGCGCCGGGTTTCCCTTCTCTCCACCCTTGCAGCCGCGCTCTGCCTGAGCGGCCTGTCCGCCCAAGCGGCAGGCGGACGTTACGTCCATCCCGCCGACCGGGCGGAAGAGCGCATCATCCCGATGTATGGCAATCTGCCGGCCTGCGAGGATCCGGCGGTGCTCGGCGAGATCACCAGCCGCTTCAATTCGCGCGAGGCCAAGTTCTGGGGCCCGTTGCAGGCGGTCACCTTCGACCGCGTCCAGCCGATCGCCTGGCGTCCCTGGGGCGATGATTTCATCCCGCGCCGCTTCTGTACCGCGCGCGTCCTGACCAATGACGGCGTGCTGCGGCGGGTCGACTATTCGGTGCGCGAAAATCTCGGCCTGTTCGGCTACACTTGGAACGTCAACTGGTGCGTCTCAGGGCTCGATCGCCACCGCTCCTATGCTCCCGATTGCAAGATGGCCCGTCCCTGATCAAAGCGCAGCTATGCGACTGAAGCGAATCGCCGCCGGCCTGCTTGCCTTCTGCGCGCTCGGCGGCACCGCCCTGGCGCAAGGCCGCCATGATCGCGGCGGTACACCGGGCGATTTCGATTTCTACGTCCTGGCCCTGTCCTGGTCGCCGGGCTTCTGCGAGATCGACGGCGGGCGCGGACGCAATCGCGAGCAATGCGCTCCCGGCGCCAATCTCGGCTTCGTCGTGCACGGCCTTTGGCCGCAATATGAGCGGGGATTTCCAAGCGATTGCGGCCCTTCCGGCCGAAGCCCGTCGCGCATGGCGATGGATCAGGCCGAGGGCCTGTTCCCGACCGAAAGTCTCGCGCGCTATCAGTGGCGCAAGCACGGCACCTGCTCCGGCTCAAGCCCGTCCGACTATTTCGCCGATGTCCGCCGCGCCCGGGAGAAGGTCAAGCTTCCGCCGGCGCTGGCGAGCGTCGACAGCGAGCGGAGCTGGACGGTGCTCGACCTCGAACGGGCCTTCGTCGACGCCAATCCTGGCTTGCGCACCGACATGATGTCGGTTTCCTGCCGGCGCGGCGTGCTGGAGGAGGTGCGCATCTGCTTCAGCAAGGACCTGCGCGGCTTCCGCAGCTGCGGCGAGGTCGATCGTTCCGGCTGCCGCGCCCGCGATTTCCGCGTCAACGCGATCCGCTGACGAGATGAACTACCGCCACGGTTTCCATGCCGGCAATTTCGCCGATGTGCTCAAGCATGTCGTGCTGATGCGCGTGCTCACGCATCTCAACGCCAAGGACAAGCCGTGGCGCGTGATCGACACCCATGCCGGTGCCGGCCGCTATGATCTCGGCTCCGAGGAGGCGCTGAAGACCCATGAATGGCGCGACGGCGTCGCGCGGCTCGACCAGGCGCCGCTCGCGCCGCAGGTTGAGGCACTGCTGAAACCCTGGCGCGAGGCGCTCTCGGCTGCACGCAGCCGGTACGGCGCTGAGACCTATCCGGGCTCGCCGTGGCTTTGCCGCCATGCCATGCGCGCGGATGACCGGCTGATCGCGGCCGAACTGCATGAGAATACCTTCCGCAAGCTGAGCCAGGCACTCGGCCGCGACGAGCGCTGCAAGGCGCTCGAGATCGACGGCTGGACCGCGCTGCGGGCCAATGTCCCGCCCAAGGAGCGGCGCGGCCTCGTCCTGATCGACCCGCCTTTCGAGGAGAAGGACGAGTTTGCGACGCTCGCCGCCGAGTTCATCGCGGCGCATCGCAAATGGCCGACCGGCATCTACGCGCTCTGGTATCCGATCAAGGAAGAGCGTGCAGTCGAAGGTCTGCTCGATTCGATGCTCGATGCTGGCATCGGCCGGCTGCTCCGGATGGAGATCGACGTCGATCGCCCCGACGCTGCCGGTGGCCTGAGCGCAACCGGGATGCTCCTGGTCAATCCGCCCTGGCTGCTGGCTCAGGAGGCGGAGATCCTGCTGCCGGCTCTGTGCGAACGCCTCGCGCAGGGGCCGCGCCCGCGCTATCGCTGCGAGGCGATTCGTCCCGACGGCTGACCGCTCGTCCTGCCAACCCGAAGGCTGCACCGATGCTGATCCTGCGCTCCTCCCCGACCTCGCCCTTCGGCCGCAAGGTCAAGATCGCCATTGCCGAGCTCGGGCTGGAGGGGCGGGTCGAGGTGGTGCCGGCCGACACCAACGATCCGGCGGAATCGCTGCGACGCCAGAATCCGCTCGGCAAGGTCCCGACCCTGGTGTTCGAGGATGGCTCGACGCTGTTCGATTCCCGGGTGATCATCGAATACCTCGATCACCTCGTCGGCGGCGACAGGCTCTTCCCGGCCGGGCAGGCGCGTTTCGCGCAACTGCGCCTGCAGGCGCTCGCCGACGGCATCTGCGATGCCGGGCTGCTGCAGGTCTACGAGGTTCGTCTGCGCCCGGCCGAGATGCGTAGCCAAGCCTGGACCGAGAACCAGGCCGGCAAGATCGCCCGGGCGCTGGCCACACTCGAAGCCGCGCCGCCCGCTTACGAGCGCCCACGCATCGGCGAGATCGCGCTCGCCTGCGCTCTCGGCTATCTCGATCTGCGCTTCGACGGAGCCTGGCGCGCCGATCATCCGGCTTTGGTCGCCTGGCTCGACGGCTTCGCCGCCAAGGTGCCGGCTTTCGAGACGACACGCTTCAAGGGCTAGCGCTCGCCTAATCAGCTTGTGTCGTGATTCCGGATCAGCGGCGGATCCGCGCAGCTCCGGAAATCTTCGTAGGTCGCTGAACCCCAGGATGGATTCTGGCGTTCCGTTTCGCTGCGGCTGAATTGGCCCTGCAGCTTACCCAGAACGATGTTCCAACGCGTCAAGACAACAAAAAACCCGGTGGCCTAGGCCACCGGGTTCGTTCCGTCTCCGGGAGGAGAAAATCAGAACTTGTAGCTGAGGCGGGCGCGGACCACCGAGAAGTCCGTGCTGACCTTGTCGCCGCCATTGAAGACGCGCTTGTCGCCGAGGTCGACGTAGAGGTACTCGACGCCGCCGACCAGGTTGTTGGTGAAGGCGTACTCGACGCCGCCGCCGACGGTCCAGCCGGTGTGGGTGTTCGAGTCCGAGTTCAGGCCGTTGATGGTCACGCCCGGGACAAGGGTGGTCTTCACGTTGCCGTAGGCAAGACCAGCGGTGACGTAGGGCAGGAACCGGTCGAAGGCGAAGCCGACGCGACCGCGGACGGTGCCGAACCACTCGGTCTTGCCTTCGCTGACGATGCCGAGGCCGGCGAAGCTCGGGCCAGCCTTCAGGTCAGCGCCCTGGAAGTCGGCTTCGACGCCGAGGACGATCTGGCCGAGCTGGTAGTTGTAGCCGATCTGGCCACCGCCGACGAAGCCGTCGAGATCGCCGAAGGCGCTGACGCCACGCGAGTCCATGTTGCCCCAGCCGTAGCCGGCGTTGGCACCGACGTAGAAGCCGGTCCAGGTGAAGGCAGGAACGTAAACCGGAGCAACGACCGGGCCCTTGCGGCTCGGCAGGTCGGCAGCGGAGGCAGCGCCGGCAGCGATGAGGCCGAGGGCCGCAACGCCCGAAAGCAGATACTTCTTCATGACAAACTCCTTAGTCATCGTATTCCCGGCGCTGGCCGGCGGGTGATTTCAGTAGCCTCGTTATAAGGCAGGTGACGGGCCGTGTCTGTTGCGGCGAGAACACATGTGCTGGTCAGACCGAGGCGAAATTGCGGCACGATCCGGAACAGGCAAGGCATATTGATCAATTTCGGTTAGTCTTTGTTAAGGCAGTGTGAATTGGCTAACCGAATACTAACGCAACGGCAGCGACTACGGGCCACGATCACATAATCGCCTGGATCGGCTTTTGGTTCCCTCGCAAGTGCAGCCCCGTCATGCGCCGACTGCTTGCAGGCCGCTCCGACCCATGCTTTAGCCGACTGGCCCCGCCTTTCCCGCCGAGACCTGCGTGCCACCGCTTTCGATCTTCATCATCGCGCGCGACGAAGCCGACCGCATCGGGCGCACGATCGCTGCCATCCGCGGCCTCAGCGACGACATCGTCGTGATCGATTCCGGCTCGACCGACGGCACCCAGGATATCGCCATGAATCTGGGCGCACGCGTGATCGAGCGTGGCTGGCCGGGCTATGGACCGCAGAAGCGCTTCGCCGAGGAGCAATGCCGCCATCCCTGGCTGCTCAACCTCGACGCCGATGAGGTGACGCCGCCGGAGCTCGTCGCAGAGATTGCCGCGCTGTTCGCCGAGGGCCAGCCGGCCTGCGACGCCTATCGCCTGCGCATCGCCGAGATCTTCCCGGGAGAGGGTGCGCCGCACCGCTTCGCCTATGCGCTCTCGCCGGTCCGTCTCTATCGGGCCGACAAGGGGCGCTATTCGCCGTCGCCGGTGCATGACCGTGTCGACCTTGCGCCAGGCGCGCGCGTCGGCAAGCTCAAGGGCACGATCCATCATTATTCGGTGCGTTCGCTCGGCGAGCAGATGCAGAAGCTCAATGCCTACAGCGATGCGCAGGCAGATGATCTCGACGCGCGCGGCGAGACGCTGTCCGTCTTCCGCCTGGTCGCGGAATTTCCAGCGAACTTCATCAAGGCCTATATCGGGCGGCGTCACATGCTGCGCGGGGTCTATGGCTTCATGACCGCGATGAACTACGCCTTCTACCGCTATCTGCGCGTCGCCAAGCATTGGGAGCGCCGGCTCCAGCGTCGCAGCGTCCGCGGCAACGGCAATGGAGGCCCCGGTGGCTGAGGTCGCCCTCGTCACCGGCGGGGCAAGGCGCATCGGCCGCGCCATTGTCCTGCGCCTGGCCAAGGCCGGCTATGCGGTCGCGGTCCACTGCAACAGCTCGCGCACCGAGGCGCTGGCACTGGTGGACGAGATCGGCGCGGCAGGCGGCCGGGCCCATGTCGTCGTCGCCGACCTCGTCGATCCCGCGGCGGTCGAGCGGATCGTGCCGGAGGCGGAAGCCGCGCTCGGTCCCGTCAGCCTGCTCGTCAACAGCGCCTCGAGTTTCCTGGTCGACGACCTCACGGCACTGGATGTGCCCACCTGGAATCGCCAGTTCTCGATCAATCTGCGGGCGCCCTCGGTTCTTGCCGGGGCAATGGCGAATCGCCTGCCGGCGGACTGCCTGGGCGCGATCGTCAACATCGTCGACCAGCGCGTCTGGAAGCTGACGCCGCAATATTATTCCTACACGCTGACCAAGGCGGCGCTGCTCACGGCGACGACGACGATGGCGCAGGCGCTGGCGCCGCGCATCCGGGTCAACGCGGTCGGGCCGGGCCCGACCTTCGCGAATCCGCATGACGGCGAAGCGCGGCTGGCGGCGGAGGTCGGCGGCACGCCGCTCGGGCGCAAGGTCGAGGGGGACGACGTCGCCGAGGCCGTGCTCTATCTGGCGCGCGCCAAAGCGATCACCGGCCAGATGATCGCGGTCGATGCCGGCCAGCACATTGCCTGGCGCACGCCCGACATCGTGGACTGATCCTGTCGCAAGGGGAGCCGCCGCCGGGGCGGCAGCTCCGAGGTGGAAGGATCAGGCCGCGGCCTTGTTCTCGATGGCGCCGATGATCGCGGTGAGGATGGCACCACCGGCGCCGCCGCTGATCAGGTTGGTGATGACGCCGCCGACGCTGAGATTGCCGCCCATCGCCGCAGCCGAAATCGCAGGCAACACGATGGGAATGAGCTGCCCGAGTACGCCGCCGCCAACCAGGCCGGCGATGGTGTTGCCGATGCTACCGATATCAAAGGTAGGAGAGGCCTTGCTGGCCGCATTGCCACCGATCGCGCCTGCGACCAGGTTCATCAGGATCTGTTCCATGTTCAACCCCTCAGCCAAGGTGGATGGCAAAGGGAGGATGCGCCTGCGCCAGAATGCATGCAACTCGAACTCGCCGGAAAGCCAATCCTGCAACGCGACGTTGCGGGGGGGCTTGGCCACCGGAATCGTCATCGGCTCTCTTTGACAGACCGGTTCGAGCGGGATTCAGCCGAGCGCGATCGCCGAGATCAGTCGCCCGTAATCGGCCTCCTGCCGGTGAGTCGTGCGGCGGTAGCTGTAGAAGCGCGCCTCGTCGCCATAGGTGCACAGGGCCATGTTGTAGAAGCGGCCGATACCCGCCTCCTGCGCGCGATGGGCGATGAAGGCCGGCAAATCGAACATTGCATGTGCCGGCCGCTCGGAAGCGTGGAAGAAGCGGGAGAAGGTCGCGTTCTCGCCCTTGAAGCGCTCGATGAACTCCGGGCCGACTTCGTAAGCCGCAGCGCTGATCGTCGGGCCGAGCACGGCGATGATCCGCTCGCGCCTGGCGCCGAGCTTCTCCATCTCGGTCACGGTGGCGCCGATCACGCCGGTGAAGGCGCCCTTCCAGCCGGAATGGGCGGCGCCGATCACGCCGGCTTCCGAGTCGGCGAACAGGATCGGGCCGCAATCGGCGGTGGAGATGCCGAGCGCGACGCCATGCGCGATCGTGACCATCGCATCGGCCTTGGGCCGCTCCCCTGGCCAGGGGCCGGTGACCACGGCCACATCCGGCGAATGCACCTGGTGGACGCTGACCAGCCGGTCGCGCTCGACGCCCATCTGCCTAGCCATGCGGGCGCGATTCTCGGCGATATGGGCCTGGTCGTCATTCGAGCCGAGCCCGCCGTTCAGCGAGGCGTAGATCCCGCCGGAAACGCCGCCCTCCCGGGTGAAGAAGGCGTGGCGAATACCGGGTTGTTGGGCGAGCTCGGGCGAGGTGATGAACATGGCGGTGCATCCATTCTCAGGGGCGGCCCTGCTCTGGCAGGCGATGAAGGTCAAATCCGGGCAGCAGCGGCAGTTTCGGGTCAGCCACCGCCAGCACCTTGAAGAGCTCGCCCATCGCCGCCGGCCCGGTCTCGATCAGACGTTCGATTCCGCTGGCGAGGGTCTCGAACTGTGCCGGCGTCGCGCGGCGGGACAGCGCCTCGAAGCGCTGCTGCAGCCCGAGCGCCAACAGGAAGTCGCGCTGCGTGACCGGGCCGTGCGCCGCCGCTCCGGCCGCGAGCCCCGTCTGCGCCATCCGGGCGAAGTCGACATGGACTGTGAGGTCGGCATCGCCCGGCTCGGCCAGCACGTCGACGAAGGCATGGCGCTTCAGCGCCTGCAGCGTATCGCCGAAGCCGGAGCGGGCCGGGCCGTAATCGATGAACAACCCGGTACCGCCTGCGGTTGCGACATGGCGGGCGATGGCCGCGACCGCTTCCAATGCGGCGGTGGGCTGTTCCAGCACGGAGCCGACCGGAGCAACGCCCGAAAGCGAGTTGTCGGTCTCTCCCGCCAAGCCGAATGCGAGCCCGCCTTCGTCATCCACCCCGACCAGCCGCTCGCGCCAGCCCTCCGGCGTGCGCACGAACTGGTCGAGCGGCAATGCGTCGAGGAACTCATTGGCGACGACGATCGCTGGGCCGTCCAGCGCCTGGTCGATCCGATCATGCCAGTGCGGCTGCGCTACGCTCGCAACCAGCGCCTCTCTTTGCCGCTCGCGCAGCACCGGGCTCATCTCGACCAGATGAACCGAGAGCGCTTCGCGAAAGGCCGGCAGCGCCCCCGCCGCCCGCAGCATGTCCTGCATCAGCGTGCCGCGCCCCGGCCCGAGCTCGACCAGGCGGATCGAGGCCGGCGCACCCATCGCCTGCCAGACGCTCGCGGCCCAGAGACCGATCAGTTCGCCGAAGACCTGGCTGATCTCGGGTGCGGTGGTGAAGTCCCCGGCGGCGCCGAACGGGTCCTGCTTCATATAGTAGCCGTGGCGGGGATGGCCGAGGCAGAACGCCATGTAGCGGGAGACGCCGAGCGGTCCCTCCTGGCGGATCAGCTCCGCGAGTTCCTGCGCCAGGAGGCTCACGCTTCAGCCGGCTCCTTGCGCCGCAGGACGAGGACGAGGCCGGCGAGGAAGAGCGGCGCCGACAGCACCATGCCCATGGTCAGCCAGCTCGTCCCGAACAGGAAGCCGAGCTGCGGATCGGGCTCGCGGAAGAACTCACAGGTGGTGCGGGCAATGCCATAGCCCATGCCGAAGAGCCCGGCGACGAGACCCGGCCGCCTCAACCCGCCCATCTTGACCACGATCATCAGCAGCACCAGCAGGAGCAGGCCTTCGCTGAACGCCTCGTAGAGCTGGCTCGGATGGCGTGGCACCGGGCCGCCATGCGGAAACACGATCGCCCAGGGCACGTCCGGCGCCGGCCGGCCCCAGAGTTCGCCATTGACGAAATTGGCGATGCGGCCGAGGAACAGGCCGATCGGCGCCACCGCAGCACCCAGATCGAGCGCCGAGAGCGGCGGGTAGCCGCGCCTGATGGCGAAGACCCACAGGCCGGCCGCAGCGCCGACGAGCCCGCCATGGAAGGACATGCCGCCCTTCCAGACCGCGAAGATCTCCAGCGGATTGGCGAGGTACTCGCCGAGATTATAGAACAGCACGAAGCCGAGCCGGCCACCGATCACGACGCCGAGCGCAGCGAACAGCAGGAAATCGTCGAGCGAATCGACCTCGGGCCGCCTGCGTCCTCCCCAGAGCGCCTCGGCCGCGGCGAGCTTGCGCGCATACCACCAGCCGCCGAGCAGGCCGACGACATAGGCGAGCCCGTACCATTTGATCGAGAGCGGGCCGAGCTGCAGCGCGACCGGGTCGATCACCGGAAAGGGGAGGGCGAAGACGGGCATGGGCGAGGGGTCCGGGTTGCGCGCTGCGGTGATGCAAGCGGCACGGCATCCCGGTCAAGAGGTCAGAGAGCCGCGCTCAGGCCCGGCCACGTGCCCGTGCCTCCGCCAGCATCGGCTCTCCGTCGAGTTCCGGCGAGGCCGGCGGCAAGTCCGTCGGCAGATGGTCCCGGATCATCAAGGCGAGCTCGTCGAAGCCGTTGTCATAGGTCGAGATGCGCAGGCGCGGCCCGTCGAAGGAGGAGATCCAGAGATAGCTCGACCAGTCCACACCGATCCGCGCAAGCTCGTTCCAACTCAGCGAGATCACTCGGCCGGTGACCGTCCGGCGCTCGACGCGCTCGCCGTTCCAGCGCACCTGCTCGATCAGGGCGCTGGCGGCGAGGAAGAGGGTGAGGCCGGCGGAGGCACTGGTGAAGAGCAGGCCGGAGGTCCGATCGACGCGCTCGCCCCAGACCACCAGTGTCGCGACGGCGGTGACGAGGAGGCCGGAGAACAGGCCGAGCCAGAGATACGGGCCGGGCGTCAGATAGCGCCATTCGCCATGCCGCCGCGCCCGCCGCCGCTGCAGACAGACGCAAAGCGCGGTGATCGCCATGAAGGCCGGGACGAACAATGCAGCCTTTACGAGCCAATCGACAGCCATGGTGTGATCTCGAAGGGAGCGAAGGCCTGCTTCTACCGCACCTTGCAGGTCACCCGAAGCGCAACCCTTCGGAATGGCGAATGAGACGTTGCCGAATTCCGCCGCGCTCCTGACATGACGAAGCGGCTGCGGCATCCTACATGCAGGTCATGAATCGCGAACGCCAAGAGCCACCGGAGCAAGAGCTGCCGGACGACGACTTCAAGGACGAGGAGGACATCCTTCCCCCGCCCGAAGCGGGGCTCGACCTCGGCGAAGCCGCCCCCAGCGCGCTCAAGGCCGGCATCGAGGTGATCGCCGACTTCGCCAAGCACCTGCCGAACCGGCCCGGCGTCTACCGGATGTTCGATCGCGCCGGCGAGGTGCTCTATGTCGGCAAGGCCAAGAGCCTGAAGAACCGGGTCACGGCTTATGCCCGCGGCATGGCGCACACCAATGCCGTGGCGCGCATGATCGCCGAGACGGCGAACATGGAGTTCGTCACCACCGGCACCGAGACCGAGGCGCTGCTGCTCGAATCGAACCTGATCAAGCAGCTGCGGCCGCGCTACAACGTGCTGCTGCGCGACGACAAATCCTTCCCCTACATCTTCCTGTCCGGCGACCATCCGGCGCCGCAGATCGCCAAGCATCGCGGCTCGCGCCAGCGCAAGGGCGACTATTTCGGCCCCTTCGCCTCGGTCTGGGCGGTCGAGCGCACGATCGACGCGCTGCAGAAGGCGTTTCTGCTGCGCTCCTGCTCGGACAGCTATTACGAGAACCGCACGCGGCCCTGTCTGCTCTTCCAGATCAAGCGCTGCTCCGGTCCCTGCACCGGCGAGATCTCGCACGGCGACTATCAGGGCCTCGCCGACCAGGCGCGCGCCTTCCTCTCCGGCCGCTCCTCGGCGGTGAAGGAATTGCTCTCCAGGCGCATGCAGGCGGCGGCCGAGGAGCTCGAATTCGAGAAGGCGGCGCGCTACCGCGACCGGCTGGCGGCGCTCTCGGCCGTGCAGGCCGGGCAGGACATCAACACGCAAGGGGTCGAGGAGGCCGACGTCTTCGCCATCGACGAGCAGGCGGGGCAGTTCTGCGTCGAGATCTTCTTCTTCCGCAACAAGCAGAACTGGGGCAATCGCGCGCTCTTCCCGCGCGCCGACAAGAGCCTGACCCCGGCCGAGGTGCTCGCTTCCGTCGTCACCCAGTTCTACGACGACAAGCCGCCGCCGAAGCTGGTGCTGCTCTCGCATGATTTGGCTGAGGCCGACCTGATCGCGCAGGCCCTGTGTGAGCGCGCCGGCCGCAAGGTCGAGCTAGCGACGCCCAAGCGCGGCGAGCGGCGCGATCTCGTCGCCCATGCCCAGAAGAACGCGCATGAGGCGCTCGCCCGCAAGCTCGCCGACAGCGCCGGCCAGCAGAGCCTGCTCAACGCGCTCGGCACCGCCTTCGGCCTCGAGAGAGCACCACGCCGCGTCGAGGTCTACGACAACTCGCACATCATGGGCACCAACGCTGTCGGCGGCATGGTCGTCGCCGGGCGGGACGGCTTCATGAAGAGCCATTACCGCACCTTCAATATCTCGTCCGACACCATCGCAGGCGACGATTTCGGCATGATGCGCGAGGTGCTGAAGCGGCGGTTCACACGGCTGGCGAAGGAGAGCGGGACGGCTTCGACCTTGCCGGACGAGGCGCGGGAGCCTTCTCCCCTTGTGGCAGAGGGGGGGATCGCACCCGCGAACGCTCCTGAGCCCAGCCCACCAGATGTCGAGGGTGGCATGCCCCCCTCTCTGGCTCTTCCCCGCAAGCAGGGAGAGGAAGCCCCTCTTTCGGCAGTATCAGAGCCCGTCGAACCCGACGACTCAACCTTCCCGTCGCGCCCCGACCTCGTCATCGTCGACGGCGGCAAGGGGCAGTTCGAGGCTGCCCGCAAGATCATGGCCGAATGCGGGGTTACTGACATCGCGCTCGTCGCCATCGCCAAGGGCGAAGACCGCAACGCCATGCGCGAGACCTTCTTCATGGCCGGCAAGGAGCCGTTCAAGCTGCCGCCGCGCGATCCGGCCCTGTTCTTCATCCAGCGCCTGCGCGACGAGGCCCACCGCTTCGCCATCGGAACGCATCGCGCCAAGCGCAAGCGCGACATCAAGACCAACCCGCTCGACGAGATTCCGGGCATCGGCCCGTCGCGCAAACGGGCACTGCTGCTGCATTTCGGCACGGTGAAGGCGATCCAGCGCGCCAAGCTCGACGACCTGATGCGGACCCCCGGCGTCAACGCCGCGACGGCGAAGGCGGTGCATGCCCACTTCCATGAGCATTGAGCGGAATGGCGGGGTCACACTCTTGCGTGTTGACGCTGTCATGAAGGGGCTGCTTTGGTGAGCGTCGTGACGAGTCTCAACGAAGCCATCCGCCGCCGGGGACCATGGTCCCTGCCGAACCTTCTCACCTACGGCCGGATCGTCGCGATTCCGGCGCTGGTTGCGCTGCTGTTCTGGCCCTGGGACGACTGGGCCCGCTGGACGGCGCTGGGAATCTATGTCGTCGCCGCTGTCACCGATTATCTCGACGGCTGGCTCGCCCGCAGCTGGGGCCAGCAATCGGCGATCGGGCGCATGCTCGATCCGATCGCCGACAAGCTTCTGGTCTGCGCCCTGCTGCTGATGCTGGTCCACACCGAGACGATCAAGGGCTGGGCGATCTGGGCGGCGATCGTCATCCTTTGCCGCGAAATCCTGGTTTCGGGCCTGCGCGAGTTCCTGGCCGAGCTGAAGGTCAGCGTTCCCGTCAGCAAGGTCGCCAAATACAAGACCACGGCGCAGTTGTTCGCGCTCGGCTTTCTCGTCGCCGGCCCGGCCGGGGACAAGGTCCTGCCGTACAACACCCAGATCGGGATCGTGATGCTGTGGGTCGCGGCGCTGCTGACGATCTATACCGGCTGGGACTACCTGAATTCCGGCATCCGCCATCTCGTCGAGGAGGACGAGCGCGCGTCATGACCATGGCAACCGCCGAACCCGCCAGCCTGAAGCTGGTCTATTTCGCCTGGGTGCGCGAGCGCGTCGGGCTCACCGATGAAACCGTGACGCCGCCCGCCGGCACGGCGACCATCGCCGACCTTGTGCGCTGGCTGAAAAGCCGCGGCGAGGGCTATGAGCTCGCCTTCGAGAACGAATCGATCGTGCGTGCAGCGATCGACCAGACTCATGCCAAGCCGGCCACGACCATCGCCGGCGCCCGCGAGATCGCCTTCTTCCCGCCGATGACCGGCGGCTGACCTTGCAGGGCCGGACATGACGCCGCTCGTCCGCATCCAGCGCGAGGATTTCGACATCGGCGCCGAGATGGCCGCGCTGACCTCAGACAATACGAATATCGGCGCTGTCGTCAGCTTCGCCGGCCTCTGCCGCGACGAGAGCGGCCGGCTCGCGGCGCTTGAGCTGGAACACTATCCGGGGATGGCCGAGGCCGAGATCGCCCGAGTCGCCGCCGAGGCGGCCGAGCGCTGGCCGCTCTCGGGTCTCGTCGCCATCCATCGCTATGGGCTGATCAGGCCGGGCGAGCAGATCGTGCTGGTCATCGCGGCCTCCAGCCATCGCCGCGAGGCCTTCGAGGCGGCCGATTTCCTGATGGATTATCTCAAGACCCGCGCCCCGTTCTGGAAGCGCGAGCATCTCGCCGACGGCACGCTCGGCGGCTGGGTCGAAGCCAAGGCGGATGACGACGATGCGGCACAGCGCTGGGAACAGGGTTCCTGATCGGGTGAGGGCGCTCGCTTCGGGGAGCGCGCTCGCCATGCTGCCGGCGCTGGCCTTGGCGGCTGTGCCTCAGCCGAAGGGCTTCCGCGACTGGATGGCCGGCTGCGACAATCTCAAGAGCTGCACGGCGCTGTCCGTGCCCTCCGACGGCACCGACACGATCGCCTATCTGCGTCTGGAGCGCCCGGCTGGGCCGGAAGGGGCTGCCAAATTGGTCCTGCGGCTGCGCGGGGAATGGCAGAAGCCGCCGCTCACCGTCGAGCTCAAGCTCGATGGCGCGGCCTTCCCGGCCGGCGGCAAATCCATGCCGGTCGCGGCCGATGCCGACCTGGCGACGGTGACCTTCCAGCCGGCGGAGACGACAGCATTCATCGATGCGGCGCGCAAGGCGACGAAACTGTCGGTCGCCGTTCCCGGCGCTACGGCCGAGGTTTCGCTCTCCGGCGCCGTCGCGACGCTGCTCTGGATCGACGAGCAGCAGGGCAGGCTCAGTACGCCCACGGCCCTGATCCGGAAGGGCAGCGTCGGAACTGCCCCGGCCGCTCCGGCGATGCCGGTGATCACGGCCAGGCCCGCCAGCGGTGCCCTCTCGGAGAAGGATGCCAAGGCGCTTGCGGCGGCCTTGCGCAGGCAGATCAAGCAGCGCGATCCCGACCAGTGCGAAGATGGCGAGATGACCACGAAGCAGGACATTGCCTGGCGGCTCGATGCCAGGCGCAGCCTGGTCTCGCTGACCTGCTCGCTCGGCGCCTACAATGCCTCCAACGCCTTCTGGATCGTCGAGAACGGTGCCGTGGCGAGCGCCCGGCCCGTCGAGTTCCCCTGGACCGACGACAGCGAGAAGAACACGCTGGTCAATGGCGCGTTCGAGCCGAAGACCGGCCGCATCGAGTATTTCGCCAAGGGGCGCGGCATCGGCGATTGCGGCGCCCTGGGCGGCTATGCCTGGACCGGCACCGGCTTCGCCCTGACCGGGTTCAGCATGATGGGCGAATGCCGCGGCATCGGCTCGGACGACTGGATCACGCTGTTTCGCAGCGAGGTCAGGACCGCGAAATAGGCGCTCGGACCTATTCCTTCGCCCTCGTCATTCCGGCGCTCCGCTTCGCTGCGACCGAGATGACGGAGCTCTTTTTTGAACAGGTAGCGCATAGGGGCTCGGCGCTGCAGGCCGCCCCGAATGACGGCGCGGTTCATCACCATGGGACGGCGCGTGGACTAGTCTGAAAAGATGGCGCCGAAGAGGGCAAGAAAAAAGGCCGGCGTCCCGAAGGAGCCGGCCTGAAAGTTTGAAACATCCAGCGCAAAAGCGCCAAACATCTCAGAGGGGAACGGCTGGAACGAACTCAACGCCGGGAGGAGATGCGGAGCCCGTTCCGAACAACCGTGGGCTGAATATCGGGCACTCCCTGCCTTCTCGCAATGCAGCATTGGGCGGGTCGGTTATGCGCTGGCGACATGACTCATTGCTATAATTCGTCACAATTCCCAGGAGACCGCGCGTGGTACGCATGCGCAGCCGGCATAGGGCAGGGCGCTGCCGCGATTTGCGGCAGCGCCCGCCTGTTTTTCAATAGGTCCAGCGCTGGGCCTTCTGGATCAGGAAATCGCGGAAGACCTGCACGCGGGCGACCGATTTCATCTCCTCGGGATAGACCAGATAGCTTTCGAGCTGCGGCATCTCGGTCTCGCGCATCAACTGCACGAGCGGGGAGCCGGCCTCGATCAGGTAGTCGGGCAGGATCGCGATGCCGGCACCCGAATCGACCGCACGCTTCATCGCCGTGATGTTGTTGACGGTGAGATGGATCGGACGCGGATTGCGCTGGTCGCGGCCAAGCGTGCCGAGCCAGTGCACTGCCGTCAGATAGGACGGCGAGGAGGCGCCGAAGGAGAGCAGCCGGTGGTTGTCGAGCTCCTCATAGGTCTTCGGTTCGCCGAAGCGCTTGATATAGGCCGGCGAGCCGTAGACATGGAAGTGCACGGTGAAGAGCCGGCGCTGAATCAGGTCGGGCTGCTGCGGCTGCCGCAGGCGAATCGCGATGTCGGCCTCGCGCATCGAGAGGTCGAGCTCCTCGTCGGTGAGGATCAGCTCCACCTTGATGTCGGGATAGAGGTCGAGGAACTCGGCCAAACGCGGTGTCAGCCAATGCCCACCGAGGCCGCGCGTCGCGGTGACCTTGAGCTCGCCGGAGGGATGCTCGCGCGTCTCCGAGAGCTGGGCGCGTGTCCGCTCCAGGCGTTGCGTCATCTCGCGCGCGGCGCGCCAGAGCAGTTCGCCCTGCTCGGTGAGAATGAGGCCGCGCGTATGCCGATGGAACAAAGGCGCGCGTAATTCGCGCTCCAGCGCACCGATCTGGCGGCTCACAGCCGATTGGCTGAGGCCGAGCCCGTCTCCGGCCTTGGTGAAGCTTCCCGATTCAGCAACCGTGTAGAAGATTCGGATGCGGTCCCAATCCACCGCGTTCCCCCCGTGTTATGCGTTCAACGCATGATGGGGGGATAGCAGTGTCCGGTCAACGACTCCTTTGCCGGGACCGTTGATTTTCGCCCTTAATATCGTGCTGGAACTGATCAATTCCAGTGATGGGTTCTGCTTCCCGCTATTCCGCCGCTTCGCGCACGCCCAACTCCTGGGCCATCAGCCAGCGCTCGGCGTCGAGAGCCGCCATGCAACCGAGGCCGGCCGCGGTCACGGCCTGTCGGTAATGCTCGTCGGTGACGTCGCCGGCGGCGAAGACGCCGGGCACATTGGTCTGGGTCGTGCCGGGCGTGACCTCGAGATAGCCGGAATCGCGCATGGCGAGCTGGCCGACGAAGAGCTCCGTCGCCGGCTTGTGGCCGATGGCGACGAAGACGCCGTCGGTCGGCAGGTCCTGCACCGCGCCGCTCTTCAGGTTGCGCAGGCGCACATGGGTCACGGAGGGCGGCTGCGTCCCACCGAGGATTTCCGCGACCTCCGAATCCCAGATCACCTCGATCTTCGGATGCTTGAACAGCCGCTCCTGCATCACCTTCTCGGCGCGCAGCGAATCGCGCCGGTGCACAAGCGTGACCTTGGACGCGAGATTGGCGAGATAGAGCGCTTCCTCGACCGCGGTGTTGCCGCCGCCGATCACCACGACCTGCTTGTTGCGGAAGAAAAAGCCGTCGCAGGTGGCGCAGGCCGAGACGCCGAAGCCCTGGAAGGCCTGTTCCGAGGGCAGGCCGAGCCATTTGGCCTGGGCGCCGGTCGAGACGATCAGCGAATCGCAGGAATAGGTGTCGCCGCCATCGCCCCAGAGCCGGAACGGGCGCTGCGAGAGGTCGACGCGGGCGATGTGGTCGGAGACCATCTTCGTGCCCATGTGCTGAGCCTGGGCCTGCATCTGCTCCATCAGCCAGGGGCCCTGGATTACGTCGGCGAAGCCTGGATAGTTCTCGACATCGGTGGTGATCATCAGCTGGCCACCGGCCTGCAGGCCGGAAATCAGCACCGGCTCAAGCATGGCGCGGGCGGCATAGATCGCGGCGGTGTAGCCGGCCGGGCCGGAACCGATGATCATCACCTTGGCGTGGATATGAGCCATGTCTTTGCTTCCTGAGCCGGAACGAGCCGGTGATATCGGTATCGGGGCGGCCTTACGCCAGCCCCATCGCTGCCTTGTGACGCCGCCAGCCGTCGAGCACCGCTGCGGCGATCGTTCCGGTCGAATCTAGCGGTTCGTAGCGGGAGCCATCAAGCTTGCCCTGGAAGTGATGCACAGCGCCGTAGCGCTTCAGTGCCTCCAGGAACCTGGCGAGCTTGCCATGCCCGCCATGCGGCTCGAAGACGAGGATCGGCGCGCCGGTCGCAGCCGCCTCGCCGATCATGTTGGTGGAATCGGCGGTGACGACGATGGCGTCGGCATTGGCGAGCAGCGGCACATAGGGGTTGGCGCCCGAGCCGTCCCACCACCAGCCGCCATGACGACGGAAGACCTCGCCGATCGCGACGTCGAGCGCCGGCGACGTCCGGCGCGAGCGCGAGCCCATCAGTGCAACACCCGAGCTGGCGAGCGCATCGAGCTCGCGGGCGAAGCGTTCGATATCTTCCGGCCGGAAGCTATGGTGGCGGCTGTCGCCGCCGACCAGCACCGCGGCGCGTGGCGAGCGTAGCGCGGCGATCGCCGGCGGCGGGGCAGCCCGAGCGGCGGCAAGGGCATCCGGCGCCAGCCGATGCGGCGAAGTGATCGTCACCAGGACGTTGTCGCCACGCAAGCGGTCATGCTCGGAAACCCAGATCAGGTCGGCGGCACTCGTCCCGATGCGGGGATCCTTGAGGAAGACGGTGAAGCTCGCTCCGTTCGAGGCCTTCCTGACGGCGCGCAGATAGGCGACGGCGCGGCGGCCCGAGGCGATGGCAATGTCGGGGAAGGGTGGCCGGATCGGGCTGCCTGGCCGGTCGGGCGCCTCGCGCGGATCGATCGGCCCGCGCGGCATCAGCCAGCTCCAGGGCTTGCCGGGATTGATGCGGCGGATTTCCGGGACGACGCCCATGCGTTCGGCGACGCCGAGGCACTGCACCTCGTCGCCGGCCTTGCCGTCGGTCAAAACCCAGAGGGATGGCATCTTTTCTGTCGGCACGGCGGTTTGGCCCGGGATTGGCGTGGGTCGATGCCTTGTAACGCTTCGATGGCCCGTCTACACCTGCGCGGCTCTTTTTCAGGAGGATTTGTGCGCGCCAAACTCGACGAGATCGATCTCCGCATCCTTACGGAGCTGCAGAGTGACGGGCGCATGACCAATGTCGAGCTCGCGAGCCGGGTCGGCATCTCGCCGCCGCCTTGCCTCAGGCGCGTTCGCGCGCTCGAAGAAGCCGGCGTGATCACCGGCTATCGCGCGTTGCTCGACGAGCGCAAGCTCGGCATCGAGGTCGTCTGCTTCGCCTTCGTCCATCTCGCCAGCCAGGCCGAAGCCGATCTCGCCGTCTTCCAGGAGCGCATCCGCAGCTGGTCGCTGGTGCGCGAATGCTGGACGCTGTCGGGTGACATCGATTTCATCCTGAAATGCGTCGCGACCGACCTCAAGGCCTTCCAGGACTTCGTCGCCGACCTGACGGCATTGCCGAATGTGCGCAATGTCCGCACCGCGCTGGCGCTCGACCGCGTCAAGGACGCGCCGATCGCGCCGCTTTAGCGCGGTCGCTTAACGCCCGAGCGCCCGCCTGATCCATTGAGCGTTGTTCGCGACCAGGGCGTCGATCCGCCGCTGGTTGATATCCGGCAGATACCAGGCGCCGCTGAAGCTCGGCGCCATGATGGACATCACGGGATAGCGGGCAAGCTCGCGGCCGTCGGTGCCGACCAGCACCGCTTCGCTTTCGAGCGTGTCGTTGCCGAGGGTGGCGGACTGCCCTCCGGCATAGCTCGTCAGGTAAAGCCCGGTGACGGTGACGTGCAGGGTCGCGCTGTGCCTTGCTGCGCTGCGCAGGCTGGCGAGCTCGCGCTCCAGCATCGGCCTGATTGCGGCCGCGGTGGCGCTCTGTCCCTTTGCCGCAAGTGGCCCGGTATCGACACGGATCGCGCCGATCGCAACGGGGGAGGCGGTCTGCACGGCCGTCTGGCAGCCAGCCAGCAGAGCTGCGGCAAGACCAGTCAGGATGGTGCGGCGTGCGAGCATAGCCTCAGGCGCCGAGATATCGGCGAATCCATTGGGCGTTGTTTTCGAGCAGCGCGGCGATGCGGCGCTGGTCAACATCGGGGCGATACCAGGCGCCGCCGGAGCTGGATGGCAGCATCGAGCGGATCTCGCGGCTGACCAGCGGGCGGCCGCGATCGGCGACCTCGATGATGCTCACCATGTTGTCGTCGCTACCGCCGCTGCCGTCGCCGGGCATGCCGCCGCCGACACCCGCGCCGAGCCAGAGCCAGCGCACCGTCACGTGCAAGGTCGGGCCACCGCGGCGACGCAACGGCAGAAGTTCGCTGGCGAGCCGGCTTTCGAAGGCTCGGCCGATCCGCGGGGCGTTCTCGCCCCAGCCGAGCGGGCCGAGGCTGCGGGCATCGACCTTGATCGCGCCGATCGAGACGGGCTGAGCGAAAGCCGAAAACGAAACGAGCCCGCTAGCGGCGAGCGTGGCGGACCCGGTGAGAAATGCGCGACGCGTGGTCATGGCGTGATCTCCGGCAGGCAGTTCCCTAATCTAGGAGCTGCCGCCGGGCTGGCCAAGTCACAAGCGCCGCTCAGAGCCCGTTCCGATCAACTTGCACCGCAAGTCGATCGGTAACCCGGTCTCCAATTCAAAGTGAGAGACGGATTCACCGATCCGATTGAGTCGATCTGATCGGGTCCGGCTCTAGCGGAAGGCGACGCTGACGACCTCGTAGGACTTGCCGCCGCCCGGCGTGTTGACATGGACGGAATCGCCGACCTTCTTGCCGATCAAAGCGCGCGCGATCGGCGAGCCGATCGAGACCTTGCCGGACTTCACGTCCGATTCCGGCTCGCCGACGATCTGATAGAGCTTCTTCTCTTCGGTATCGTCATCGATCAGCGTGACGGTGGCGCCGAACTTGATCGTGTCGCCGCCGAGCTTGCTGATATCGATGATATCGGCGCGGCCGATCAGCGATTCCAGCTCCATGATCCGGCCCTCGTTGAGCGACTGGGCCTCCTTGGCAGCATGGTATTCGGCATTCTCCGACAGGTCGCCCAGCGCGCGCGCCTCGGCGATCGCCTGGATGATGCGCGGGCGCTCGACCTGCTGGCGCTGCTTCAACTCGACTTCGAGGGCGGCGAAACCGCCGGCCGTCATGGGAACCTTGTCCATCGTTCCGTCCCAGTTATGAAAAGCGATGACGACCGCGCCAGCTTTTGCCAACGCGCCCGCACCGCTCCCGATCGTCGAAAAACTACTTCGCCGCGCGGCCGGTCAGGCGGCGCGGGCGAAATAGGATTGCAGCGACCTCACTTCGAGATCGCCGCTGCAATAGGCCTTGATGCCCTCCGCCGCGGCGATCGCTCCGGCCAAGGTGGTATAATAGGGCACCTTGTGCAAGAGGGCCGCGCGGCGCAGCGAGCGCGAGTCCGCCAAGGCCTGTGGACCGTCGGTGGTGTTGAAGACGAGCTGGATCTCGCCGTTCTTGATCGCGTCGACGACGTGCGGGCGGCCTTCCAGCACCTTGTTGATCTTGCTGGCGCGGATGCCGTTCTCCTGGAGCAGGCGCAGCGTGCCGCCGGTCGCGACGATCTGGAAGCCGAGCTCGGCCAGGACCGCGATCGAGGGCAGGATGCGCGGCTTGTCCTCGTCACGGACCGAGACGAAGACCGTGCCCTTGACCGGGACCTTCGAGCCGGCGCCGAGCTGGCTCTTGGCGAAGGCGACGTCGAAGGAGCGGTCGAGGCCGATGACCTCGCCGGTCGAGCGCATCTCCGGTCCGAGCAGGACGTCGACGCCAGGGAAGCGGGCGAAGGGGAACACCGCCTCCTTCACGCCGACATGCTCGAGCTTCTCCTGCTTCAGGCCGAAGCTCGCGAGCTTCTCGCCGGCCATCAGCCGCGCTGCGATCTTGGCGATCGGCTGGCCGATCACCTTGGCGACGAAGGGCACGGTGCGCGAGGCCCGCGGATTGACCTCGAGCACATAGATCTCGCCGTCCTTGATGGCGTACTGCACGTTCATCAGGCCGCCGACGTCGAGGGCGAGCGCCATCGCCTTGCTCTGGCGCTCCAGTTCGGCGATCAGCTCCGGCGAGAGCGAGCGCGGCGGCAGCGAACAGGCCGAATCGCCGGAATGGATGCCGGCCTCCTCGATATGCTCCATGATGCCGGCGATGAAGGCGTCCTTGCCGTCGCAGAGGCAGTCGACATCGACCTCGATCGCGTCCGAGAGATAGCGGTCGAACAGCAGCGGATTCTTGCCGAGGACGGTGTTGATCTGGCCGGTCTTGTCGTTCGGGTACTTCGCCTTGACCTCGGAGGGGATCAGCGAGGGCAGGGTGCCGAGCAGGTAATCCTCGAACATCACCTCATCGCGGATGATCGCCATGGCGCGGCCGCCGAGCACATAGGACGGGCGCACCACGAAGGGCAGGCCGAGCTCGGCTGCGATCAGGCGCGACTGCTCGACCGAGTAGGCGATGCCGTTCTTGGGCTGCTTGAGATGCAGCTTGTCGAGCAGGCGCTTGAAGCGGTCGCGGTCCTCGGCGAGGTCGATCGCGTCGGGGGTGGTGCCCAGGATCGGGATGCCGGCCTGCTCCAGCGCATGGGCGAGCTTCAGCGGGGTCTGGCCGCCGAACTGGACGATGACGCCGTGCAGCGTGCCGGCCTGCTTCTCGGTTTCGAGGATCTCGAGCACGTCCTCGGCCGTCAGCGGCTCGAAATAGAGCCGGTCCGAGGTGTCGTAGTCGGTCGAGACCGTCTCGGGATTGCAGTTGACCATGATGGTCTCATAGCCGGCATCGCGCAGCGCGTAGCAGGCATGGCAGCAGCAATAGTCGAACTCGATGCCCTGGCCGATGCGGTTCGGCCCACCGCCGAGGATGACGACCTTCCTGGCGTCCGACGGCTTGGCCTCGTCGGCCGGCGCGCCGGCGAACGGCATGGCGTAGGTCGAGTACATATAGGCGGTCGGCGAGGCGAACTCGGCGGCGCAGGTGTCGATGCGCTTGAACACCGGACGCACCTTGAGCGAGCGGCGCAGGGCCTTGACCTCGGTCTCGCTCTTGCCGGCGACGGCCGCGAGGCGCTTGTCGGAGAAACCCATCGCCTTGAGCTGGCGGAAGGCGATCGGCGTCTGCGGCAGGCCGTATTTGCGGACCTTCTCCTCGGCGTCGACGATCCCGCGCATCTGCTCCAGGAACCAGGGGTCGATCTTGCAGCTCTCATGGATCTGCTCGTCGGTGAAGCCGGCGCGCATCGCCTGGGCGACCTGCAGGATGCGGTCCGGCGTCGGCGTCGAGAGTGCTGCCTTGATCGCGTTCCTGTCGTCGCCCTGGCCGATCCCCTCGATCTCGATCTCGTCGAGGCCGTCGAGGCCGGTCTCCAGCGAGCGCAGCGCCTTCTGCAGCGACTCCTGGAAGGTCCGGCCGATCGCCATGGCTTCGCCGACCGACTTCATCGCGGTGGTCAGCGTCGGTTCGGCGCCCGGGAACTTCTCGAAGGCGAAGCGCGGGATCTTGGTGACGACATAGTCGATCGTCGGCTCGAACGAGGCCGGTGTCGCACCGCCGGTGATGTCGTTCTCGATCTCGTCGAGCGTGTAGCCGACGGCAAGCCGCGCCGCGACCTTCGCGATCGGGAAGCCGGTGGCCTTGGATGCCAGGGCCGACGACCTCGACACGCGCGGGTTCATCTCGATGACGATCATCCGGCCCGTCTCGGGATCGACGGCAAACTGAACATTGCTGCCGCCGGTCTCGACGCCGATCTCGCGCAGCACCGCCAGCGAGGCGTCGCGCATGATCTGGTATTCCTTGTCGGTCAGCGTCAGCGCCGGGGCGACGGTGATCGAATCGCCGGTGTGGACGCCCATCGGGTCGATGTTCTCGATCGAGCAGACGATGATGCAGTTGTCCGCCTTGTCGCGGACGACCTCCATCTCGTACTCCTTCCAGCCGAGCACACTCTCCTCGATCAGCACCTCGCTGGTCGGCGAGGCGTCCATGCCGCGCTCGACGATGTCGATGAACTCGCCCTTGTTGTAGGCGATGCCGCCGCCCGTGCCGCCCATGGTGAAGGACGGCCGGATGATCGCCGGCAGGCCGATATCCTCCAGCGCGTCGAGTGCGGCGCCAAGCGTCTTGACGTGGTGCGAGCGCGGCGTCGAGAGGCCGATCTTGGTCATCGCCTCGCGGAAGCGCTCGCGGTCCTCGGCCTTGTCGATGGCATCGGCGGTGGCGCCGATCATCTCGACGTCGAACTTCTCCAGCACACCCAACTTCTGCAGCGAGAGCGCGCAGTTGAGCGCGGTCTGGCCGCCCATCGTGGGCAGCAGGGCGAAGCCGCCGGGCAGGACGTTGCGCTCCTTCTCGATGATCTTGGCGACGATCTCCGGCGTGATCGGCTCGACGTAGGTCGCATCGGCCAGCTCCGGATCGGTCATGATCGTCGCCGGGTTCGAGTTGACCAGGACGATGCGGTAGCCCTCGGCCTTCAGCGTCTTGCAGGCCTGGGTGCCCGAATAGTCGAACTCGCAGGCCTGGCCGATGATGATGGGGCCCGCACCGATGATCAGGATCGTCTTGATGTCTGTGCGCTTGGGCATGGTCTCGACCGGTTCCGTGCGGGCGCGCATGACCCGTCCGATCGAAAGGAGCGGAGGCCGGCGATCGCCCAAAGATGAATGCTAGGCGCTCGCTATAGACGGGGGAGGCGGCGGGGGGAAGCGGAAAGCGCTGCTTCCTGTCATGCGCACACAGGTCATGCGCGCAAAGGTGGCGCGTTTCGCCCTTTGCGCAGTTGAGTGGTGACCGGCGGGGTATAGCATCGGCTTCCGCGATGGCGTCGAGCCGGTTCGCGTGAGGCCCGGCCACGCCCTCCCCAACCAGAGGAGCTTGGCCATGCGTGAATCCGACCCGCAAAAGCTGGATGCCTTGGTGGGACGTCTCGTCGGGGACGTCGGAGCCTGCGTCACCGGCTCGCTCATCGTCCTCGGCGACCAGCTCGGGCTCTACAAGGCGATGGCCGACGGCAAAGCGGTGACGGCGGCGGAACTCGCCAGCCGGACCGGGCTGAAGGAACGCTATGTCCGCGAATGGCTCTCGGCCCAGGCGGCGGCCGAGTACATCGACTATGACGAGGGCAGCGATAGCTTCAGCCTGTCTCCGGAGCAGGCTATGGCCTTTGCCGAGGAGAGCAGCCCGGCCTTCTTCGCCGGGGCCTTCGAGGTGGTGCAGTCGATGTGGGTCGACGAGCCCAAGGTCGAAGAGGCCTTCCGGACCGGCGCCGGACTGGGCTGGCACGAGCACAGCAACTGCCTGTTCCGCGGCACCGAGCGCTTCTTCCGGCCGGGCTACAACACCAATCTGGTCAGCAGCTGGATTCCGGCGCTGGACGGCGTCAAGGCCAAGCTCGAGGCGGGCGCGGTCGTCGCCGATGTCGGCTGCGGCCATGGTGCCTCGACCATCTTGATGGCGCAGGCCTATCCGAAATCGCGCTTTTACGCCTTCGACTATCACGGCCCCTCGATCGAGAAGGGCAGGGAAGCGGCTGACAAGGCCGGCGTCGGCGACCGCATCGTTTTCGAGCGGGCCAGCGCCAAGGACTTCCCGGCGGCGAGCTACGACCTCGTCGCGATGTTCGACTGCCTGCACGACATGGGCGATCCGGTCGGGGCCGGCCGTCATGTCAGGGAGACGCTGGCGCAGGGCGGCACCTGGATGATCGTCGAGCCCTTTGCTCACGACAATCTCAAGCAGAACCTCAACCCGGTCGGCCGGATCTTCTACGGGGCCTCGACGATGATCTGCACGCCGGCTTCACTGTCGCAGGAGGTCGGGCTCGGGCTCGGCGCGCAGGCCGGCGAGATGCGTTTGCGCAAGGTCGCGCTCGACGCCGGCTTCACTTGGTTCCGCCGCGCCACCGAGACGCCGTTCAACATGGTGTTCGAGGTCAGGGCCTGAGACCGGCTACGACTGATGAGCAGAACCCGCCCGCCGTGACGGCGAGCGGGCTGAGTGGTCGGTCAGCCAAGGCTCATCAGTGCGCGGAGGGCGCGACCGCGACCTCACTGACGCGGGCGGCCTCGCGCGCCGCCGCCTTGCGCCGCTGCGTCGCGATCAGCAGCAGGCCGAGTGCGCCGAGCTCGCAGGCCGCCCCGACGAAGCCGAGCTCCCAGGTCGCGCCGTGGCGCAGCACCTGCTGGCCGAGGGCGGCGCCGGCGGCGATGCCGATATAGAGCGCCGAGGCGTTGAGCGAGAGCGCGACGACGACCGCATCGGGCGCCATCGAGGCGAGCCGCGACATCTGCGAGGGATGCCCGGCCCAGCCGGCGCCGCTCCAGACCATCAGGATCACCGGCAGGACGAAGATCGCCATCGCCGGCGGCAGCGTCACTGCGACGAGCGAGGCGGCCGCGAGCGAGGCTGCGAGCAGGGTCAGGACGAAGGTCAGCGTCGGCACCGGGCCGAAGCGGTCGCTGGCCTGGCCGCCGAGCTGGTTGCCCAGTGCCGAGCCGATGCCGGTCAGCACCAGGGTCGCGCTCAGCCAATGGCCGGAGATGCCGGCATGGGCCGAGAGGAAGGGCGCGACATAGGTGTAGAGCGTGAAGGCGCCGGTGGTCCAAAGCGCGGTGGTGCCGAGTGCGAGCAGCACGTCGCCGCGGCGCGCGACCTGCAGCCGCTCGGCGAGCGTGTTGGCACCGCGCGGCAGGCCGGCCGGCATCTTGACCACGAGGCCGGCGAGGGCGAGCGCGCCGAACAGCGCCACGACCAGGAAGGCGAAGTGCCAGCCGAGCGTGGCGACGGCGGTGCCGAGCGGCACGCCGAGGATCAGCGAGACGGTCATGCCGCCGGTGACGAGCGCGATCGCGCGCGCCCGGCGCTCCGGCGGGACGAGCGCCACCGCAACGGCGTTCGCCGCCGGCATGAACACGCCCGAACCGAGCGCCATGACGATGCGCGCCAGCATCAGCCAGGCGAAGTCGCTGGTGAAGGCGGCGAGGAGATTGGCGAGGGTGAAGACCGTCAGCGAGCCCACCAGCACGAGCTTGCGGTCGAGATTGCCGAACAGGGTCGAGAGCACCGGCGAGCCGATGGCGTAGGCGATGGCGAAGATCGAGATCAGCAGGCCGGCGGTGTCGACGCTGACGCCGAAGGCCGCGGCGAGGTTCGGCAGGATGCCGGTGATGACGAGGCTGCCCGTGCCGATGGCGAAGGCGCCGCCGGCCAGCAGAAGGAGACGGATGTCCATGGCAGAGCGCTCCGTGGGGAGTTGCCGACTATTTCAATGATCGTTGAATCATGGGCGTCGGCCGACCATGAGTCAATCCTAAATTCAAGGATCATTGAAACTTGTCAGGAGCGGGCGATGCAATTAAGCCGGAGGTGATGAAGCAGCTCTTCCACCCAGAGATCGAGGACGTCGTGCCGGCCGACGTGTTCGCAGCGCTCGGCGACCCGATCCGGCTCGGCATCCTGGTCTCGCTCGCCGATTGCGACGAGGTCGACAAGGCGCGCTGCGGCGCCTTCACCGAGCTCGCTTCGCCCTCGCTGCTCTCCTACCATTTCGCCAAATTGCGCGAGGCGGGGATCACCCGCTCGCGGGCGGAGGGGACGGTGCGCTTCCTCAGCATCCGCCGCGAGGAGTTCAACCGGCGCTTCCCCGGCCTGCTCGACAGCGTGATCGAGACGGCGCGGCGCGACCCGTCGGTGCCGCGGATCAAGATCGACGTCTGATCCGCGGCCCGCCCGAGGGGCGGCGTTATGGGATGAGGATCGTCGAGCCGGAGGTTCTGCGGGCCTCGAGATCGCGATGCGCCTGGGCGGCATCGGCGAGTGGATAGGATTGCAGCGCCGCGATCTTGACCGTGCCATCGGCGACGACGGCGAACAATGCGTTGGCAGCGGCTTCGAGGTCCTCGCGCCTGGCCATGTAGGTCGCGAGCGTCGGCCGCGTCACGAACAGCGAGCCCTTGCTGGCAAGCTGGCCGACGGCGAAGGGCGGCACGGCTCCCGAGGCGTTGCCATAGCTCACCATCAGGCCGAGTGGGCTCAGGCTGTCGAGGGACGCCTCCCAGGTGTCCTTGCCGACCGAATCGAACACGACCGGAACGCCGGCACCATTCGTGATGTCGCGGACCCGCTGGGCGATGTTCTCGTCGCGATAAAGGATCGTATGGGCGCAGCCATGGGCGCGCGCCAGCGCCGCCTTCTCCTCGCTGCCGACGGTGCCGATCACGGTGACGCCGAGCGCGCTGAGCCATTGGCAGGCGATCAGCCCGACGCCGCCGGCCGCGGCGTGCAGGAGCACGGTGTCGCCGAGCTTTGCGCGATAGGTCCGATGGATCAGGTAATAGGCGGTGAGGCCCTGCAGCATCATCGCCGCGGCCTGCTCGTCCTTGATTGCGTCCGGCAGCTTGACCAGCGGGCCGGCCGGCATGACGCGCGCGTCTGCATAGGCGCCGGGCGGGCCGCCGGCATAGGCGATGCGGTCGCCGGGCCGCAGATCGGCGACACCGTCGCCGACCGCCTCGACGATGCCCGCCGCCTCCAGCCCGATGCCGCTGGGCAGCGGCAGCGGATAGAGCCCGCTGCGCTGGTAGACGTCGATGAAGTTGAGGCCGACGGCCGTCTGGCGCAGGCGGACCTGGCCTGGGCCGGGGGCGCCGAGCGTGGCGTCCTCATAGCGCAGCACGTCGGGGCCGCCAGTCTCGTGGATGCGGATCTGCTTGGTCATTGCGATGTCTCGTGATGGAGGCGGCTGACATGCCGCTGGTTTGCTGAAGTGGGCGGTGGCGCGGTCAGACCTCGCCGGCGGCCTCGATGTCCTTGAGATGCTGGCGGAAGCCGTAGGCCGGGTTCTGCGCCCGCGTCGCCAGGTACTGTTCGAAACGGGTCTGGCTGCGATAGCTGCGGCCATTGCGCATCGCCGCGAGCTGGCGCGCCTCGGTCTCGCGATAGCCGATCGCTGCCGCGACGATGTCCTCGATCCGGCTTTCGGGCAGAAACAGCACGCCATTGCTGTCGGCGGCGACGTAGTCGGTCTCGGCGATGGCGTGCTGGCCGACCAGCGCCTGACGGAAGAGGTCGTGTGGACGCGGATGCAGGCGCTGCGGCCCGGTCGGCAGCGCGCCGAGGCTGAAGACGGGCAGGCCGAGCTCGGCAAGCTCGCGGTTGTCGCGATGCAGGCCCCAGATCACGAAGCCGGCGATGCCGGCGGCTTTGGCCTCGATCGCGACGATGTCGCCGATGCAGGCCTCGTCGAGGCGGCCGCCATTGTCGATGACGATCACCTCGCTCGGCGCGGCATGCTCGAGCAGCTCGAAGAAGACGTCGATGCTGCCGACATGGCGCACGGGGCGGGCGCGGCCGCGTACCTCCATGTCCGGCGCGAGCGGTCGCAAACCGGCGGGCGCGAAACGGATCGGCACGCCGCAGCGCAGGCAGCCATCCGCCAGATGCGGGGTCGTGAGCGTCTTCAGTTGCGCGATCAGATCGGGATTCATGCGCTGTCCTCCATGGTCTGGTCCGGCCGCAAGGCCGCTGGACAGGACGCTAGCAATGCTAGATCATTCCGAATAACGAAATGATCGTAAGTCCGACTTCAGGAATTCGGGTAGATGTCGGCGAATTTCGATATGGACGCACTGCGGGCGATGGTGGTCGGGGTCGAACTCGGCAGCTTCGCCCGCGCCGCCACGCAACTCGGCCGATCGCAATCGGCGATCAGCATGCAGCTCAAGAAGCTGGAGGAGCAGGCGCGGCGTCCGCTGTTCCGGCGGGACGGGCGCGGTCTGGTGCCGACCGAGGCCGGCGAGGCGCTGCTGAGCTACGCCCGCCAGATCATCGCGCTGAACGACGAGGCCGCCGCGGCTGTCGGCAACAGTGCAGGGGCTGCGACCGTGCGTCTCGGCCTGCCGCAGGACTTCTTCGAGGATGTGATGCCGGAGGTGCTGGGGCTGTTCTCGCAGCAACGTCCGAACTCCCATCTCGAAGTGAGAGCCGGCCGCAACTACGCGCTGGAGGAGGAGGTCCAGGCCGGCCGGCTCGACGTCGCGCTTGCCTTCTTCAAGGCGGGGTCATCGACGGCCGGCACGCATGTCGCGACGCTGCCACTGGTCTGGCTTGCCGCCGAGACCATGCGGCGGCCAGGCGCTGCCGAACTGCCGCTCGTGCTGTTCGACCATCCCTGCCTGTTCCGGCAGACCGCGCTCCAGACCCTCGACCGGCAGCGCCTGCGCTGGCGGCTGGCGCTGACGACGCCGAGCCTGCCGGGTCTGTGGGCGGCTCTGGGGGCGGGACATGGCGTCTCGGTCCGGAGCCGCCACCGCCTGCCGGACACTGTTCGCGATGTCGGGGTCGAGCATGATCTGCCGGACCTGCCGCCGATCGAGGTGCGCCTGCTGGCATCGGGAGCGCGGACGCCGGCGGCCGGGGCTCTGCTCGACATCGCGACGGACGTTGTTCGCAGGCTGATCGCCGAACCGGCGGCTGCCGCCGGCTAGATCAGCCGCAGCAGGGGCATCCCGGCCCGAACACCGCCTGGCTGCCGAGCGCCGCCAGCTTGCCGCGCCAGCCGGGTACTTTCTCCCTGATCCGCGCCATCGTCCGTTCGCGGTCGAGGCGGGTCGGGCGGCCATCCTCCACGACCACAGTCCCATCGACGATGCTGGTCACCACGTCGCTCGCCCTCGCATAGTAGACCAGCGCGGCATAGTCGCCGTAATAGGGCTGCAGGTGCGGCCGGTCGATGTCGACCATGATCAGGTCGGCCTTCTTGCCCCGTTCCAGCGAGCCGATCTCGTCCTGAAGTCCCATGACGCGCGCGGCGCCGATCGTGTGTAGTTCCAGCGCCTGGGCACAGGAGAGAGCAGTCGGGCTTCCCAAGCGCAGTCGCATCGCGTTGAGGGCGTTGCGCATGCCCTCGAACGGGTCGTTCAGCATCCAGTCGGTGGCGAAGCCGGTCGGAATACCGCGCGCCATGATGTCTTCGAGCGGCGGATAGCGGCCGCGGCGCGGATAGATCGTCGGGCAATGCGCGTAGGCCGCACCGCTCTCCTCCACCGCGTCGAGATCGCCAGTGCCGGCGAAGACGAGATGGGCGAGCACGACATCCGGGCCGAGCATGCCGACATCCCTGAGGAACTCGAGCGGGCCGCAGCCATGGACCGCCCTGATCTGCTCGACCTCGGCGATGCTCTGGGCGGCATGGATATGCATGCCGACGCCGAGCCGGTCAGCTTCGGCGCGAGCCGTCCGCAGCAGTTCGGCCGAGCAGGTGTCGGTGGCGTGCGTGCCGATGCGCGCGGTGATGCGGCCCTCGGCGGCGCCGTGCCAGCGCTCGGCGAAGGCGATGCCGTCGCGGAGGCGTTCCTCGCCGATGTCGGGATGGTGGGTGTAGTCGCCACGCCAGAGCTCGTGCAGGCGGACATCGAACACTTTGTGGGCGATCTGGGCGCGCAGGCCGCAGGCCTCGACCGTGTCGGCGAGCCGGTGCGGCGCGTACCAAATGTCGTTGATCGTGGTGATCCCGGCCTGGAGCATGTCGGCGCAGCCAGCCTCCGCCAGCAGCGCCCACTCATCTTCCGTGATGTCCTTTTCCATCCGGAAGGCGACTTCGAGCAGCGCCGCCTTGGCGGCGTGGTCGTCGGTCTGGCTGCGGAACACCAATGACGCCGCATGCGAATGGCAGTTGACGAAGCCGGGCAGAACCGCCCGCCCGGTGCCGTCGAGGGTGCGGGCCGGTGCCCAATGTCCCTCGGGTTGACGCGGGCCGGCATGGAGGATGCGCCCGCCGGCGATAGCGACCTCGCCATCGGGGATGACCGGCAGGCCGGGGCTGACCGGATAGAGGAATTCGGCGCGGACCAGCAGGTCGATCTCGGTCATGGCGCGGGCTCCTCCATCAGCGCGGGAGGGTGAGCTTAGGGCGCGTGCTGTGGAAGGCCAGCGACGCGCCTGCACGGCAGCCTTGCGTCAGCAATTTGCTCTCGCTATGAAATGTTACAACGTAACAAAATATGAGCTCCGATATGGACTCCCGCCTTCCCGTCACCGTGCTCTCCGGCTTTCTCGGCGCCGGCAAGACGACGCTGCTCAACCACGTCCTCAACAACCGCGAAGGCCGCAAGGTCGCGGTCATCGTCAACGACATGAGCGAGGTGAACATCGACGCCGACCTCGTTCGGGCCGGCGGCGGCGATCTCTCGCGCACCGACGAGAAGCTGGTCGAGATGAGCAATGGCTGCATCTGCTGCACCTTGCGCGACGATCTCCTCGCCGAGGTCGGCCGCCTCGCCCGCGACGGGCGCTTCGACTACCTCCTGATCGAGGGCACAGGCATCGCCGAGCCGCTGCCGATCGCCGCGACCTTCGAGTTCCGCGACGAGGAGGGTTTCTCGCTCTCCGACCTCGCCCGGCTCGACACCATGGTCACGGTGGTCGATGCGGTGAACCTGCTCAAGGACTACGGCTCGCGCGATTTCCTGCGCGAGCGCGGCGAGACGGCCGGCGAGGGCGACGAGCGCACGCTGGTCGATCTCCTGGTCGAGCAGATCGAGTTCGCCGATGTCGTCGTGCTCAACAAGGTCGGCGATGCCGGGCCGGAGGCGGTGGCGCAGGCGAAATTGGTGATCCGGGCGCTCAATCCGGATGCGGGATTGATCGAGGCCGATTTCGGCCGCGCGCCGTTGGACGCGATCCTCGATACCGGCCTGTTCGACCATGAGAAGGCGCAGGAGCACCCGCTCTGGCACAAGGAACTCTACGGCTTCAAGGACCATGTGCCGGAGACCGAGGAGTACGGCATTTCCTCCTTCGTCTACCGGGCGCGCCGGCCCTTCCACCCCGAGAAATTCAACGCCTTCCTAGAGCAGAGCTGGCCAGGTCTGATCCGGGCCAAGGGCCATTTCTGGCTGGCGACGCGGCCCGAATGGGTCGGCGAGATGTCGCTTGCCGGCGCGATCTGCCGGACCGAGGCGATGGGCTTCTGGTGGGCCGCCGTGCCGCGCCCGCGCTGGCCCGACCATCCGGAATGGAAGGCGATCCTGAACCGGCACTGGCACTCGGTGTGGGGCGATCGCCGGCAGGAACTCGTCTTCATCGGAGCAGGGATGGACGAGCGTGCCATCCGCAGCGGGCTCGATGCCTGCCTCCTCGGCGAGACGCCGACCATCGCCTTCAAGCCCGAGCGCTATCGCGATCTGCCCGATCCGTTCCCGGCCTGGCGCCGGGCCGATGCCGCTTGAGACCTCGCCCTTTTCCGTCGTTCGCTTTGGAGCCCAGAATGCATCCGCTTTCCCTGTTGTCCGCGCTCGCCATGTCGGCCTTGCTGTCGAGCCTGCCGGCGCTCGCCCATGACCATGCCGTGCTGCGCGGCCGTCTGGTCTTCGCCGACCACGAGAAACCTGTCGTGCGCGTGCTCGATCTCGACAGCGGCGAGGTCACGCACAGCTTCGACGTGCCCAAGGCCAATCCCGGCTTCGCCACCGCGCAGGGCGGCCGCTTCGTGGTGATCAAGACCGGCGACGATGCCGGCACGCTCCGCTTCCTCGACACCGGCCTGACGATCGAATCGCATGGCGACCACAACGACATCGAGAAGGGGCCGGTGAAGCTCATCGACCTCGTGCTGACCGGCCAGAAGCCGGCCCATGTCATCTCGGGCCATGGCCAGCTCGCGCTGTTCTATGACGGCATCCGCCCCTGGGACGGGCAAAGCACGGCCAAGGCGGTGCTGGTCGCGATCAACGACCTTTCCAAGGAAAAGCCGGCGCTGACGGAATGGCCGAGCCCGGGGCCGCAGCACGGCATCGTCGTGCCGCTCGGCGAGGGACGCTGGCTGATGTCGGTGCCGAACCCGGTCTATGTGAAGGGCGAGGATCGCAGCGCTTCGTCACGGCCCGACGGGTTCGAGATTCTCGATCGGACGAAGGGTGGCTGGACCAGGCTCGCCAGCTTCAACGATCCGGCCAAGCCCGACGCCTCCTGCAAGCTCTATCACGGCCATGCCGCCGCCGATGGCCGCCATGTCTTCGGCTGCGCCGAAGGCGAGGGCGGCGGCATGCTGGTGCTGTCGCAGGCCAGGGCGAAATTCAGCGCGCACAAGCTCGGCTACCCCGACGAGCGCCGGATCAGCGCGATCAAGGCGAAGGCGGGCGCCAGGTTCATGGTCGCCAATTACGGCAAGACCTCGCCCTATGACGGCCTGCTCAGGGTCGACCCGACCGCCAAATCGCTGACGACGGCGGATGTCCTGCCGGTGCCGGGCGGCCAGTCGACCTGCCAGTTCGAGCTCTCCGCCAATGGCCGGCGGCTCGCCAATCTGACGCCGGATGGCAAGCTCAGGGTCTATGATGTCGCCGCCTGGAAGGAGCTCGCCAGCTTCGACGCGGTGCCGGCCTTCGACTGCCAGTACGGCGCCAAGACGCCGACGCCCTCGCTCGCGGTGGTCGGCGGCAGCGCCTATGTCAGCGACCCCACCAACGGCCGCATTCGCGAATACAATCTCGAGACGCTGAAGCAGGCGCTCGACCTGCCGGTCGAAGGCATGCCGGCCAATCTCGCCGGCAGCGATGCGGGCTGATTGGCCGTAGGCTTCCGTTCAGCATCCGGGGTATAGGCATTTCCGGATGCTGCACCGTCTTCCCCGCCAAACGCGCCAGGTCATCGCCTATGCCTTTTCGGGCGTGATGGCGGCGGTCGCGCATTACGGATTGCTGATCGGCCTGGTCGAGCTCGGCCGGGCCGATCCGGTTGCCGCCTCACTCGCCGGCTTCGTGCTCGGCGGCGTCGTCTCCTACGCGCTGAACCGCTGGCTGACCTTCGAGGCGACGCGCAGCCATGGCGAGGCGAGCTGGCGCTTCGGCCTGATCGCCTTCGGCGGCTTCCTGCTCACCGGCGTGCTGATGCACTTCTTCGTCAAGGTTGCCGGTCTGCCCTATCTGCCGATGCAGGTGGTCACCACGCTGATCGTGATGGTCTTCACCTTCGCCGGGCACAAGTTCTTCTCCTTCGCCGATCGGGCGCAGTGAACGGCGGCTCCAGGGTCTAGAGATCACTCAGTGTCTTGCGCCCCGCCGCCAGATCGGCGAGCAGCGCGACATGGACATCCAGTGCGTCGACGACCCGATATCCCGGATCCTGCCCGTCAAAAGCCAGGTTGAGATCGGTTCCGGCAAGGACGATGGCGTCGGCTCCGGCCGCGATCATGCGACGCCCGGCATCGAGAAACAGAACCTGCTGCGAGGCCGAGCAGGTGCCGGCCACGGCAACCTCCTGGTAGGCTTGGCCGAGGGTCTCGATCTCGTCGTCCAGCGCCAAGGCCTCGGTATGTGCGAGCTGGCCGTAAAGGCGGGTACGCATCACCACCCGCGTGCCGAGCAGCCCGACGCGCTTGATGCCCTGCTCGACGAAATAGGCGTCGAGCGGCGTGACGGCGGAGACCAATGGCAAGGGCGACAGCGCCGCGAGCTCGTCGAAGCAGAAATGCGCGCCGAGTGAGGATAGGGCGGCGCAATCGCAACCTGCATCCTCCAGGCGCGTGACCAGCGGAAGAAAGGCCTGCGCCTGCTCGGCCTTGCGGTCGGCCAGATTGTTGCGGATCAGCTCGTGAATCTCGCCATGGACGATCGTCAGGTCGAGCCTGGGCACGCCGCGTGCCGCCGCGGCCGCGGTCAGGCGCTGGTAATAGACCACCGTCGCCGCGACGCCGATGCCGCCGATCAGGCCGATATGCATTGATCTCGTTCTCCGTGATCAGGCCTGGCCGGCGGCGTAGAGCGCCCAGCCGACCAGCAGCAGGCTCGCAAAGCTCGCGATCGTGCGGACATGGTTCCACAGCGTCCACGGACGGGAATAGTCCTGCCACAGCGTCCGCGCCTGCTCGGGATCGGCCGGGATCGTGGCGATGGCAAGCGCCTCGTTCATCGGCACGTTGGCGACGATGGTGACGAGGAAGGTACCGACCAGATAGACGATGGCGGCGAGCGCGAGCAGCAGTGCGACCTGTCCGGCGCCCTGCTTCCACCATAGGCCAGCCGCGACCAGCGCGACCACCGGCGTCCCGAAGAAGGCCGGGAAGAAGATGGCGTTGCGGACGACGATGTTGATGCTCTGCATCGCGGCGATCGCGGCTTTCGGATCGACCGCATCCAGAGCCCACATCACCGACATCGAATAGGCGTAGAAGAAGCCGGCCATGGCACCGGCCAGAGCCAAGGTGACGATGGTGAGTGCGAGCGCGAGCGAGGTCATCGCGTCGGAACTTCCGCCGCCAGCGGCTTCCTAGCCGAGAATGCCATGCGGTGCGGGTTATGGCCGAAATTCGTAATGCGCGTGACGCCGGTGAAGCCCGCGGCCTCGATGAGCGCGGTGATGCCGACGGCGCTGTAGGTCGAGAGGCCGTATTGCGCTCGCAGCTTGCGGTAGTCCGAGAAGACGGTGCGGACGAGGCCGCCGAGCGCCGCGACGAGGAAGCCGCCGCGCCAGGCGAAGCCGAGCAGCTCGGTCGCATCGGTCAAGGCCGAGAGGTCAGGCGGGATCACGTCGGCGAGGATCAGCTCGCCGCCGGGCTTCAGCTTGGCGAGCCAGGTGGCCAGCGCTCGCTTCAGTTCGTCTTCGCTTAGATACTGGATGAGCGAATTGGCGACGACGAGGTCGAGCGAATCATCCGGCAGGGCCTCAACCTCTTCCGGCGAGACCACCGAGAGATTGGCGAGCCTGCCGAAGCGGGCCCTCAGTTTCTCGCGGACGGTCGGAGCAGCTTCGCACAGGATCAGCCTGCCGCTCGCCGCGGCGACAAGATCGGCCGAGAGCGCTTCGCCGCAGCCGACATCGAGCACGCTTGCGTCCTTTGAGGGCACTGCGGCGGCGATATCCTGCGCGATGCGGCGGTAATGCAGGGCCTTGTGACGATCCGAAACGTAGATCGCATGCTCGCCATTCCAGAAATCACGCCAGGACATCGGGTCTCCGTTTCGAGGGTCGCCTTCGCGGCTAGCCCTTAGCATGGCTGCGCCGCGCGTGCAGAGCAGGTTGATTGCCTGCGGGGTTTACGGCACGGCTGCTGAGCCAATAGCTTGCGCGCGACCGACCGGAGCCTGCCCGACCATGCTGCTGTTGCCGAAACTCCTGAAGCGCTCGATCCGCAAGGGCCGGTTGACCGTGATCGCGCCGGACGGAACGCGGCATGTCTTCGGGCCGGGGCGGACTGAGTTCACCTTCGCCGGCAAGCCGGTCGTCGCCGGCGAGGTGACGGTGCGCTTCAAGGATACCAAGATCGAGCGCGAGCTCTTCCTCAATCCCGAGCTGGCATTGGCCGAAGGCTACATGGACCAGCGGATCGAGTTCGAGGACGGCTCGACCATCCACGACCTGCTGACGCTGTTCTGGATCCAGCGCAGCGAACTGCGCAAGCACCCGCTGCAGGCGGCGATCCGCAAGATCCGCTTCAAGATCCGGCGCTGGCGGATGCACAATCCGCTCGGCATCGCCGGCAAGAAGGTCAAGCACCACTACGACATCCCGACCGAGTTCTACCGGCTCTGGCTCGACGAGACGATGACCTATTCCTGCGCTTACTGGCATTCTCCGGACGTCGGCCTGGAGAACGCGCAGAAGGCCAAGCTCCGGCATCTCGCCGCCAAGCTGAAGATCGAGCCGGGCATGAAGGTGCTCGATATCGGCTCGGGCTGGGGCGAGCTCTCGATCTATCTCGCCAAGGCCTGCGGCGCGAAGGTGACCGGCCTCAACGTCTCGCCCGACCAGATGGCGGCGGCGCAGAAGCGGGCGGAAGCCGCCGGCGTCGGCGATGCCGTCAGCTTCATCAACAAGGATTATCGCGAGCTGACCGGGACGTTCGACCGCGTCGTCTCGGTCGGCATGATGGAGCATGTCGGCGTCGCGCATTACCTCGAATATTTCGAGAAGATCCGCGACCTGCTGACCCCCGACGGGATCGCGCTGGTCCACTGCATCGGCCGGGTCGGCCCACCCGGCTTCACCGGCCCGTTCTTCGACAAGTACATCTTCCCCGGCGGCTATGCCCCGGCCCTGTCGGAGGTGTTTGCCGCCGTCGAGCAGACCGGCCTCTGGCATTCCGACTGCGAGTTCTGGCGCCGGCACTATCACTGGACGCTGGAAGCCTGGCGCGAGCGCTTCATGGCGCACCGGCCCGAGGTGGTGACCATGCTGGGCGAGCGCTTCGCGCGGATGTGGGAGTTCTACCTCTCCGCCTGCTCGATCTCCTTCGACATCGGCGGCGACATGGTGTTCCAACTGCTGCTCGGCCCGCACAAGAGCGCCGTGCCGGTGATCCGGGACTACATCACCGAGGCAGAAGCCGAGCTGGAACAGCGGGGCTTCTGACGATGGCGAGGCAGGAGCTGATCCAGCCGGTCTGCGACCTGCTGCACGAGGTCGCGGCCGAGGTGGTGATGCCGCGCTTCCGCAAGCTGGCGGAAGCCGAGGTCCGGGTGAAATCGCCGGGCGAGGAGGTCACGATCGCGGACGAAGAGGCCGAGCGTCTGCTCACTCTCCGGCTGCCGGCGCTGCTGCCCGGATCGCGGGTGATCGGCGAGGAGGCGGTCTCGGCGCAGCCGGAGCTGCTGCAGGGGCTGGGCGAGGGCACTGTCTTCGTCGTCGACCCCGTCGATGGGACCTCGAACTTCGTCAAGGGCAGCCCGTGCTTCTCGATGATGGTGGCGCTGCTGCGCGAGGGCGAGCCGGTCGCCTCGTGGATGCTCAGCCCGGCGACCGGGACCATCCATGTCGCCGAGCGCGGCGGCGGCGCCTGGGTCGATGGGAAACGCGTCCGGGTGGGACAGCCGCCGCAATGGACCGGGCTGCGCGGCGGCGTGCTCACCCGCTTCCTGCCGGCGGAGATGACGGCGCGGGTGCAGGCCAATGGCCGGGACCTTGCCGCCATCCTGCCCGGCATGCATTGCGCCGGCGAGGACTATCCGGCGATCGTGCGCGGCGAGCAGCATTTCGTGATGTTCTGGCGTGGCCTGCCCTGGGACCATGCGCCGGGCACGCTTTTCCTGGAAGAGGCCGGCGGCCGAGCGGCGCGCTTCGACGGGCGCCCCTACAGGCCGGCCGAGCCGGGCTTCGGCATCCTGGCGGCGCAGACGCCGCAGCTGTGGGACGAACTGCAGCGGCGGCTGTTGGCTGATTGAGGCGAGCCGGCTCTCGGCAAGCACAACCGTCCCGGCGGCTTGTCACCGCAGGCCTTTTGAACCGTCATTCAAGAAAGGAAACGGGGCGGGGCTGCATTGCATCCTGCAACTGCCTGGCCAATGCCGAGGCCGCGCGATGGGCCAGTGCCCATCGAGGGCCGGAATGCCCGCCCCCGGTAGCCGATCAGGCCGGGACGATCTTGCGGCGTGTCTTGGACTTGGCTGGGGAGAGAGCCTGGGCCTCGCGGTCGAGTGCTTCCTTATGCAACCGCAGCTGCCTCAGCTTCGCAGTATTCGCGTCTCGGGCCTGAGCGATGCTGTCTGCCTCGGAGATGATCCGATTGCGGGCCAGCGCCTGTGTCTGCACCTTCAGGAAATTGTTGTCGGCATCGGTGCGTTGCCTTGAATGTTCAGCCAAATTGGCCTCCGTTTGGTTTTGATCGCCGGGTCAGGCACATAAAAAAGGCCAAGCATTCGCTTGGCCTTTCCTCGGAAATCGTTCCAGTCAGTGGTGCCGGTACATCCATGGTCACCGCGACGAATGATGACCGGATCACGCAGCCTGAAGCTGCTCGGCAGCCATCTTGCCAGACCGATTGTCGCGAGCGACCTCGAAACCGATCTTCTGGCCTTCCTGAAGATCGCGCATGCCAGCCCGCTCGACGGCGGAGATATGCACGAAGACGTCCTGGCTGCCATCGTCAGGCTGAATAAAGCCGAAGCCTTTGGTGGAATTGAACCATTTCACTGTGCCGGTGGTCATTGAAGAACCCTCCTGTTGGCAAGACCTGTCGTCCGCCATGCGAATGCTCGGCGGATTCAGAACGATTTTGAAAGGGGAGTTCGTCAGAAACGCGCCGAAGCGCGAAAATAAAACTAACCGTCCGAGCAAATATCGACGAAAATACTTCTAGGATTCTATGAGGTTCATGTCAATTCATTTGTTCGTTTATTTTTATCTCGAATGTAAAAATTTCGAGCGTTTTTTGGATTTTGCTGAAAAGAAACCTGCTTTCCGGATCAGTTTTGGTGAAAATCTACTGCTTTTTCTGTCGGCTTTTTCGTGCGGAACGCCGCGAGGTGCAGCCGCTGGCGCGTGTCGAGGCGCGTCGATTTGGCGGCCGCCTCGCCCAGCGGTGACTTCCATCAGGTTGATGCGTGATCACCACCCGACCGAGCCCGAGATGGGTCGTCATCGGCCAGCTGAAACTGGGCAAACTCGAGTGGCTGCAAATGACGCTCCGTGGCTGCAGCCACTCGCCCGTTCAGTCCAGCCGCAAAGAGCAAGAACTTCCCGGAATTGTCCTTGGGCGCGCTATGCTCTTCACCATCGCACGGTCGCTGTTCGCGACAGGCTGCCTGCCGGTTTGTCGAGGCAGGGCGTGACGGACGGGCAGGGCGCTTTCGACGCCCGCGACATCGCTCGGGCCAACCCGGCCCATGTAGTGCTCGGCGGCGCGGCTAAACCGCCGGCATCGCTGTCATGTCGGCGAAGACGGCTTCGAAGGTGTGGCCGTCGGCGTCCTCGAAGGCGCGGTTGTAGAGCCAGCCCAAATCGGTCGCCGGCCGCGGATCGGCCTTGCCGCCTGCTGCCGCTGCCGCCGCGACCATGGCGTCGACCTCGGCGCGGCTCGCCAGCGTGAGCGCCAGCAGCACCTGCGCCCCGGCTTGGGCGTCGGCGACGGGCTTGCTGACGAACGTCGCGAAATAGTCGCGGGTCAGCAGCTGGAAGGTGATCGTCTCGGACCAGACCATGCTCGACGACTGGTGATCGCTGAAATCCGGGTTCTGCCTGCAGCCGATCGCCTCGTAGACGCGCGTCGCGGCGCCGATGTCGGCGACGGGCAGGTTGACGAAGATCATCTTGGACATGGTCAGTCTCCTTGCTGAGCGATTTCACAGGTTCTGCTGCAGGATTCGCCCGTTCGGGTGGACGCAGATCAGTTCGAGCCGGCCGTCGCCGACATTCTCGAAGCGATGCGGGATGTCGGCCGCAGCGACGACGACGTCGCGGGGATAGCCGCGCGTCGTTTCGCCGCCGACAGTGAACTCGGCCTCGCCCTTGCGGACGATCCAGGTCTCTGAATAGGGGTGGACGTGCAGCATCGAGCCCTGGCCCGGCTCGGCGTCGACGATGAAGAACGAAACCGGGCCGCCGAGCTTCTCACCCTCGAAGCGCACGGTGCGGTTGGCGCCGCGCTGCTGATCTTCGGACCGAAGGACGTTGAACATAGCTGCCTCCCTGGGCTGATCGCGGACTGAGTTATCTTGACGGAAAGATATCTAACTGAGGGGTATCTTTCTGTCAAGATAATTATCTTTGCGCCAAGATATCTCGGCGAGCGAACGCTGGGAGGGGGCGACCGCCTGCGCCGGCAATGATCCTGGGATCGACGCGAGCTGAGCAATAGCGCAGGGCGATCAATGAAGGCAGGTCGTGCCCGAGCTTGACCTACGGCTGTCCGGTCGAGCGCTGGACGAGCCGCGTATCCCTTCTCTCCTTGCAGGAGAAGGTGGCCCGCAAGGTCGGATGCGAGGTCGCGCGGGTCCTGACAGTCAACGAAATACGACGCCGGACTTGCGATCAGCGTCGCGCGACCGCTCACGCTAACCCTCTCCCGCAAGGGGAGAGGGGATCGCGTGAGCGCTGTGCGCCGCCCGAGAATGACGATGAGGTTCAGCGCTTCAGGTTGACGAGGACTACTCCAGCCAGGGCCATGGCGCCGCCGATCAGGCCGAGCGCGGTCGGGACCTCGCCGAGCCAGAGAAAGCTGATCAGCATCGCCGCCGGCGGCACGCAGTACTGGAAGTTGGCGGCGCGGGCGGCCGGCAGGCGCGACAGGGTGATCGCCCAGGTGCCGTAGGCGACGACGCTGGAGACCAGAGCGAGCCAGATTACCGACCAGATCGCCTGCGCCGGGGCCGCCGGCAACTGCTCCAGCGCGCCGGGCAGGAACGGCGTCAGGGCAAGGCCGCCGATCGCCATGTTCCAGGCCGCGACGGTGAGCGGCTTGTGGCGGGCAAAGAGCGGCTTCTGCACCACGGTCGAGACCGAGTTGCACAGGGCAGCACCGAGGATCAGCAGGACGCTGACGCCGATATTGAGGTCGAGCCCGTTGCCAATCGCGATGACGCCGATGCCGGCGAAGGCGAGCGCGGTGCCGGTCCAGGCGAGGGCGCTGAAGCGCTCGTTCAGGACCAGCATGGCGAGCGCCGCCGTCATGATCGGGTTGGTGTTGATGATGAAGCTCGCCGCGCCCGCCGGAACGACGCGCTGGCCGAGATTGAGGAAGATCGCATAGAGCGCGATGAAGACGATGCCGCCGGTGAGGAAGCGCCAGATATCGGCGCGCTCGGGCAGCTTCGGCCGCGTCACGATCAGGAAGAGCGCGGCGAACACGCCGGCGATGGCGAAGCGCAGCGCCGCCAGCTCGAGTGCGCCGAAGCCGGAAAGGCCGGCCCGGATCGCGGGGAAGGAGGAGGCCCAGGCGATCACGGTGAAGGGGATGGTGAAGAGCAGCATGGCGTCGAGGGTGGAGCCGGGCCGGGAGGACGCGGCGGAGGGGACGGTTGTCATGGCAGGCCTCAAAGGCTGGTGACGGTTCGCCTTCGGATAAGCGCCTCGGTGAGCTGATTGACAAACGAGTAATTCGATGGCGAGCTGTGAACATGGATCACAGCTCGCCACTTCCGCCGCTGGACACGCTACGCGCCTTCGAGGCCGCCGCCCGCTCGGGCAGCTTCTCGGCTGCGGCCGAGGCGCTGAACCTGACCCATGGCGCGATCTCCCGGCAGGTCGCCAAGCTCGAGCATTGGCTCGGCCTGCGCGTGTTCGAGCGCCAGGCGCGCGGCGTCGCGCTGACGCCGGAGGGGCAGCGGCTGTTCCAGCGCACGCAGGAGGCATTCTCGGTCTTCGCCGACTCATCCGACCGTTGGAGCGAACCGCGCGGGACGGCGGTGGTGCGCTTCAGTGCGACGCCTTCCGTCTGCTCGCTCTGGCTGATGCCGCGCTGGCAGCTTCTGGAGAGCGGCGATCCCGCCGTGCGGATCATGCTGCAGGTCGATCACCGCAAGGTCGACCTCGAGGAGGAGGGCATCGACCTCGCCATTCGCTGCGGCCGCGGCGGCACGCCGGGCCGGGTCTCGGTGCAGCTCTTCGAGGAGTGGTGCTACCCCGTCGCCTCGCCGGAGCTGGCCAGGGCGATCGGCGAGGGCAGGCCGGAGCGCTTTCTCGACCAGCCGCTGATCCACGATTCGGATGCTGCCGGCTGGCGCGCCTGGTTCAATGCCCAGGGGCTCGATTTCCGGCCGCGCCAGCAGGACCGGCGCTTCGAGGACTACAATCTCGTGCTCGACGCCGCTGCCAGCGGGCTCGGCGTCGCCTTGTCGCGCCCGCCTCTGGCGCAGGCGCAGGTCGATGCCGGGCGGATCGCCAGGGTCGATCAGCGCACGGCGCTCAACCCGGTCTCCTACTGGCTCGACCGGCCTATGGGGCAGCCACGGCCGGCGGCGGTCGCGCTGGCGACAAGGATCGCGCATCAGGCCGGGCTGTCGGCAGGCAAGCTCGCGGGCTTCCTGAGGACCGAGGCGAAAGCGGCCTAGCCATCGTCGGCAGGAAAGAGCGCGGGGAACCCTCTCCTGGAAGGAGAGGGCAGGGTGAAGTGTAGGCTGTTGGACCAGTGACACGAGCGGTCAACGCGCGGTCAGGTTCAAGCCAACGTTTTCAGTCCGAACACCTCACCCAACCCTCTCCTTCCAGGAGAGGGCTCCCGCGTCCCGCTGGTCGAAGCACGAAGCGGCATCCCGGTCGAGATGCGCCCGCATCTCCTCGGCGAGCGCGAAGAAGCGGTCGCGCACCGGCCGTGCATGCGGGTTGGCCTGCTCGATGGCGAGGAAGACGGCCGGGCTGTCATGGCGGACCATCTCGGTTGCGCGCATCAGCAGGTCGAAGCTCGCGGTTGTCATGCGCCGCGGCAGCGGCTCCATCGCGACCAGGATCTTGGCGATGAGATGGGTCAGGCCCTGGACCATGGCGGCCTCGCGGTCATGCGCCTCCGGCGTCGTCATAATCACCTTGAGACCAAGCATGCGGCGCAGGAAGGCCGCTATGCGCCAGGCGCTGGCGCCGCGGATCGGGCAGATCGCGATCTTGAGGCCGGCAATGCCGTTGCGGCCGCTCTGCGGGCCGAAAAGCGGATGGGTACCGACGATTTCGACATCCGCGGGCAGCTCGGCGAGCATGCTCATGGCTGGGCCGATCTTGACCGAGCCGACATCGACGACGATCGCGCCGGCGCGCAGATGCGGCCGCAAGGTCGCGATCGCCTCGGAGAGCGACGCGACCGGCACGGCGAGGATCACGATGTCACAGGCGGCGATCTCGGCGGGATCGGCGGCGATGATGCCACCGGCGGCCGCATCGGCCGGCAGCGCTGGATCGAATGCGATCAGATGGCAATGCGGGCGGAGATGGCGGGCGATCAGGCGGCCGAAGGCGCCAAAGCCCATCAGGCCGACGGAGGGAGTGGTGATATTCGGGAAAAACATCGCGTGATCCTCTGGAGGGGCCGCGATGCCGGGTGACTGCCTGATTTCAACCGCCAGCGCGGCGGTTGAGACATGAAAATGCCACCGCCTCTATGAGGACGGGGCGTAATAGTTGCGGGCGAGCAGGCAGGCAAAGGTCATGGCGCGCATAAAGCGCGCGCGCAGGGGCCTGTCAATCCTGGGAGCTTTATGAACCAGCTCCGTGTCATCCCGGCCGTAGCGCAGCGAAGAGCCGGGATCCATTCCTGAACCGTTCCGGAATGGATCCCGGGTCTCCCTTCCGTCGCCCGGGATGACCGTGCAACCTTGATATCAGCTGCGGAAAACGGGCCGCCTCAAGCGGCCTTCTTCGCCTTCTCCGTCTCCATCAGCTCGACGAAGCGGGTGAAGAGGTAATGGCTGTCCTGCGGGCCGGGTGAGGCTTCCGGATGGTGCTGGACGCTGAAGGCCGGGCGGTCGGTCAGGGCGAGGCCGCAGTTCGAACCGTCGAAGAGCGAGACATGGGTCTCGGTCGCGTTGGCCGGCAGCGTCGCCGGATCGACGGCGAAACCGTGGTTCATCGAGACGATCTCGACCTTGCCCGTGGTCTTGTCCTGGACCGGATGATTGGCGCCGTGATGGCCCTGCTTCATCTTCATGGTCTGGCCGCCGATGGCGAGCGCCAGCATCTGGTGGCCGAGGCAGATGCCGAAGGTCGGGATCTTGCGGTCGAGCAGTTCCCTGATCACCGGCACGGCATATTCGCCGGTCGCGGCCGGGTCGCCCGGGCCGTTCGACAGGAAGACGCCGTCGGGGTTGAGGGCGAGGATGTCCTTGGCCGATGCGGTCGAGGGCACGACCTCGACCTCGCAGCCGGCCTTGGCCAGCAGGCGCAGGATGTTGCGCTTGACGCCGTAGTCGATGGCGACGACGCGATGCGCCGCGCTCTCGCGCTTGCCGTAGCCGCGCGGCCAGAGCCAGGGCGTCTCGTTCCAGTCATAGCGCTGGGTCGCGGCAACGAGCGGCACGAGGTCGAGCCCGGCCATGTCGGGGAGGGCGGCGGCCTCCTTCTTCAGGGCCTCGATGTCGAAATTACCGGCCGGATCATGGGCGATGACGGCGTTGGGCATGCCGTTCTCGCGGATCAGGGCGGTCAGGGCGCGGGTGTCGACGCCGCTGATGCCGACGATGTTGCGGGCCTTGAGCCAGGCGTCGAGATGCTTGGCGGCGCGCCAGTTCGAGGGCTGGGTGACCTCGGCATGCAGCACGATGCCACGCACGCCGGAGGAGGCGGCGGCGTTGACCGTCTCGGTGTCCTCCTCGTTGACGCCGACATTGCCGATATGCGGGAAGGTGAAGGTGATGATCTGCCCGGCATAGGACGGGTCGGTCAGGATTTCCTGATAGCCGGTCATCGCCGTGTTGAAGCAGACCTCGCCGGCCGCCTGCGCGATCGCGCCGAGGCCGAAGCCTTCGAGCACCGTGCCGTCGGCCAGCACCAGCACGGCAGTCGCGCGCGGCTCGACCCAGCCCTCTTGCCCGCCTTGCGCGGCGGGGTTTCCTTCGTGAGCGGTCATGTCTATGTCTCGTCCAGGCCGCTGGAAGCTGCGGCAAGCGTGAAGGCTGCGCGAAATGGCGCTGCCGGTCTGGAGCGCGAGCCTTAATCAGGCGGCCGCGCCCCGTCAATGAATGAAGAAGGTTCGTACCATCATGTCCACTCTGCGCGAGCAGTTCACTGCCGACCTCAAGACCGCGATGAAGGCCGGCGAGAAGGGCAAGGTCGCTGCCATCCGCTTGATCCAGTCGGCGCTGAAGGACAAGGACATCGAGGCGCGCGGCGCCGGCAAGGGCGAGGCGACGCCGGACGAAATCCTCGCCTTGCTGCAGAAGATGATCAAGCAGCGCCAGGAATCGATCGCGATCTACGACGCCAATGGCCGGCCCGAGCTCGCCGAGGGCGAGCGCGCCGAGGTCGCGGTGATCTCGTCCTACCTGCCCAAGCAGATGAGCGACGAGGAGATCAAGGCGGCGATCGAGGAGGTCATCGCCGAGACCGGCGCATCCGCCGTCAAGGACATGGGCAAGGTCATCGGCGCGCTGCGCGCGGCTTACGCCGGCCAGATGGACTTCGCCAAGGTCTCGCCTATGGTGAAGCAGTTGCTGGGCGGCTGATCCGCGGGCGGCATTTTCGCCAGATCGACGGACAGCGTTTCGGCAAAGGAGGCTTCCGATGTCGAAACGATCGATCGCTATCCTGACGCTCGGTCTGACCCTGCATGGCTCGGCTGCTCTGGCTCAATCCGAAGGCTGGGGTACCGGCTACCAGATGGGCACCTCCTATGCCGGGGTGAACGGTGCCGACGGGACGCGGCTCACCTTCTATTGCGGCGCTGCGGCGGCGGCCCGCGCCAATCCGGCGATTGCGGGCGGCCCCTATCTGATCGCCGTCCTGCCCAAGACGCAGCTCAAGGACGCCCTGCCGTCGGCGATCGAGATCGTGGCCGACGGCAAGGCGACGCGGGTGCCGGTCACGGCGCAGGCGGGCATCGACGAGGTCGAACTGACCTGGAAACCCGACGGCAGTTTCGGCGCTGCGCAGATGAAGCCGGTGGTGGCAGCCTTGCGCGATGCGACGCGCATTGAATTGCGGGCCGGCGACGCCGCTGTCCTGCTGCCGACCGAGGGCGTGGCGAAAGCCCTGGCGGACGACCCGCTGCAGTGTCCTTAGAGAGGCGTCTGCTCAGGGCGAATAGCTCGTGCGCTGCATCACGCGCTCCTCGATTCCGCCGACCAGGCGGCCGTGCTCGGCCGAGGTGCGCTCCTTGATCGCAGACCATTCCGCGTCCTGCATGAAGCTGGCCCAGGTCTGGCGCATGGTCGCCTCGTCGGGCCAGCGCAGGACGTAGATGAATTCCGTGCGGTCCTTGGTCCTGGCCTCCCACATCGCGGCGATGTCGAAGCCATAGGTTTTCATGATGCGGGCGGCGTGGTCGCGGAAGCGGGCGTGAAACGCCTCCTTGTTGCTCTCGAAGATCTCGTAGATGCGCAATTGCTCGATCATGGTCACTCGTTCGGTTGCCGAGGTCGGGGTGGTGAAAAGGGCGGCCGCGGCCAGGGCCGCGCCGATCAGGCCCCATCGTCGCAAGTGGCGTGGCATGGCAAAGACCCTCCTGCTGTTGCTGTCGAGGAGAGGCTGCCAGCCGCGATGATCGCGGTAAAATATATTGTTTGTTCTAGTTTGATATGAATTGCATATCGCGGGCCACGTGCCTGAGCACGGCTAGGAAGTTGTCGCGGGCCAGCGAATGGCGCGTCGCATCCCAGGCCGCGATCAGCTCGATATTGGTCATCTCCGGCGGCGCCTCGACGGCGATCGGCCGGAAGGCGACCCCGGCGCGCGGCATCAGCGCCAGCGAGGCCGGGATCAGCGAGACGCCGAGGCCGCTCGCGACCAGGCTGGCGATGGTCTGCATCTGGCGCGCTTCCTGAACGATGCGCGGCGAGAAGCCGGCGAGGCGGCAGAGCCCGATGATCTGGTCGTGGAAGCCGATGCCGAGCTGGCGCGGCGTGCCGATGAACTCGGTGCCGGCGAGGGCGGCGAGAGGGATGCTCTCCTCTCCGGCGAGGGGGTGGTCATCCGGCAGTGCGGCGAGAATCGGCTCGCGCAGCAGGGTTTCGCTGGCGAGCTGAGCCACCATGATGCCGGGCTGGCGCATCAGGCCGATATCGGCCTCGCCCGCGGTGATCGCTGCGAGCTGCTCGCCCGTGGTCGCCTCGCGCAGGACGAGCTCGATGCCGGGGAATTGCGCGCGGAAGCGGCGCAGCGCCAGAGGCAGCAGGTCATGGGCCGTGCCGACGAAGCTGATCGCGAGCCGGCCGGCCTGGCCGGCGGCGACGGCCTGCGCTTCGCGGATGCCCTCATCGAGCTGGGCGAGGATGTGCCGGGCGCTGACGAGGAAGGCCGCGCCGGCGGGCGTCAGCGCGACGCTGCGGTTGCTGCGCTCGAACAGAGATAAGCCAAGCGTGTCCTCGAGCTTGCGGATGGCCTGGCTCAGCGGCGGCTGCGCCATGTGCAGCCGTTCGGCCGCGCGGTGGAAGTTCAATTCCTCGGCGACGGCGATGAACTGGCGCAGCAGCCGTGTCTCGACCGCTGGCGGCATCAGGCCCGCTCGATGTCGGTCTGCGTGAAATCCTCGCCCTTGTAGAGCAGCGGCCAGCCGCGCGACCTGGCCAAAGCGTAGGCCGCGCAGTCACCCATGTTCAGCTTGGCGGGATGGCGGCCCTTGCCGTAGCGGCGATAGGCGTCGAAGGCGAATTCGATGCCTTCCTTATCGAACGGCACGATCTCGATCTGCCACCGGGACAGGAGATTGTTCAACAGAATCGATTCGAGACCACGGCCGAGTTCGAGGACGAGCCGTGCTTCCAACAAGTTGGTGGCCGAAATGCAGCGATGTGGTGCGAGGGCGATGCGTTCGAGCAGGGCCTGAGCGTCGTGCTCACCGGTTATGATCGCGACGACTGCCGAGGCGTCGATAACGATCATCCCCACATTCCGTTCTCGTCATAGCCGACGATATCGTCCATCTCCTCCTTGGTCATGGAACGCTCGGCCGGCTTGATGCCGTACTTCTTGTAGAACTCCTTCATCCAGGCATGCGCCGCCGTCACCCGCCGCGCCTTCTCCTCCTCGGACAATTCGTCCTTGTCGAGCTCGCTCCTGACGGCCATGCGCACGGCCTCTGTCAGGCTGAGGCCGCGCCGGCGCGCCAGCTGGCGCACCGCTTTCTCCGTCTCCGGGTCCTTGATGTTGAGCGCCACGGCTTTCTTCCTTTTTCGCGATTTTCTTTATCATATGGGGCTTGCTGTGGATATGGACCATAAGCCCGACAAGGGCGCCTTCAGGAGTTGGCAAGCGGGCTCGCAGCGGCCAGATAGGGAGCCATGAAGTTCCCGCCCTCCGTCCTCGAGGAGATCAAGGCGCGGCTGCCTGTTTCGGCGGTCGTGGGCAAGCGCGTGCGCCTCGCCAAGGCCGGCCGCGAATGGAAGGGGCTTTCGCCCTTCAATGCCGAGAAGACGCCGTCCTTCTTTGTCAACGACCAGAAGGGCTCCTTCTTCGATTTCTCCTCCGGCAAGAACGGCGACATCTTCAAGTTCGTGATGGAGACCGAGGGGCTGTCCTTCCCTGAAGCGGTCGAAAAGCTCGCCTCGGAAGCCGGCGTCACCCTGCCGAAGGTCTCCTTCGAGGCGCAGGTCCAGGAGGAGAAGCGCAAGGGGCTGCACGAGGTCGTCGAGCTGGCGGCGCGCTTCTTCGAGGCCGAGCTGCAATCGGAGCGCGGCGGGCTGGCGCGGCGCTATCTCTCGGGGCGCGGGTTGGAAGGGCAGGCGCGCCAGCTCTTCCGCATCGGCTATGCCCCGCCGGACCGCTTCGCGCTGCGCGACCATCTCGCGGCTAAGGGCGTCGGCGCCGATGCGATGATGGAGACGGGGCTGCTGGTGCATGGCGAGGAGATCGCCGTGCCCTATGACCGCTTCCGCGATCGGATCATGTTCCCGATCCACGATGCGCGCGGTCGCGTCGTCGCCTTCGGCGGCCGGGCGATGAGCGCCGATGTCCCGGCCAAGTATCTGAACTCGCCTGAGACGCCGCTCTTCCACAAGGGCGCGCTGCTGTTCAACCACCACAATGCCCGCAAAGCCGCGCACGACACCGGCCAGGTCATCGTGGTCGAGGGCTATGTCGACGTCATCGCCATGACGATGGCCGGCTTCCCGCAGGTGGTGGCACCGCTCGGCACGGCGCTGACCGAGGACCAGCTTTCGCTGCTCTGGCGCATGGCGGGCGAACCGGTGATCTGCCTCGACGGCGACAAGGCCGGCCGCAAGGCGGCGGGCCGGGCGATCGACCTCGCGCTGCCCTTGTTGGAGCCGGGGCGCTCGCTCTCCTTCGCGCTTTTGCCGGAAGGGCAGGATCCGGATGATCTCGCCCGCTCGGGTGGCAAGCCCGCGGTCGCCGAGGTGATCGGTTCGGCCAAGCCGCTCGTCGACATGCTCTGGGCCCGTGAATTCGAGGCGAGCCAGCTCGACACGCCCGAGCGGCGCGCCGC
>NZ_LNCQ01000048.1:9793-82419 GCF_002831785.1 Allobosea sp. FBZP-16 | reverse complement strand
CCCGCCGGCACTACCGCCGCGAGATCGACGAGCGGCTCGGCCAGCTCTTCGCGCCGGCGCGGCAGGAGCGGTTCGAGGGCCGGCGCCAGAGCGGGTTCGGCGGCGGTACTGCGCGCGGCGGCGGGCGCGGCTTTCCGCGTGGCTCCGAACGGCCGCCGCTGTCGCTGGTGCGGCCGAGCCCGCAACTTGCCGGTTCGCAGATGATGCAGCGCCGGCACGGCGAAAACACGCGCGAGGCGTTCATCCTGCTGGCCCTTGCGAGCCATCCGGACCTCGTCATGCGCTGCGTCGACGAGATCGCCGAACTTGCGCTCGACGGGACCGCGGCCGAGCGCTTCCGCCAGGCGCTCGTCGAAGCGGCCTTCGATGGCAGCTTCGACCAGGAGGCGTTCGGGCGCAGGCTGGAGCAGACCCGCGTGGCGGAGGCGAGAGCGGCGCTGCTCGCCGTCACCCAGCCGGCCGAACGGCTGAAACTCGCGCAAACGGCTGATCCTGAATCTGTTTTTGATTCGATTCGTCAGGCTCTCGTCTTGCATCATCGCGCACGCACGCTACATAGCGAGCTGAAGGCAGCCGAACGCGCATTGGCTGACGAACCAACGGAAGCCAATTTCGCCTGGATGAAGGACGTCAAGGCTCGCCTCGAGACGATCGAGGGGACCGAGGCGAACCCAGAGAAATGACCAGGCCGGCCCGTTGCTTTCGTCGGCAGAATCGAGGACGGCTTTGAGGATGGTGCACGATTCATCAACGATGGTCGGCGCTATCTATGGCGGATTGAGTTGGGTGGGTGCGCGGCAGTGACGTCTGCCGCGGCGCCCTTTTATGCGTCGGGTCCAGAGCACCGGCGCGCAAGATGGTGGAGCGCTGATTGATGGCGACCAAAGTGAGCGAGCGGGACAAGTCCGAAGCGGGTTCCCCGGAGGCGCCCCCGAGCACGGACAGCCCGCTTCTCGATCTCACCGATCAGGCCGTCAAGCGGATGATCAAGCTCGCCAAGAAGCGCGGCTATGTCACCTATGACGAATTGAACGAGGTCCTGCCGTCGGAAGAGTTCTCCTCCGAGCAGATCGAGGATGTGCTCGGCCAGCTCAGCGAGCAGGGCATCAACGTCGTCGACAACGAGGATCCGGAAGCGGCCGGCGAAGAGCGTGCGGCCCGCGGCAAGGACGGTGAAGAGGACGAGGCCGAGGGCGGCGACATGGTCGAGGCGCAGCGCTCGGCGCTGCCGGTCGAGACCAAGCGCAATCTCGAGCCGACCGAGCGCACCGACGATCCGGTCCGCATGTATCTGCGCGAGATGGGCTCGGTCGAACTGCTCTCGCGCGAAGGCGAGATCGCGATCGCCAAGCGCATCGAGGCCGGCCGCGAGGCGATGATCGCGGGACTCTGCGAGAGCCCGCTGACCTTCCAGGCGATCATCATCTGGCGCGACGAGCTGATGGAGGGCAAGGTTCTCCTGCGCGACATCATCGACCTCGAAGCGACCTATGCCGGTCCCGACGGCAAGAACCCGGACCAGCTGCCGGGCGAGGGCGAGGAGGTGGCTGAGGCCGAGGAGGCTGCACCCGAGGGCGAGACTCCGCCCGAAGGCATGGACGACGACGACATGGAGAACAACGTGTCGCTCTCGGCCATGGAAGCCGAGCTGAAGCCGCGCGTGCTCGAAACCTTCGACTCGATCGCCAGCAACTACACCAAGCTGCGGCGCCTGCAGGACCAGGACATTGCCGGCCGGCTGGAGAATGCCAAGCTCTCGCCGTCGCAGGACCGCAAGTACAAGAAGCTGAAGGACGACATCATCGTTTCGGTGAAGTCGCTCTCGCTCAACAACAACCGCATCGAGGCGCTGGTCGAGCAGCTCTACGACATCAACAAGCGGCTTATTTCTCACGAGACGAGACTTCTGCGTCTCGCCGAGAGCTACGGCGTCGGCCGCGAGGATTTCCTGAAGCAGCATATCGGCGGCGAGCTCGACCCGAAGTGGCTGCTGCGCGTCTCCAAGCTCGGCTCGCGCGGCTGGAAGGAGTTCGTCGCGCAGGAGAAGGACCGGATCAAGGATCTGCGCGAGGACATCCATACGATGGCCTCCGAGACCGGCCTGGAGATTCAGGAATTCCGCAAGATCGTGCTGATGGTCCAGAAGGGCGAGCGCGAGGCCCGGCAGGCGAAGAAGGAGATGATCGAGGCGAACCTGCGTCTCGTGATCTCGATCGCCAAGAAGTACACGAACCGCGGCCTGCAGTTCCTCGACCTGATCCAGGAGGGGAACATCGGCCTGATGAAGGCGGTCGACAAGTTCGAGTACCGCCGGGGCTACAAGTTCTCGACCTACGCGACCTGGTGGATTCGCCAGGCGATCACCCGTTCGATCGCCGACCAGGCCCGTACCATCCGCATCCCGGTGCACATGATCGAGACGATCAACAAGATCGTCAGGACCTCGCGCCAGATGCTGCACGAGATCGGCCGCGAGCCGACCCCGGAGGAATTGGCCGAGAAGCTGGCCATGCCGCTTGAGAAGGTGCGCAAGGTCCTGAAGATCGCCAAGGAGCCGATCTCGCTGGAGACCCCGATCGGCGACGAGGAGGATTCGCATCTCGGCGACTTCATCGAGGACAAGAACGCGATCCTGCCGATCGACGCGGCGATCCAGTCGAACCTGCGCGAGACCACGACGCGCGTGCTCGCCTCGCTCACCCCGCGCGAGGAGCGCGTGCTGCGCATGCGCTTCGGCATCGGCATGAACACCGACCACACCCTCGAAGAGGTCGGCCAGCAGTTCAGCGTCACCCGCGAGCGCATCCGCCAGATCGAGGCGAAGGCGCTGCGCAAGCTCAAGCATCCGAGCCGGAGCCGCAAGCTCCGGAGCTTCCTGGACAATTGACGCGAAGTTCGAACGGGGCGCTTCAGCGCCCCGTTTCATTTTGGCGGGCCATTCCCGCGGATCCGGCCTCGGCGATTTCGTGCCTGAGCCAGTTCACGAACATCGCCGCGGCCGGCTTGCCTGCGCCGCTGCCCGGCAGGACCGCCCAGTAGCCAAGCCCCGGCGCGGTCGCGAAATCCGACAATGGCGCGAGCAATGCGCCACGGCGGAGATGATCCGCGACGAGAAGGCTGCGGCCTATGGCGACACCCTGACCATTGAGCGCGGCCTGCAGGACGACGTTGTAGTCCGTCAACTGCAGCCGGCTGGCTGAGGTCAGGTCGAGGGCGGTATGCCGCGACCAGGCCTCCCATTCGGTGGGACGATGGCTGGTCAGCAGGGTGTGCGAGAGGATGTCGTCAGGTTTCGCCAGTGGCTGACGTGCCGCCAGCTCCGGGCTCAGGACCGGAAGCAGGCGTTCGGCAGCAAGCAGCTCGCAGCGCAGGCCCGGCCATTCGCCGACGCCGTAGCGAATCGCGATATCCGCCTCCCCGGCGGCGAGGTTGGCCTGGTTCAGCGTCGGGTCGAGGACGAGTTCGATCTGCGGATAGGCGGCCAGGAAACCGGCGAGACGCGACACCAGCCAGTTGGCGGCGAAGGATGGCAGCAGGCTCACCGTCAGGACCTGGCGCGTAGCGTACGAGCGGATCTCGCGGGTTCCGTCGGCGACCAGAGCGAAGGCCTGCGAGATACTGTCGAGATAGCGTGCGCCTGCCGCGGTCAAGGCGATGCTGCGCCCCTTGCGCTCGAACAGCATGGTTCCCAGCGCTTCTTCCAGCGTCCGGACATGATGGCTCACGGCGCTCTGCGTAATCAGCAATTCCTCGCCGGCGCGGCGGAAGCTGAGGAGGCGGCCGACGGCTTCGAACGCGCGCAGCGCATGCAGCGGTGGCAGGACGGGCGAGGAGCGCATGCGATGGAGTTCCGATCATCGATATCGAGCTATAGGCCGGGTTCCACCCATGAGCCAGATCGATCGCAGCGTCGGACGTTTCGAATTGGTCAGCCGCGGACGGCGCTGCCATCGTCGGGATCGAAGGGATTTCGACGATGATGATGACTGACTCCTCGCTGATGCTCGCCCTGGCTACGGACGCGGCCCGCCTTGTGCGGGTTCGGCAATGAGCCGCCTCGATATCGAAGCGCTCCGCGCCGCAACGCCGGGCTGCGCGACCAGCATCCACTTCAATCACGCCGGCGCTTCGCTGATGTCCGCCGGCACGCTCGCTGCGGTGACCGAGCAGCTCCAGCGCGAGGCGCTGTATGGCCCGCATGAGGCCAGTGTCGCGGTCCAGGGCCGGCTGGATCAGGCACGGGCGGATGCCGCCCGCCTTCTCAACGCCACGCCCGCCGAGATCGCATTCACCCCCAGCGGCTCCGCCGGCTGGGGGCTCGCCTTCGCCGCCCTGCCGCCGCTGCGCGCTGGCGACCGCATTCTGGTCGGGCGCCAGGAATGGGGCGGCAATCTCGCGACGATGTAGCGCGCGGCAGCGCGCTCTGGAGCGCGGATCGAGATGATCCCCTGCCGCGAGGATGGCTCGGTCGATCCGGAGGCGCTAGCAGGCATGATCGACGAGCACGTTCGTCTCGTCGCCCTGACCTGGCTGCCTGCCAATGGTGGCCTGATCAACGACGCCGCGGCAGTCGGCCGGGTGACGCGTGCGGCCGGCATCCCCTATTTCGTCGATGCCGGGCAGGCGCTCGGGCAGATTCCCGTCGATGTCGAGGCGATCGGCTGCGACGTGCTCAAGGGTGCCGGACGCAAGCATCTGCGCGGCCCGCGCGGAACCGCGATCCTCTATGTCCAGGCTTCGCTCCGGCAGCGGCTCGACCCGGTGTTCTCGGATGTCCTGTCCGCGCCCTGGACGGCGCAGGGGCCAGTGCCGCGCGGCGATGCGCGGATCTTCGAGACGAGCGAGCACGCGGTCGCGCTGCTGCTGGGACTCGGCGTCGCGCTGCATGAGGCGCTGGCGCTCGGCGTGCCTGCGATCCGGGACCAGATCGACCTGACGGCGAGGCGGTTGCGGGCCGAGCTTGCGACCATCGACGGCGTCACGATCCATGATCTCGGGCAGCAACGGTCCGGGCTGGTGTCCTTCACCGTCGGCGATCTCGACGTCAACGCGGTCAAGAGCCGGCTTGCGAGTGCCGGGATTTCGGTGGGAGCGAACGGGCCCGCCTATACACCGTTCGACATGGAGGCACGCGGGCTCGCCGGCATCGTGCGTGCCTCCGTCAGCTATCTCACGAGCGAGCAGGACATCGAGCGCCTGCTCGCCGCGGTCCACGACATCGCGCGGACGTGTTGAGCGCGTCGCCCGGGCTCACCCCGCCGGCGCGCAGAGCATCGCAGTGAGCCGGCGCGCCACCGGCAGGGCCAGCAGCAGCACCGGGAAGGCGATCAGCCAGGACAGGCCCCAGGCAACGGGCCAGCCCTCGACGAAGGCCGGTGTCGGGCCGAGCACGCGCAGGGTCGAAATCCCTGAGACGATCAGGGTCATCAGGCCGGAGAGGATCAAGGGTGTGACGAACGCGCCATAGCGCGCCGGCAATTTGCGGACGGAGTTCATGGGAGACATCCTGCAAGGACAGGCCGCGCCGTCATGGCCTTGTTGCATCCCGGCGGCGCTGAGCCTTCGTGGATGCGTTGCCTGACGTGAGACGCTTACGGCTGTCCCTGGGGACGCGGCGCTGCCTTTACGATCGACAGGCACAGGGGGCAAGCAGAATCGGTCCAGTCCGCCACAGTTCTGCTAAGGTACGCCTCACAATCGGGGCTTCCCTTGGAGGAGCAGAGATGGCCGGTATCCCGAGCGCCGACGAGATCGAAGCCGCCAAGGCGGCGCTGCAGGCGAATCTTCCGCCCCAGGCGAAGAAGCAGGAAGAGGAAGGCTCGACGGCCGGGGACGTCGTCAGCGGCGTGCTCGATGTCGCCAGCAACGTCACCATCGATGCGGTCGGTGTCGCGGTCGAGGTGGTCGGGACCGTGGTCGAGGGCGCCGGGGCCGCTGTGGTTGCTACCGGTGAGGCGGTGGTCAGCGTCATCGGCGGCATCTTCGAGGGGCTGGGCTAGCAAGGCGTTCACGACCGGGATATCGATGCGCCACCGACCTCGTCGCAGGAAGTGGAGCAACGCATGTCCCTCGAATTCCTGCTGACCTCGCTGATCATCGTCGCTTCGCCCGGCACGGGCGCGATCTACACCATCGCCGCAGGGCTGACGCGCGGGGCCAAGGCCAGCCTGCTCGCCTCCTTCGCATGCACGCTCGGCATCGTGCCGCACCTGATCGCCGCGATGATGGGCCTTGCAGCGCTGCTGCATGCCAGCGCGCTGGCCTTCTCGATCGTCAAATATGCCGGCGTCGCCTATCTGCTCTGGATGGCCTGGCAGACGCTGAAGGAGCAGGGCGCCCTCAGCGTCGAGGCTGCGGCCGACGAGCGCTCGGCCTGGCGCGTGCTGGTCGACGGCCTTGCGCTCAACGTGCTCAATCCGAAGCTCTCGATCTTCTTCGTCGCCTTCCTGCCGCAGTTCATCGCCGCGAACGAGGCCAGCCCGATGGCGCGCATGCTCGAGCTCTCGGGCGTGTTCATGGCGATGACCTTCGTCGTCTTCGCGCTCTACGGCCTGTTCGCGGCGGCGATGCGCGACAAGGTGGTGAGCCAGCCGGCGGTGATGGCCTGGCTGCGGCGCACCTTCGCGGCGGCCTTCGTCGCGCTCGGCGCCAAGCTCGCGCTGACCGAGCGGTGATGGCTGGCAAGCAGACCCGCCTCGCGATCGAGACACGCGGGGCGGGGCTCTACGAATTCACCGACGCGGTCGCCCGCTTCGTACGCGAGGCGGCGGTCGATGTCGGCGTGCTGACGCTGTTCGTGCGCCATACCTCCTGCTCGCTCCTGATCCAGGAGAACGCCGATCCGGATGTGCAGCGTGACTTGTCCGCCTTCTTCGCCCGGCTCGTGCCACCGGCGGACGATGCGGCCATGGCCTATCTTACCCATCGCGCGGAGGGGCCGGACGACATGCCGGCTCATATCAAGGCGGCGGTGCTGCCGGTTTCGCTGTCGATCCCGGTCAGCAGTGGCCGGCTCGTGCTCGGCACCTGGCAAGGCATCTACCTGTTCGAGCACCGGACCAGCCCGCACCGGCGCGCGGTCGTGCTGCATCTCGCCTGAGCCGTCAGCCGCTGGCGGGGCGGTGCAAAAGCCGCATCAGGATGCCGTAGCAGTCATGCAGCTCCTGCGGCGAAAGGCCGAGGTCGAGCTGCTGGAAGCCGATATAGGCGGCATATTCGATGCGGGCGAGGGCGAGAGCCTCTTCCGGCGCTAAGCGCCCGCTCTCGCCATGAAGAGTCTCCAGATAGGCGATACGCTCGCGATCGACCTCGGCACAGGTCACGGCAACGCCGGGATCGAGCTGGGCGAGTCGGCGCATGCCCTGCTCGATGCGCACGTCGAGGGCGAGCGCCATCCTGTCGAGCGCGATCAGCCGCTCCTGCGCCGGCCCGCCCGTGTCGACCTCCTGCATCAGGCGAAGGGTATGGGTCTCGCGCCAATGCCCGGCGAGGGCGGCGAGGTAGGCTTCGATTGCCGGAAAATGAGCGTAGAACGAGCCCTTGGTCTTGCCGGCCCGGCGGCAGAGCGCCTCGATGGTCAGCCCGGAAGGCCCCTGTTCGGCAAGGGCAGTAAGCCCGAGCGCGAGCCATTCGCCCAGGCGGAAGCGGCGCGGGGGAAGGCCAGTCACTGCCACAGGCCGATCGTGCCGCTCGCCGTGATCGCCGCGAACAGGGCCCATTGCGGGAAATGCGCAATGCGCAGGCGGAACAGCCCGACCATACCGAGGCCCCAGAGGCAGAACAGCGCAGCGCCGGCGGTGGCGAAGAGCGCGAGGTCGCGGCTGCCTTGGCCGGTCGCGACGAGGCCGAAGGCCAGGGCGAGTGCGGCGAGCACGATCGTCACCAGATGCCAGCAGTAGTACAAGGTGAATTTCGGCACCGCATGCAGCCGCTCGGCAGCCAGCAGCGGCGCTGCGATCTCCCGGCCGCCGAGAATGGCGTGAATCAGGGTGGTGATGGCCGCAAGCGCGGCGGCAAGGGCGAGCCAGAAATTCATGTCAGTCTCCATAATAGTACAATACCGTATGGTATTATTATGGGAGAAGACAAGCCCACAAGGCGAGCTTGGCCAATCAGGCCGCATCTGCGCTATACAGCGCCGGTCACACGGAGCGCGTCATGTCCTTTCTCAAATCCCTGTTCGGCCGCAAGGATGCCAAGCCGGCTACGCCTGCCGGGCCGCTGAAGACCATCGAGTACAAGGGCTTCACCATCCACGCCACGCCGTTCCCGGAGGGGGGGCAGCAGCAATTGTCCGGGTTGATCGAGAAGGAGATCGACGGCGAGGTGAAGAGCCATCGCTTCATCCGGGCTGACCGCTTCCCGGGCGCCGATGAGGCGGCCGACTTCGCGATCGTCAAGGCCCGGCAGCTGATCGACGAACAGGGCGAACGCCTGTTCAAATAGGATTTCACGTAATCCCTGTTTTAGTTATCGAAAGTGTTTCACAATTCATTGGATCAGTATCGGTTTAAAATTTTAAAACTGCGCATCCATTGTGTTTTCCTTGGGGCATTGCGCAAATTTGAGTCAATTTATACGAAGATTTCCGCTGTTTTCCGACGCCGGGGGGAGTGGCTATTGCGCAGCGGCATTGGATTCGCCTTCGCCATTTAAAACTTTATTCGGTTTTTCCGGCTTTGATGCCACCACGTTGTTCGCGTCGAGATCACCAGCATGCCTCCCAATCCCCCCGGCGGTCAGAAGCCGGACGAGCCTCCGGGTGCGCAGGCCGACGCGGCCGACGACAGCTGGTTCCGGGAGGTCGTGGCGCAATTGCCGCTCGCGCTCTACGCGACGGATGCCGACGGGAACGTGACCTATTTCAATCAGGCGGCTGCCCGGCTCGTCGGGCGGCAACCCCAGATCGGGCAGGATCGCTGGTGCATCGCCCATCGTCTTTTTCAGGTCGACGGTTCGCCTCTGGCGCATGAGGATTGCCCGCTGGCCGTGGCGCTGCGCGAGAAGCGCGCGGTCCGCGGCATCGAGGCGCTGGCCGAGCGGCCCGATGGCAGCCGCGTGCGCTTCATGCCGCTGCCGACGCCGCTCTACGATGCGCAGGGCAAGCTCACCGGCGCAGTCAACGTGATGGTCGACGTCAGCAGCGGCCCGCAAACCGGGAGCGATGCGGCGGCGTCCGCTCATCACCTTGCGGACGACCTTGCAGCCGCGATCGCGCAGAAGCAGCTGCATCTGCACTATCAGCCGGTCTTCTCGGCCGCCGGCCATCTGTCGGGCTTCGAGGCGCTGGCGCGCTGGGTCCACCCCGAGCGTGGCGTGATTCCGCCATCCGAGTTCATCCCGGCGGCGGAGGAGAGCGGGCTGATCCTGCCCCTGGCGCGCGAGCTGCTGCTCCAGGCCTGCACCGAGGCGGCAAGCTGGGCAAGGCCGCTGCGCATCGCCGTCAACGTCTCGCCCCTGCAGTTCCGCCATGGTGACCTGCCGGCGCTGATCGATGAGGTGTTGGTCGAGACCGGGCTGGAGCCGGAGCGGCTCGAGCTCGAGATCACCGAAGGGGTGATGATCACCGATTTCGACCGCACCATGCTGGTGCTGCACCGGATCAAGGCGCTCGGCGTGCGCATCGCGCTCGACGATTTCGGCACGGGCTATTCCTCGCTCTCCTATCTGCACATGTTCCCGCTCTCGACGCTGAAGATCGACCGCAGCTTCGTTGCCAATCTCGGCGTCGCCTCGGAGGCCGCGGCGATCACGCGCGCGGTCATCGCGCTTGGCCATGCGCTCGACATCGAGGTGGTGGCCGAGGGTGTCGAGACGCGCGAGCAGCTCGACTTCCTGATCGACGAAGGCTGCAACTACATGCAGGGCTATATGCTCGGCCGTCCGCTGCCGGCCGAGCAATATGCCGACCTGACCGGCCGCAAGAGCTGAGCTGGAGCACTCCTCCAGATCGCGGAATGTCTCTGGGCCGTTGTCGCCCCCACCGCGTCGTTCCGACGCGGAAACGGATCGCCCTCCCGAAGGTTGCCTTGATTGAAGCAGCAACCAGGGAGAAGGCCATGGCCTCGCTGAACGGAAAATCGATCCTCATCCTCGCCACGCACGGCTTTGAGCAGTCCGAGCTCGAGGTACCGCTCGCAAAGCTCAAGGAAGCCGGCGCCACCGTGCATGTCGCATCGCCCGAGAGCGGCGAGATCAAGGGCTGGGACAAGAAGGATTGGGGAAAGGCGGTCAGGGTCGACAAGAGCCTCGATGAGACACGGGCCGACGCCTACGACGCGATCGTGCTGCCCGGCGGCCAGATGAATCCCGACACGCTGCGCGGCAACGACAAGGCGATCGCGCTGATCAAGGACTTCTTCGCGCAAGGCAAGGTCGTCGCAGCCGTCTGCCACGCGCCCTGGCTGCTGGTCGACAGCGGCATCGCCAAGGGGCGGCGGCTGACCTCGTACAAGACGATCAAGCAGGACCTGGTCAATGCCGGGGCGCAATGGGAGGACAGCGAGGTCGTCACCGACAAGGGTGTCGTCACCTCGCGCAATCCCGGCGACCTGCCGGCTTTCGTCGCCAAGATCATCGAGGAGGTCAATGAGGGCCGGCACGATCGTCGCGCCGCCTGATCCCTCGGAGAGAGGAGCTCGCGTCGCCGAGTTCCGCCAACAAGGCGTCGCCGCTCCAGCGCCGCGGCGAGTGCTCGGCCTGGTGGACGAGAGCCGTAAGGCGCTCGTTCACCGCCGCGCTCCCACCGAGGCGCTGCGCCAGCCTGACCACTTCGCCATTGATCCAGTCGACCTCTGTCCTGCGCCCGGCGGCGAGATCGTCCGCCATGGACGAACGCGCCGACGGATCGATCGCCAGCATCTTGCGGGCGAACCGGGCAAAGAGCGCATCGGGCAGGCGTAGCAGCGCCGGGATCCAGCCCGCCGGCAGTGGTGTCAGCCGCGCCGGCTGTATGCCTGCCTGCTTGAGCAAGGCGAGCGCTTCGGCCTGCGCCAGCGCCAGGCAGCGCCGATAGGCGCGCTGCGCCAGTTCCTGTTGCAAGGGCAGGGCGGAGAGCGCGTTGACGGCGTTGTTGAGGTTGAGGAGCAGTTTGGCCCATTGCACCGGCAGCATGTCGCGGTGCCGGCGCAGGGCGAAGCCGGCGCTGGTGAAATCGGCGAGGAAAGGTGCGAGTGCGGCTGCGTCCTCGACTTCGGGCTCGCCTTCCGAGGCCTGATGGAAGCCGCCGGGACCACGCCTGATGACATTGAACGGCACCATGCCGGCGAGCACGCTGCGGCCGGGCAGGGCAGCGCGCAGCACATCCACATTGCCGATACCATTCTGGAAACTGATCACGACGGCGTTCGGTGCAGCCAGGGCGGCAAGCTCAGCCGCGGCCTGCACGGTCGAGCCCGACTTCACGGTGACCAGGATGAGGTCGGCCGACGCGGCGGCATCCGGCTCGGTCGAGAAGGCAACCGTCTCCGGCGGAACGTGCCAGTTGCGGCCGTCATAATGCGTCAGCGTCAGGCCGTGCTGCCGGAGCTCCTCGCCAATGCCCCGGCGGCCGATGAAAGCGACTTTCGCGCCGCCGGCGGCGAGCCGCCCGCCGAGATAGCAGCCGATCGCGCCGGCGCCGTAGATGCAAATCCTGGCCATCGCTCCTCCGCCTCGTGCCGAGCATGCCGCTGTCGGCCCACGATGCAAGCGGTCGAAGAAAACGCAGGCCGCCCCCACATCCGCGCCGCATCGGCCCGCCGCCGATGCGCTTGTGGCGAACGATCGTGCTGCCTAATGCTCGGGCAGAGAGAAAATCGTTCTCCGCTGATCCGGCGAGGAAACATGAACGCCCAGGATGCGCGCTACGCGCCGGATTCGTCTTATGCCTGGATGAGGCTGGCGCTCGCCCTGCTGGTCGGGACGATCGCCTGCGTCGGTTCCTGGTCGGCGGTCGTGGTGGTGACGGCGGTTCAGCAGGAATTCGGCGTCATGCGTGCCGATGCCTCGCTGCCTTACACTTTCGCGATGATCGGCTTCGGCGTCGGCAATATCGCCATGGGCCGGCTGGCCGATCGTTTCGGGATCGTCTGGCCGATCGTGCTGGGCGCACTGTTGCTGTGCAGCGGCTATGCGCTCGCCTCGGTCGCCGGCTCGCTCTGGCAGTTCGCGCTGGCGCACGGCTTCCTGATCGGGCTCGGCGCCGCTACCGGGTTCTCGCCGCTCATCGCCGATCTCTCGCACTGGTTCCGGCGCTATCGCGGCCTTGCCGTCGTCTTCGGCGCGTCGGGCAGCTATCTCGCCGGCATGTTCTGGCCGCAGCTGATCAACTGGGGCGTCCAGACCCATGGCCTGCGCACGACGCATCTTTGGCTGGGCATCGCCTGCCTGGTGGTGATGCTGCCGCTGGCGCCGTTGTTCCGGCGCCGGCCGAACGCTGCAAGCATCGCGGCGGCAGAGGCGACGAGCGCCGGCGCGCGCGGCAGCCTCGGGCTGTCGCCCAACCAGCTGCAGCTGCTGCTGGTCGTGGCCGGCTTCTGCTGCTGCGTCGCGATGTCGATGCCGCAGGTCCATATCGTCGCCTATTGCAGCGATCTCGGCTACGGCGTCGCTCGCGGCGCCGAGATGCTGAGCGTGATGATGGCGCTCGGCATCGTCAGCCGGATCTCATCCGGCTTCGTCGCCGACAAGATCGGCGGCACGGCGACGCTCGCTCTGTCCTCCCTGATGCAGGGCATGGCGCTCTTCCTCTATCTCTGGTTCGACGGGCTGAGCTCGCTCTTCATCGTCACCGGCATCTTCGGCCTGTTCCAGGGCGGGATCGTGCCGATGTATGCGGTGATCATCCGCGACTACATGCCGCCGCGCGAGGCGGGCGTGCGCATCGGCGTGGTGATGTCGGCGACGATCTTCGGCATGGCGTTCGGTGGCTGGGTCTCCGGCCTGATCTTCGACGCGACCGCGTCCTATCGGCTCGCCTTCCTCAACGGTCTCGCCTGGAACCTGATCAACCTCTCGATCGTCTGCTGGCTGATGCTGAAGGCGCGCCCGAAGCTGGCGGCGGCGTGATCAAGCCGAGACAGCACCGGGACGGTAGGTTCCGAAGCACCAGACATGGCCCTCCGGGTCCTTGCAGATGAAGTCGCGGCTGCCATAGGGCTGGTCGGTCGGCTCCATGCAGATCTCGGCGCCGGCCTTGCGGGCCCGCTCGCAGAGCGCGTCAATATCCGTCGTCGCGACATAGGGCGAGGCGGTGGTGCCGCCGAGCTCGGCCGGACGCGAGACCAGCTTGCCGAATTCGTTGTTCTCGGCTGAACCGAGCATGACGAAGCTGTCGCCCATACGCAGCTCGCCGTGCAGCAACGTCTTGCCGTCCTGCGAATAGTAGGCGGCGTGCTTCTCGAAGCCGAAGGCCGCGATCAGCCAGTCATAGATGCGCGGCGCGTCGGCATAGCGCAGCGAGATGCAAATCATCGGCGGCGGACTGGCCATCGCCTTCTCCTTCGACGAGCCTGACTTGACGCAGCATGCGCGCGCGGCAATCTCAGCTCAATGATGAAAGGGGAACGCCATGCTCCAGACCACCCTTGCCGGCAGCCTGCCGAAGCCGCGCTGGCTCGCGGAAGAGGAGCGGCTTTGGGCACCCTGGATGCTTTCGGGGGAGGCGCTGGAGGCGGGCAAGCGCGACGCCACCATTCTCTCGGTCAAGCTGCAAGAGGATGCCGGGCTCGACATCGTCGGTGACGGCGAGCAGGCGCGCGTCCATTTCGTCCACGGCTTCCTGGCCAATCTCGACGGCATCGACTTCGACAAGAAGACGATCATGGGCATCCGCAACAACCGTTACGACGCGGAGGTGCCGACCGTGACCGGCCCAATCCGGCGCAGGGGCGCTGTGCACAGGATGGAGGCGGAAGCGGCGCGGGCGCATACGAAGCGCAAGCTGAAATTCACCCTGCCGGGTCCGATGACGATCGTCGACACCATCGCCGACGAACATTACGGTCGGCGCGAGGACCTCGCCATGGCCTTCGCCGCCGTGCTGAACGAGGAGGCGAAGGAACTGCAGGCCATCGGGGTCGATGTGATCCAGTTCGATGAGCCGGCCTTCAACGTCTATATGGGCGCCGTTGCCGACTGGGGCATCGCCTGCCTCGAGCGCGCGGCGCAGGGGCTCGCGGTCACCACCGCCGTTCACATCTGCTATGGCTACGGCATCAAGGCCAATATCGACTGGAAGGCGACGCTCGGCGAACAGTGGCGCCATTACGAGGAAACCTTCCCCGTGATCGCCAGGAGCGCGATCGACCAGGTCTCGCTCGAGTGCCGCAATTCGAAGGTGCCGCTCGAGCTGATCAGGCTGCTCGACGGCAAGGACGTCATGGCCGGCTGCATCGATGTCGCCACCAACGCCGTCGAAACGCCGGAGGAGGTGGCCGCGACGATCCGGGCGGTGCTCGACTATGTCGCGCCGGAAAAGCTCTACCCCTGCACTAATTGCGGCCTGGCGCCGATGCCGTTCGCGGTCGCCTACGGCAAGCTCGCGGCGCTTTCAGCCGGAGCCGCGCTGGTGCGCAAGGAACTCGGCAAAGCCTAGCGCCGATGCGCCACCTGACCCGCTTCGAGCACCGCCGCGAGGCACTCCTGCCGCCAAGACAGTTCGCCCTGCGCATGGGGCGGGCGATGCTGCTCTGGCTGGGGCTCACCATCGTCGGGCTCGCGATCGGCATGATCGGCTACGCCGCCAGCGAGGGCATGAGCGCGGTCGACGCCTTCGTCAACGCGGCGATGATCCTCTCCGGCATGGGGCCGGTGGCCGAGCTCAAGACCACGGGCGGCAAGCTCTTCGCCGGCTGCTATGCGATCTTCTCGGGCCTGTTCGTGGTGGTCGCCACGGGCTTCGTGCTGGCGCCGATCCTGCATCGTGTGCTCCACTCCTTCCATATCGAAGAGGGGACGGCCAACGATGACTGAGCCTGGTGTGAAACCCGCCGAGGAACCCTGCGGCACCTTGACCGTGCGCACCATCGCCATGCCGGCGGACACCAACGCCAACGGTGACATCTTCGGTGGCTGGGTGATGTCGCGCATGGACCAGGCCGGCGGCATCGCCGGGGTCGACAGGGCGCAAGGGCGCGTGGTCACGGTCGCAGTCGAGGCGATGACCTTCATCCGCCCGGTCAAGGTCGGCGACGTGCTCAGCGTTTACACCTCGGTGAAGTCGATTGGTCGGACCTCGATGAAGATCCAGGTGGAGGCCTGGGCCCGGCGCTTCCGCACCACCCTGCACGAGAAGGTCACCGATGCGACCTTCACCTTCGTCGCGATCGACGACGATGGCAGGCCGCGCCCGGTGCCGCCGCTGCCGTCCGCGTGAAGCCGGCGAAAAATCCTAACGAGACGTGAACCCGCCCCAACGCCGAGTGATTCAGAAGAATCCGGCAACTTAAGCGTTCTTTAAGCGGACCTCCGCAATTCTGCCATAGATCGGTCCATCGGGATCGCTCTGCCAGGGGCTGGGAGGTCCTGCATGATCGGCCGCCGTCATCCGCCGGCGCATGAAGCTTGGCTCGCGCCGTCGCCGCAGCGTGGCGCCGCGCCGACGAGCCGCCGTCGCCCGTCAACAAGATCATTTCCGTTCCGCGGCTGACCGTCGTCGGCTGCCTGCCCCCATGTCCGCGTCCGACCCCGGCCAGCGCCGCGCTGCCGGGAATGCCTTCAGGAGTACCGCGTCAATGTCGAAGACTGGAAAGCCTGCGCGCCAGAAGGGCTCGCGCATCGGGATCGCGGCGCGGATCTATGCCGCGCTCGGCGTCCTGACGGTGTTGACGATCGCGGCCTCGCTGGTCGCCTGGTTCTCCTATGGCAGGGTCGGCAGCACGGTCGCCGACATGGTCGAGCGCAAGATGCCGGTGGTCGAGCTGGCGCTCGAACTGTCGCAGGCCGCGACCGCCTCGACCGCGCTGGCTCCGCGCTTCATGGAAGTGCAGACCGTGCGCGAGCGCGCGGCTCTGACCGGCGAGTTCGACAAGGTCGAGGCCCGGCAGTTCGATCTCGTCCGCAAGATCGGCGAGGGCAATGTCGACAACAAGAAGGCGCAGGCCGCGCTCGACAACCTGTCGCGCCAGATCAACGACATCAACGACCTGACCGGCGAGCGCCTGCGCAACGCCTCCGAAAGCGCTGCTGCGCTGGAGAAGCTCGGCACGGCCTATGAGGCCTTCGTCAAGGCTGCCAGCGGCGAGGCCGAGCAGGCCAAGTTCGCAGTGACCTTCGGCCTCGACGATCTCGCCGCGCTCTCCGGCGACGCGCTCACCGGCGCGGTCAAGACGCTGATGGACCGCGATTTCGCGATCTTCGACCTGGCCCGCACCCTGCAGGCCAATGTCAACGAGATGGTCGGCGTTCTCCGCGAGATCGCGCAGATAAACGACAAGGAGAAGCTGAGCCTCGCCCGCGAGCGCTTCAACGGTATCGCCTATCGGCTGCGGACGCTGCTCGCCGACGCCGAGAAGATCACCGCCAACAAGGCACGGGCCAAGACGGTCGAGGACCTGATCGCGATCGGCGAAGGCAGCGACGGGCTGGTCGACATCCGCAACCGCGACATCACCACCCGCGATGGTATCAACCGCGGCCTCAAGGAGGTCGACCAGGCTGCGGCGCAGCTGCGCCGCGAGGTCGATGCCCTCGTGCAGGGCGCGCGGGGCGAGGCGCAGGCCGCCGTCGGCTCGACGAAAGAGCTGATCGAGACCAGCAAGCTCTGGCTCGGCATGATCGGCCTCGGTTCGCTTCTCGTCGCGCTAGCGCTGTCGCTGTTCTATGTCCGGCGCCAGATCGTCGGCCGCCTCAACAAGCTCTGGGCCGCGACGAAGGCGATCGCCGACGGTCAGCTCGAGACGGTCGTCGACACGAAAGGCAATGACGAGATCGCCGACATCTCGAAGAGCGTGCTGCTCTTCCGTGACAATGCGGTGGCGCTGCGCGCCGCCGAACTCGCCAAGGTCGAGGATGAGGAGCGCGCCCAGGAGCAGCGCCGCCAGATGATGGCCGAGCTCGGCGAAGCCTTCGGCGTCGTCGTCGCAGCCGCGGCGCAGGGCGATTTCAGCCGCCGGGTCGACGCCACCTTCGCCGATGCCGAGCTCAATGCGCTGGCAGCTTCAGTCAACGAACTGCTCGAGACAGTCCAGACCGGCCTGTCCGAGACCTGCGAGGTCCTCGGCCACCTTTCGGATGGTCATCTGGTCGCCCGCGTCGAGGGTCGCTACCAGGGCGCCTTCGCCGAACTCAAAAACGGCACCAACAGTCTCGCCGGCGAATTCGAGAGCACGCTGGCACGCCTCTCGGAGACCGTCTCTGCGGTTCGCAGCGCGACAAGCGAGATACTCGACGGCGTCACCGATCTCGCCGAGCGCACCAGCGAGGAGAGCAACGCCGTCTCGGTCGCGACCAACCAGCTCGGTGCCTTCGCCAGCAACGTCCAGAAAACCGCCAAGGATGCGGCCGCCGCCGTCGGCATGGCCCAGAGCGCCGAGGAGCGCGCCCAGCAGGGCGAGCAGGTCGTCGCCTCGGCCCTGGAGGCGATGCAGCGCATCCGCACCTCCTCCAGCAAGATCTCTGAGGTGATCTCGATGATCGACGAGATCGCCTTCCAGACCAACCTCCTGGCGCTGAATGCGGCGGTGGAAGCGGCTCGCGCCGGCGATGCCGGCAAGGGCTTCGCCGTGGTCGCCAGCGAGGTGCGCAGCCTTGCCAAGCGCTCGGCCGACGCCTCGAACGACGTCAAGAAGCTGGTCGAGGCCGCCCATGGCGACGTCAAGGTCGGCGTCGGCCTGGTTGAGCAGAGCTCGGCGGTGTTCGGCAGCATCCTGACTTCGGTCAACGATCTCTCGGCGCTGATGAACGGTATCTCGCAGACGGCCCGCGGCCAGGCCACCGATGTCTCGACGATCAACAAGGAGATCGACGGCATCGGCACCATGGCGCACCAGAACGCCGCGCTGGTCGAGGAGACCAATGCCGCGCTCGCCCTGACCGACGAGCAGACCCGCTCGCTCACCGAGCACATCTCGCGCTTCAGCTTCCGCGAAAGCGGGGCAGCCGAGCACGACCAGGAGCAGGCACAGGCAGCCTGACCGCGCGAAACGCGCACGATATCGCCGGACATCACGACGCCCTCCGCCGCAAGGCGGGGGGCGTTGCGTTTGAAGCGGCTTGCGGGGCCATAGCGCGCTCTCTATTTTAGAATAATTCTAAAGGAGACTGCGATGCTATCCCGGTTCCTGCCCGCCGGCCTGAGTGGCCGGCGCCGCTTCGACAGCCTGAGCGAGCGCGAGATCCTGGCACTGGCGATCGCCTCGGAAGAGGAGGATGGCCGCATCTACGCCGTCTATGCCGAGAAGCTGCGCAAGGACTATCCGGCCTCGGCGGCGGTGTTCGACGGCATGGCGGCGGAGGAGGACGAGCATCGCCGGCGCCTGCTCGACGATTATCGGCGCCGTTTCGGCGAGGTGGTGGTGCCGATCCGGCGTGAGCACGTCGCCGATTTCTACCAGCGCCGCCCGGTCTGGCTGGTCGAGACGCTCGGGCTCGATCGTATCCGCGAGGAGGCGGCGGCGATGGAGCGCCAGGCGCGCGACTTCTATGTCGCCGCCGCCGGGCGCAGCACGGATGCGCAGACGCGCAGCCTGCTCGGCGACCTCGCGCGAGCCGAGGCCGGCCATGAGAGCAAGGCGGGGGAACTCGCCGAGGATCATCTCAAGGGCGAGGCCGGCTCGACGGAGGACGCCGCGGGGCACCGGCAGTTCCTGCTGACCTGGGTGCAGCCCGGGCTTGCCGGGCTGATGGACGGCTCGGTCTCGACGCTGGCACCGATCTTCGCCACCGCCTTCGCCACTCAGAATCCGTGGACGACCTTCCTGGTCGGCCTGTCCGCCTCGATCGGTGCCGGCATCTCGATGGGCTTCACCGAGGCGGCGCATGACGACGGGAAGCTGTCCGGCCGTGGCTCGCCCTGGAAGCGCGGGCTGGCGTCGGGCGTCATGACCGCGCTCGGCGGCCTCGGCCATGCCTTGCCCTATCTGATCCCGTCCTTCTGGACGGCAACGGCGATCGCGCTGGTGGTCGTCTTCATCGAACTCTGGGCGATCGTCTGGATTCAGAATCGCTATATGGAAACGCCCTTCGCCCGCGCGACCTTCCAGGTCGTGCTCGGCGGAGCGCTGGTGCTGGCGGCTGGCATCCTGATCGGGGGAGCGTGAGGGCGAATCCGTGCCCACGGAGCCGGACGGCGTAGGGCTGCGGCGGGCCGGTCCCTCGACGATCAGAGCTCGGTGCCCATAACAGCCCCGCTCTCATCGAGCGGCGGCGTTCCATGTGCTGTCGGCCATCGCCTCACGCCGGCATGACGGGAAGGTGATGGCCCGGCCGATGGACTTCGCCGGCCGTCGCTCCTTAGATGGGGAAGACAAGGCGATGCGTCGAGCGGGCCTGTGGCTGCCTCCGGGCGATGCCGCCCAAAATCTTTCCCGACGTCAGATGTAATGGTGAGGATCAGATCATGACCGTGACGATCATCCAGCCCAACCGCAGGATTCTTCTGCTCGGTGCAGCGGCTGCCGGCGTCGTCGGCCTGCTGCCGCGCTATCTTTTGCCCGCGAACGCGCAGAGCGGCGCTCTTGCCGCGACGGAGACGATGCGCGGCGGCGCCAACAACTACATCCCGGGCGCGCCCATGGTCGACAATCTCGGGACCGGCTTCACCGCCTCCGGCATCGTGCGCGAGGCCGGCAGCGGCAAGCCCCTGCGCAATGTGCGCATCCAGATCTGGGCCGCGACCGAGCGCGGCGGCGAGCGCGAGCCGAGCAATCGCGGCAGCGTCATGACCGACGCGAACGGCCGCTATAGGCTCGACATCTCGCCGATCGTGCCGCAATTCGGCCAGCCGCACATCCATATCGCCTATGACGATCCCGGCTTTGCGACGCTGTTCCTGCGCCCGGTGCTGAACAGCCGCCATGACAAGAGCATGACCGTCGACTTCGTTCTCGCTCCCACGGCGGGCAATGCCGGCAAGTCGAGCTGAGACGGGTCGGCGGCGCATCGCCTGGCTGGCGATCGCCGCCGTCGCCATCATCCCCGTAGTCGCGGCGGCGCTCAGCCCGCTCCAGCGCGGCCGCGAGTTTCTTTGGGTCGTCGGCGGCATGGCCGGCGTCGCGGCGCTCAGCCTGCTCTTCGTGCAGCCACTTCTGACTGCAACCGCTCCGGTCCTGATGCAGCCCGCGCGCGGTCTGCGCTGGCATCGCTGGGGCGGAATCGCGATCGTTGCCGGAGTCGCGCTGCATGTCGGGGCGCTCTACGCCTATAGCCCCGAGGACGTGATGGATGCGCTGCTCCTGGTCGCGCCGACGCCGTTCTCGCTCTACGGCGTGATCAGTCTGTGGTGCCTCGTCCTGACCGCCATCCTCGCCGTGATGCGCCGGCGCCTGCGCTTCTCCCATCGGAACTGGCGCATCGCCCACAGCGTGCTGGCGGTGGCGATTGTCAGCGCCGGTTCGGTTCACGCAATCCTGATCGAGGGGGCGATGGAGGAGTTCTCGAAGCTCATGGTCTGCATCGCCGCCTTGGCTGCGACCACGGTCGGCGCCCTGGAGATCAATGTCCTGCGCCCCTTGCGCCGGCGCCGCAATCTGCAACGCGCCTGAGGCGGTGCGATCGTGGATAGGGCAGCGCCGATTCCCGCCTGGCAAGTCCCGCGCTTCCCGCAAAGCCGTTGCACGTCTCGCTACCCGGATGCTAGGCGTGCTGCGGGCCGGTAGCTCAATGGTTAGAGCTCGCTGCTCATAACAGCGCCGGTGCCGGTTCGAGTCCGGCCCGGCCCACCAATTCATCTAGCGTCGACAAATTCGGGCAGTTCCGCCCTGTTCCGGCGTCAAACTGGCGGTATCTGTCACAGATCGAGACCGCCGCGGCGATGGCGATGCCCAGGCAAGGGTGGCCATATGGCCCGACCCTGCCACGGGCAGGGCCGGGCTGGTCTCACGCCCTGCCTTGCGGGCCTTCCCTGTACGCTGCGGCAAAGGAGGCGGCATCCGGTGCCAGGATGTCGTATTTCTCGGCGAGCGTCGCGAATAGGCCTCGAACCGTCTCGGCCTCGACCTCGCCGCGCAACGCGGCCACGCAGGCCTTGATCGCAAAGTCGTGGGCCCGGTCGCGTTTGCCGTGCGGCCAATCGACCAGGAACATATACGCTTCCATGACGGTCGATATCGCCGCCGGATGGCCCAGCCCGGCGAAAATGACGACCGGCCGTTCGAACTGATCGGTATTCATCGGTCGTGGCCCTCCGTGATGCAGGCGACGATCGGTTTTGTTGCCATAGCCATATCCTCCGAAAAGCAACATGGATCCGGGTTACATGCCCTCTTTATGCAGGGCGATCATTGATCTGGTCATTGCTTCGGAATTCGCAAGACCGCCTGAGCGAGAGCGGCGCTCGTCGTCGACGGCCGCCCGGACAGCCTGACACCCGGCTGCCCTTCGGCCCGGGCCTGCGCAGCCATATCGAGGCGGATCGTCGGCTTCGATGCGTAGCGCGTCGACGGCCTTCGACAAGCGAGGGAACATTGCGCTAGGAGCGCCATTCTTATCTACGCAGCGACAACCGGCCTTCGATGACGACCATGCATATGCTCCCGTTCCGCTTCCCAGGCGTCTTGAATTCCCAGGAACTCCTGGTCGCGGAGGCGATTCAGGCGCGTGCCTTTGCCGCCCTGAGTGCGCATGGCGTCATAGCGGACGGTGATCAGGACCAGGCCAAGGCGAGGCTCGGCGCAATCGTCCTGCGCCTGATGCTCGACCGGCCCGGGTCGATCGGCGATCTGTCTGCCGCTGCCATCGAGGCCTTCGGCTCGGGAACCGAGGGCGAGACCGGCGCCGGCAAATAGGCTCAGAAGACGGCGGCCATCGCGCCGCTAGTGTGCGGTCCGCCGCAGCATCGCCGTATCGTAGCCGAGTGCCGCGGCACGCGTGACGAGGCGAGCGTATTCGCGGTCCGTGATCCGCGGCGACCGTGTCAGTATCCAAAGATATTGGCCGGATGGCTCGCCGACGATGGACCAGGAATAATCTGCCGCGCGATCCAGCACCCAGTAGTCGCCCTCGAACGGGGGAAAGAAACTCACCTTCAGCTTCGCATTGTTCGAGCCGTCGACGACTTTCGCCGTCGCCTCCGCCGTTCGCAAGGGACCTGAGACGGAGCCTTCGCGGCAGGAATTCACCACAGCGATCGAGCCGTCGGGCTTCGCCGCATAATCGGCGGTGACCGCTTCGCAGCCCTTCTGGAAGCTCGCTTCATAGCGCGCCTGTTCATGCCAGCGGCCGACATACCGGCTCAGCTCGACGGGCTTGGCCGGTTGCGGAACGTTCGCATTGCCGCTTGGCTGGGTCGGATTGCAGGCGGCGAGCATCAAGCTCGCACCCAGAACGATGGCACGCGCAGATGAGGACATCGGAGCTCCGTCAGGTTGGCAAGGCGGCAACGCGAAGGTTTTCGCGTGGTTCCGCCACCCGCGAGCCATTCCCGCCGATGTTCGAGCCCCATCGCTCGTGGGGCCTGCCAGCTACCCCACGACGATATCGTCATACTCCGGATGCCGGCTGACCCAGCCGGCCATGAAGGAGCAGCGCGGCACGACCTTGCGCCCGGAGGCGCGGATCTGCTCGAAGACGCCCTTGGCAAGCCGCGAGCCGATGCCTTGGCCGGACAAGGCCTGCGGCACCTCGGTGTGGGTCAGCACGACGCGGTCGCCATCGAGCTTGTAATAGGCGAGGGCGAGTTCGCCGCCGATGTCGAGTTCGAAACGATTCTGGTCGGGGCGGTCGACGACGCCGGTACCCATCGAGCATTCCTCTCAGGCTGCCGCTAACGCGGCCCGGTGGCGATGCCGGGCCGCGGAGCCGGTTGGGGCGCGCCCGGGCGTCAGCCGGCCAGCTTGGCGGCGATGCCGGCAACGTGCTTGCCCTGGAAGCGGGCGCCGGCGAGCTCGTTCTCGGACGGCTGGCGCGAGCCGTCGCCGGCGGCGATGGTGCTGGCGCCATAGGGCGAGCCGCCAGTGATCTCGCTCAGCGTCATCTGGCCCTGGAAACTGTAGGGCAGGCCGACGATGACCATGCCCTGGTGCAGCAGCACTGTGTGGGTCGAAAGGATGGTGCTTTCCTGGCCGCCATGCTGGGTCGCGGTCGAGGTGAAGACGCTGCCGACCTTGCCGATCAGCTTGCCCTGGAACCAGAGGCCGCCTGTCTGGTCGAGGAAGTTCTTCATCTGCGCCGGCATATTGCCGAAGCGGGTGGGGACGCCGAGGATGATGGCGTCGTAGTCCGGCAGTTCGTCTACGGTCGCGATCGGAGCGGCCTGGTCGAGCTTGAAGCCGGATTTGCGCGCGACCTCCTCGGGGACGAGCTCGGGCACGCGCTTGATCAGCGCCTCGGCGCCAGCCTCGCGCACCCCTTCGGCGACCGCCTGCGCCATCGTCTCGATATGGCCGTAGCTGGAATAGTAGAGAACCAGAACCTTCGTCATCGCGATCATCCTCCTCGTCTTCGCAGCTATGGGGAACCGCGCGCCCCGAAAGCCTAGGTCGGGTGTGCAAGGGCAGTTGTACACTCACCCATCTGACAGCGCAGCCGTCGCGGCGCATGGCCACGACGAAAGCGGCCGGGCATCACCCGGCCGCCATTGAGTATCTTCAGCTTGCGCTGCGCCTACTTGAACGCGATCACGACGCCGTCGGCGCCGATCGTAGCCTGCAGGCCCTGGCGGCGCGTGTCGAGGCTGATGGTCACGCCCTTGTCGTTCTTGAGCCACACGCGGCCCTGGCCGGCCCGGCCGACGGCCCAGCCTTCCTTGAGCTGGACATAGGGGCCGGCGAGGTCGTTGCGCTCGGTCAGGCCGTAGACGCGCCCGCTGGCGACGACGCGCGAGGCGCCGATGCCACCGATACCGAGGCCGCCGACCGAGATCGGATAGGAGCGGCCGCGATAGGTGAAGGTGCCGCCGCCGAGTTCGCCCGAGGCGATGAAGGCGACCGAGATCTGCTCGATCTTGACCGTGCCGGTCTGCGGACCCAGCGTTCGCGGCTGGGCCACGGCCGTGCCGGTGACGAGGGCAAGCGCAGCGGCGCCGGCGAAGAGGGATTTGATGGCGGGCACGAGCAGTACTCCTTGGTGATGTAACGGAGTAAACAACCGCCGGAGCGCCCGGCGGTTCCGTGTGCCTGCCTCGCTGCCTAGAGCAATTCCGCAATTCTCCGAATGGCGGAATTGCTCGAGGTCTTTGCCTTATCGCATTTCTTCACGCGAACCGGTGTCCACTTCGCTCGACAATGCTCTAGCGGAAGGGCGGGCTGTATTGGATGCCGCCCCTGCTCCAGAGTTCGTTCGGGCCGCGCGCCAGCTGCAGGCGCGAGCTCTTGCCGAGATGGCGCTCGAAGCTCTCGCCGTAGTTGCCGACGGCCGAGATGATGCGCACGACCCAGTCGTTGGTGACGCCCATCGCCTCGCCCATCTTGCCGTCGAGACCGAGGAAGCGCTTTACCTCGGGATTCGAGGATTTCAGCATCTCCTGGACATTGGCCTTGGTGATGCCGAGCTCCTCGGCGTTGATCAGCGCCAGCACGGTCCAGCGTACCAGGTTGAACCAGGTCTCGTCGCCGGTGCGGACCCAGGGGCCGAGCGGCTCCTTCGAGACGACTTCCGGCAGGATGACGTGACTGTCCACGTCCTGCAGCTTCATCCTGACGGCCGAGAGGGCGGAGATGTCGGTGGTGTAGGCGTCGCAGCGGCCCGATTCATAGGCCTTCAGCGCTTCTTCCGAAGTGCCGAAGGCGGCAGCCTCGTATTTCACCCCGAGCTTGCGGAAATAGTCGGCGAGGTTGAGCTCGCTGGTCGTGCCCTGCGCCACGCAGACCGAGGCGCCGCCGAGCTGGGCGGCGGAGGAGACGCCGAGCTTCTTCGAGACCATGAAGCCCTGGCCGTCATAATAGTTGACGGTGGTGAAGGTGACGCCCTGGCCGGCATTGCGCGAAAGCGTCCAGGTGGTGGTGCGCGGCAGGACGTCGATCTCGCCGGCCTGCAGCGCGATCAACCGGTCCTTCGAGGTCAGCGGGACGAAGCCGGCCTTCTCGGTGTCGTTGAAGATCACCGCGGCGAGCGCCCGACAGATGTCGATGTCGAAACCCTGCCAGCGGCCGTTGGCGTCCTGCGTCGAGAAGCCGGCGACGCCGGGGCTGGTGCCGCAGATGATCTTGCCGCGGTCGCGGATCATCTTGATCGTGTCGGCGCCGGCGGGTGCAGCGAAACCCGCGGCGAGCGCCAGCGCGGCGGTCAGGCGTAGCAAGGTCCGTTTCATCGTTGATCCCCTGTCGTTGTTATCAGGCAAAACTCTCCCGTTGCGGCGGAGACGCTGCCCCGCCGCGTTCGTCATCTCAGGCCTTCAACCTCAGGCGACCTTGGCAGCCACTGGCTGTTCGAGCGCGACCAGCAGCGCGTCGAGGTCGTTCCAGAGGTCGTCCGGGTCCTCCAGGCCGATGCTGATGCGCAGTGCCGGACCCTGATGCGGCCAGGGCACGACGGTGCGCTCGCCCTCCGGCGCCAGCGGCGCGATCAGGCTGCGCGTGCCACCCCAGGAGGCGCCGATGGCGAAGACCTCGAGCGCCGAGAGCGCCTGTTCCAGCCGAGCATGCGGCACTGGCTTCAGGACGACGCTGAACACGCCTGACGAGCGGCCCATGTCGCGCTTCCAGAATTCATGGCCGGGGCAGGAGGGCAGGGCCGGATGCAGCACGGTCTCGACCGCGGGCGAACGGGTCAGGCGCTGGGCGAAGTCCTCGGAGACCTTGCCCATATGGGCAAGGCGCAGCGCCAGGGTCTCCAGGCCGCGCAGAGCGAGCTGGACTTCGTCGGGCGAGACGCCGACGCCCAGGCCACGCAGCGTCACCTTCAGCTGTTCGCGCAGGCCGAGATCGGCGACGGTGATCGAGCCGAGCAGCAGATCGGAATGGCCGCCGACATATTTGGTCAGCGCTTCGCAGGCGAAGTCGACGCCATGGGCCAGCGGCTTGAAGATCAGCGGCGTCGCCCAGGTGTTGTCGCAGCCGACGAGCACGCCCTTGGCCTTCGCCGCCTTCACGATGGCGGGGATATCCTGCACCTCCATCGTGTTCGAGCCGGGCGACTCGACCCAGACCAGCTTGACCTTGTCGTCGATCAGACCGGCGATACCGGCGCCGATCAGCGGATCGTAGACGCCGTAGTCGATGCCGCGCGGCTTCAGGTAGTCCTCGCAGAAGCTGCGCACCGGCTGGTAGACCTGATCGGGGATCAGCACCTTGTCGCCCGGCAGCAGCACCGAAAGCAGGACGATGGTGACCGCCGCCTGGCCGGACGGGACGAGCACGGTGCGCACGCCGCCATGCAGCGCGGTGAGCTGTGCTTCGAGCGTGCGGTGCGTCGGGGTGCCGTGCAGGCCGTAGGTATAGCCGTCGAAGCCGCGATGCCTGCGGGCGAAGAAGCTGGCCGCGTCGGGATAGACGATGGTCGAGGCGCGGTGCGTCGGCACGGTGAGGCTGGCATAGCCCTCTTCGTTGACGGCGGGGTGGTGAACGCTGCGGGTCGCGTCATGCATGGGAAGAGGTCCTTTCGTGGAAGAAAGGTTCCCTCTGCGGGGCCTTGCCGGCAATCAGGCAAAACTCATGGCTCGATGCCTGGATGTTATGGTCAACGCACTTCCATCAGGCAGTCGATGAAGTCGCGCACCAATTGCGATTTCGGCCGGTCGAGCGGCAGGATCAGCAGGCTGCGGCTTTGCACCTCCGGTGCGAAGGGGCGCAGCACCAGCCGGCTCGGATCGGCACCGGCGACCGCATAAGGGCTGACCAGGCCGACGCCGACGCCTTCCGCGACGAGGGCACAGACGGTCGCGGCATAGATGGTCTCGACGACGATGCGCGGCTTGACGCCGGCTTCCGCGAAGATGCGGTCGAGCCGCTGGCGGGCACGATCCTCCGGCACATAGGCCACGAACGGCAGGTCGTGCAGATCGGCCGGGCCGATCTGCTCCTTTTCGGAGAGCGGATGGCCGAGCGGCAGGGCGCAGAGCACGCGCGGCTGGACGAAGGGCTGGTGCAGCACGCCGGATACGTCGATCTCGTCGGCGGCGAGGCCGATGTCGAAGGCGCCGGAGGCGACGCCGTCGCGGACATCGCGCGAGGGCAGTACCATCAGCGTCACCGCGATGTCCGGGCGCCGGTCGCGGAAGCGGCGGACCGCCCGCGGGACCAGCGACGAGCCCAGCGCCGAGAGCGAGCCGACGCGCAATTGGCCGGCGCCATGGTCGCGGATGCGGGCGGCGGTGGCGCGCAGCGTGTCCATGCCGAGGAAGGAAGCCTGGACCTGGGCGTAGAACAGCTTGGCCTCGGGCGTCGCGACGATGCGGTTGCGGATCCGGTCGAACAGCAGGAAGCCGAGCGACTTCTCCAGCTCGGCGATGGCGCGGCTGACGCCGGGCTGGGTGACGCCGAGCAACTCGGCGGCGCGCGAGATCGTGCCGGCCTTCATCACCGCGGCGAAGGTTTCGAGCTGTCGGCTGTTCAAGCGGCGTGCGCCCCCGAGACTGTCGTGCGGCGCCAGCCTAGCCGCCGTGCCGAGCCGAGGGAACCATCGAGATATTGCCGCCGGAACCGCTTAACCGCGGATTTACCCTGTTCCTTTAGGTTCGGCGGGCATAACTCCAAGAAGGAAGCGCCAAGCGATGCTTGCCCAGGCCCTGAAGCTGCCTGATCCTGCCAATGAGGATGCGCCGGGCGCGGAAGCGGCAGCGCGGGCCGTACGCGAGATCGCGGAACGCTTCGGCAAGCTCAGTGCCGAGATCACCGATATTTCCGGGCGCGTCGGCGACGTCAATGCCGAGCTCGACCGGCAGACGGATGGGCTGCACCGCGTCGTCGCCTCGGTCGAGCAGGTCTCGCGCTCGAACCAGGCGATCCAGCAGGCGGCCGATACCGCCCAGCAGGCGGCCTCCGTGGTCAAGAGCGGGCTGGAGCGCGTCACCGGCGCGGTCCGCCAGGGTCTGAATGCGGCGCAGAGCGACATCGCCGAATTGTCGGACGGTGCGCAATCGATCTCGCAGGCGCTGAACGAAGCCGTCGGGCGCGCCCACAAGGCGCGCGAGGCCAGCGAGGCGATCCAGACGATCACGCGCGAGATCCAGCTGCTCTCGATCAATGCCGGCGTCGAGGCCGCGCGCAGCGGCGCCGCAGGCCGTGGCTTTGCGGTGATCGCCGCGGCGGTGAAGCAGCTCGCCGAGCAGACGCGCGACGCGACGGCCGCCAGTGCCAAACAGCTCGACGCGCTGGTCTCGACCGTCGACCAGCTGGCGAAGCAGAGCGAGGCGAACGCGCTGGCGGCGCGGCGCGCCAGCGACGAGAGCCAGGGCATCTCGCAGCAGATCGGCGAGCTCGATCATTTCGGCCGTTCGGTGGTCGGGCTGATCTCGGAGATCGACTCGATCTCGGCGCCGGCGCGCGAGAATGCTGCGGCGTTCGCGCAGGTGGGCGACGAGATCAAGGGACTGGTCGCGGGGGTCGATCAGTCCGGCCGCAATCTCGAGGTCGCGGCCCGGCGCGGAGCGTCGCTGGTCTCGACCAGCGAGGCGGTCCTCGGCGCGATCGCGAACTCGGGCGTGCGCACGCCGCAATCGGACATGATCGAGATCGCGCTCGAGGCGTCGGCGGCGATCGCCGGCCTGTTCGAGCAGGCGCTGGCGACGGGGCAGGCCAGCGAGGCCGATCTGTTCGACGAGGCCTACAGGCCGATTCCGGGCAGCGATCCCCAGCAATTCATGACCCGCTTCACCGAGTTGACCGACCGGCTGCTGCCTTCGGTTCAGGAGAAGATGCTGTCCGCGAGCAAGCGGATCGTCTTCTGCGCGGCGGTCGACCGCAATGGGTACCTGCCGACGCACAACCGCAAGTACTCGCAGCCGCAGGGGCCGGACCCGGTCTGGAACAACGCCAATTGCCGCAACCGGCGCATCTTCAACGATCGCACCGGCCTTGCCGCGGCACGCAACCAGAAACCGTTCCTGCTGCAGACCTATCGGCGCGACATGGGCGGCGGCAATTTCCTTGTGATGGAGGACCTTTCGGCGCCGATCGTCGTCAGGGGCCGGCACTGGGGCGGGGTCCGGTTCGGGCTCAGCGTCTGAGGGAGTTGGCGGAGCCTTAACCGCCGCGTGCCAGTGTCCTAGTCGCGTACGGGTTTCGAGTTGCGGACATGCATATCGCGCCATCCTTCCCCAATCTCTCGGTGCTGCTGATCGATCCCAGCCCGCACTATCGGCGCATCATACGCACCATGCTCTACCAGGCGCAGCTGCAGCGCGTGTTCGAGGCCGCTGATCTCGCCACGGCGGCGACGACCTTCATTCAGAAGCAGCCCAACATCGTGATGCTGGACTGGGACCTGCCCGACGGCGACAGCGTGAAATGCCTGGCCTCGATCCGCTCTTTCAAGACGTCGCCCTTCGCCAAGGCGCCGGTGCTGGTGATGATGGAAAAGCCTGACCGGCGCGCCGTGGTGCAGGCCGCCAAGCTCGGAGCGCACGAGATCATCGTCAAGCCGATCTCGCCGAACAATCTCTGGCTGCACCTTTCGGGCATCATCAACATACCCCGCAAGTACAAGGAAGCGAACGGCAGCATCTCGCTGGTGCCGCGCGCGATCAGCAACAGTCTGTTCTGAGATTGAACGAAGCTGCCGCGGAACGGTCACAATCCTTGCCGCGAGCCGGGGCGGTTAGCGAAATTTTTACCAATCCCGGAGATGCTTCCCAGTCAATAAACACAGGGCGCGCCGCCGTGGTCATTACCGTCTCCCTTCCGCCTTTCCTCGGCCGATCAGAGGCTGCTGCTTTCCGTAACCAGCTCCTCGTCGCGCTGGAACAGAAGGAGAGCATCGCGGTCGAATGCGCCGAGGCCGGGCCGTTCCCGAGCGTGTGGATCCAGCTCCTGCATTCGGCTGCAACCAGCGCCAAGGCGCGCGGCCTCAGCGTCACGCTCAAGGCGGCCTCGGACGAGTGCCGACAGTCTTTTCAAGCGATCGGGTTCGACCCGGCGCAAAGCGCTCTCGTTCTGGAGTGATCCTGCGATGAAGATCCTCGCGATCGACGATACCAAGACCCTGCTCAGCCTGCTCAGCATGACGCTGCGCAATGCCGGCCACGAGGTGGCGGAGGCGGAGAACGGCGAAGAGGGCCTGGCCCGCTTCGACCAGTTCAGGCCCGACCTCGTCATCACCGATCTCAACATGCCGGTGATGGACGGCATCGAGTTCACGCGCGCCTGCCGCGCGCGCCCGGCCGGCCAGAACACCCCGATCATCGTGCTGACCACCGAGAACGGCGCCGAGATCAAGGCGGAAGGCCGCCGGGCCGGCGCCAGCGCCTGGATGGTCAAGCCGTTCGAGCCAAACACCCTGCTCGGCCTCGTCGCGCGCTACCAGAACTGAGGCGGTCCATGGATCCCCTGGCGGAACTCAAGCAGACCTTCTTCCAGGAGTGCGAGGAACTCCTCGGCGCACTGGAGCAGAAACTCCAGGCGCTCGACGAGGGCTCGACCGATTCCGAGGACGTCAACGCGGCCTTCCGCGCCATCCACTCGATCAAGGGTGGTGCCGGCGCATTCGGCTGCACCGAGCTCGTCGGCTTCGCCCATGTCTTCGAGGCGGCGCTCGATCATCTCCGCTCGGGCCGCGTCGCGCTGGCGGATGCGCCCTTCACCCTGTTCCTGCGCTGCTCGGATGCCGTCGCGGATCTGGTCGCCGCTGCGCGCAACGACGAGGTTGCGCCGGTTCGCCCCGATCTTCTCGCTGCGCTCGAACAGGTCGGACAGGCCAAGGCGGCAGCGCCCGCTGCTCCCGCCGCGCCTCCGGCTGCTCCCGCGGCCCCGGCCTCCGATGGACCGCCGGGGATCGCGGCGCTCGGTAACCTGCTCGCCATGGTCGACGCCAAGATGGGCGCACCCGCCGCCGCAGCGCCAGCCGCGGCCAATGACGGCTGGGACGATGACGAGCCCGTCGCCGCTGCGCCGGTTCGCAGGCCCGGCCACGACGTTCGCATCAAGATCACGCCGGAAGCCGACCTGTTCCGCCGGGTGATCGAACCGCGGGTCGCGATCGGCATCCTGCCGGCCGACGAGATCGTCTCGGTCGCCTGCGACCTCAGCCATGTGCCGCCGCTCGAGACGCTCGACGTCACCGACTGCCATATGCGCTTCACGGTGATGATGCGCACCGAGCTCAGCGCCGACGAGATCGTCTCCAAGTTCGATTTCACCCTCGCCAACGAGGAGTTCGAGGTCGAGGTCCTGGCGGAAGCCGAAGCCGGGCCGGAGCCTGTTGCCGAGGCGGCACCCGCCGCGTCGGAGGTGCCGCAAAACGTCGCCGCCGACCTGTCGGCCATCCTTGCCCGGCTCGGGCCGGCAGCCGACGCCGCGCCGCAGCCCGATATCCAGCCCGCCGCTGCGCCCGCGGCGGCTCCGGTCGCTGCTGCACCTGCAATCGCAACCGCTCCGGCGGCAGCACGTGCGGCTGCGCGGCCCGTCTCCAACGAGGCCGCTGCGCGCCAGCGCCAGGCGGTCAGCGTGCGCGTCGATCTCGATCGCATCGACCGGCTGATGAACCTCGTCGGCGAGATCGTCATCACCCAGTCCATGCTGGTCGAATGCGTACGCTCGCTGCCCTATGACGTCTATGCCAAGACCGCCGAAGGCATCCTGACGCTCTCGCGCCAGACACGCGAACTGCAGGACCATGTCATGGCGGTGCGCGCCCAGCCGGTGAAGGCGGTGTTCCAGCGCATGCCGCGCCTGGTGCGGGAGCTCGCCCAGACGCTCGGCAAGGAAGTGAAGCTCGTCCTCGAAGGCGAGAACACCGAGGTCGACAAGACGATCATCGAGGAACTGGCCGATCCGCTCACCCACATGATCCGCAACTCGATGGATCACGGCGTCGAGACGCCGGAAGAGCGCATCGCCGCCGGCAAGAACCCGGAAGGCACGATCAAGCTGATCGCCGAGCACCGCGCCGGCCGCATCGTCATCTCGGTCACCGATGACGGGCGTGGCATCGGTCGCGACCGGCTGCTGGCCAAGGCGAAGTCGCGCGGCCTCGTCGGCGCCGACGAGAAGCTTGCGCCGGAAGAGATCGACCAGCTGATCTTCGCCGCCGGCCTGTCGACGGCGGACGCCGTCAGCGACATCTCCGGCCGCGGCGTCGGCATGGACGTGGTGCGCCGCAATGTCGAATCGCTCGGTGGGCGCATCAGCGTCGATTCCGAGCCCGGCCGCGGCTGCAAATTCACGCTCGCTTTGCCGCTGACGCTCGCCGTGCTCGAAGGCATGGTGATCCGCTGCGGCGACGACCGATACGTTATCCCGATCGCCAGCGTGATCGAGACGCAGCACCTCGCCAACACGCCGATCGAGCACCTGACCTTCGGCCAGGAAGTGCTGCGCTGGCGCGGCGAGATCACGCCGCTCCACCGGCTCGGGGCCGTGATGGGCTCGGCCGGCACGCGCGACGAGAACATCATCATCATCGCGGAGACCGAGCGCGGCGGCAATGTCGGCATCGCGGTCGACGAGATCGTCGGGCAGCAGCAGGTCGTGGTGAAGAGTCTGGAGTCGAATTACGGCACCGTCAACGGCGCCTCCGCCGCGACCATTCTGGGCGATGGCCTCGTCGCGCTCATTCTCGATGTCGACTCGATGTTGCGCCTGGCCGCATCGGGTGTCCGCCAACCCGTTCCCGAACTCAAACTGGCTGGATGAACCATGTCCCTGCAGCTCAGCGAAAAGCACTTCACCTCGGCGCAGCCTGAGTCGGCTGCGCGCCGGATCGTCACCTTCCGGGTCGGCGACCGCACCTTCGGCATCGATGTCGGCATGGTCCGCGAGATCAAGGGCTGGCAGGCGACGACGCCGCTGCCGCATGCGGCCCCGCATGTGCGCGGTGTCCTCAACCTGCGCGGCGTGATCCTCGCGGTCTACGATCTGCGCACCGCGATCGGCCTCGGCTCCACCGAAGCCACTGCGACCCATGTGATCGTCGTCGTCGATGTCGAGGACAAGACCGCCGGCCTGCTGGTCGACTCGGTCTCGGACATCGTCGACGTGCCGGTCAGCGCGGTCCGTCCGGCGCCGGATCTGGAGCGCGACGAGCACGGGCTGATCGAAGGCCTCGTGCTGCTCGACACCGAGATCGTCGCCCTGCTCGACCTCGCCGCGGTGATCCGCGACGGCGGCGACAATCAGGACAAGCAACTGCGCGTCGCCTGAGCCGCAGATGGCTCCCGGCAGCGCCCAGCCGGACTGCCGACTGATGGCCAGGACCGCCTGAGAGACAAGAAAGAACCGATGGCTCAGCTGGGCGCCTTCTCGAAACTCTCGGTCAAGCTGCCGGCGCTGTTCGCCGGTGGCGCCGCCGTTTCGGGCGGGCTCGTCGCATTCGCGGTTCAGCAGAGTGCGGCTGCCCGGCTTGGCGCCCTTGGCCTGTCCAGCCAGCAGGTCGAGGCGGCCCTGTCTGGTTTCGCAAGCACGGCCTTGCCGTTCGGCGTCGCCGGTGTCGCCCTTGCCGCCGGTCTCGGCTGGCTCGCTGCCCGTTCGCTGGCGCGGCCGATGATGGCGATGCGCGAAGGCATGGAGAAGCTGTCGGAAGGCATGCCAGGCGCCGCGCCGGAGCTCGCCCGCCGCGACGAGATCGGCCAGCTCTCGCGGGCTCTGCGCCAGGTCCAGGAAAGCTCGGTCGAGGCCGGGCGGATCCGGGCGGCGCTCGACGGCTGCCGCACCGCGATCATGGTCTGCGATGCGAACGGGCGGATCGTCTACGTCAACAAGTCGCTGCTCAAGTTCTTCAGCGAGGCGCAGGAGGATTTCCGCGCCGCCTTCCCGGGCGTTTCGGCCAAGGACATGCTCGGCAAGGTGCTGGAGCTGTTCGCCGGCCCCCAAGGCGTTCCCGAAGCGCGCGCGATGCGCGTCGCGCTGGGCCGGCGCATGGTTGGGCTGACGCTGACCGTCACGACGCAGCCCGATGGCCAGAGGCTGGGCTCGACGATCGAGTGGCGCGAGCTGACCGAGGAGTTGCGGGCCGCCGACGAGGTCGCGGCCGTCGTCGCCGCCGCGGCGGAGGGCGATTTCTCCCGGCGCGTTCCGCTCGCCGGCAAGCCCGAGGCGCTGCAGCGCATCGCCACGGGCGTCAACGAGATCAACGCGATCGTCGAGGCCGCTACCGACGAGTTCGCCGCCGTGCTGGCCGGCCTCAGCGAAGGGGACCTGACGGGCCGCATCGACGGCGCCTATGACGGGCGGCTCGGCGAACTGAAAGCCGGGCTCAACCAGACCTTGGCGCGGCTGACGCAGACCGTCTCCGGTATCCAGCTGGCGGCGGCCCATGTCGCGGCGACAGCGGTCGAGATCAAGGCGGGGGCGGTCGATCTGGCCGGGCGGACCGAACAGTCGGCAGCCGGGCTGGAAGAGACGGCCGAGACCACCGGCCAGCTCGCGGCCTCGATCACGCAGAGCGCCGGGCGCTCGCGCGCCGCGACCGAGCTCGCCGGCGAGGCGATGGCGGTGGCCGGCAGCGGCCAGCAGGTCGTCGCCGAGACGATCGCGGCGATCGGGCAGATGGAGCAATCCTCGGCGCGGATTGCCGAGATCGTCACCGTGATCGACGGCATCGCCTTCCAGACCAACCTTCTGGCGCTGAACGCCGCCGTCGAGGCTGCCCGCGCCGGTGAGGCCGGGAAGGGCTTCGCGGTCGTCGCATCCGAAGTGCGTACTTTGGCGCAGCGCTCGGCCACGGCTGCCAAGGACATCAAGGGCGTGATCGCCAACTCCAATGCGCAGGTCGCCGAAGGCGTGCGCCTGGTGCGCCGGACCGGCGAGACGCTCGGCAAGATCGTCACGGCGGTCGAGCAGGTTTCGGCGACGGTGTCGGAGATCTCGCAGGCGAGCGCCGGCCAGGCCGGCGACATCGCCGCGATGAGCCGCTCCGTCGCGGCGATGGACGAGGCGACCCAGCAGAACGCTGCGCTGGCCGAGCAGAGCGCCGGCGCGGCGGCGAGCCTCGCCGAGCAGACACAGGCGCTGCGCGAGCTCGCCGACGTCTTCCGCTTCGAGCGGCCGATGGCTCATGCCCGATCGCTGCCGGCCCCGGCCCCGAGCGAGCTGCGCCGTGGGCCGACCCGCAAGGACCATTATCATTCCACCGAAGCCCGCCCTGCCACTCCGCGCCGCCGCGTCGCCGGTGGCGGCCGGATGGACGAGTGGGTCGAATCCTAAGTCGCGTCACCAAGGTCAGAGCATGCTTGCCCCGCAATCCGTCCAGTCGGATACCGCGCTCAGCCGCGACGACATGGCCCTCGTGGCCAAGCTGGTCTACGAGCACGCCGGCATCGTCATCCGCGAGCACAAGGAGGCGATGGCGCGCGGCCGGCTGGCGCGGCGCGTCAAGGTGCTCGGCCTCAACTCGATCGCGGAGTACTGCGCCTATCTGCGCACGGCGGCGGCGAGCGACGAGATCCCCGAGCTGATCAACGCGGTCACCACCAACCACACCGCCTTCTTTCGCGAGCGCCACCATTTCGACCATCTGCGCAAGGACGTGCTGCCGCGCCTGATCCAGGAGCGGGCAGGGCGGCGCGGGCGCATCCGGATCTGGTCGGCGGCCTGCTCCTCGGGCGAGGAGCCCTACAGCGCCGCCGCGATCTCGCGCGACGTGATCGGCCATCGCAGCGATCTCGACTTCAAGATCCTGGCGACCGACATCGACACCGACATCCTCGACCGGGCCGCGGCAGGTCAATACCCCGCCGAGCAGTTCGACCGGCTGCCGGCGGACCTGCGCCCGCTGCTCAGGCTGGAAGGCCAGAATTCCCGCGGCGAAGCCCGCATCGCCGAGGACCTGAAGCGGCTGATCGCCTTCAAGCGGCTCAACCTGATCGAGCGCTGGCCGATGAAGGGGCCGTTCGACGTGATCTTCTGCCGCAATGTCTTCATCTACTTCGATACGCCGACCAAGGCCGCGATCCTCGACCGCTATGTCGCCCTGCTGCAGCCGGGCGGCTTCCTCTATCTCGGCCATTCCGAATCCCTGCCGCAGCCGCATCCCCAGCTCAGGCTGATCGGCCGCACCATCTACGAGCGCACGCCATGAGACTCGTCCAATGAGCCTTGCCCGATCCTCACGGCGCTATTTCGACCCGCGCTTCGAAGCGACCATCATCACGGTCGCGCCGGGCGAGCACGAGATCACCTCGGCCCAGGACGAGATCGTCGCCACCGTGCTCGGCTCCTGCGTCTCGGTCTGTATGCGCGACGCGCAGATCGGCGTCGGCGGGCTCAACCATTTCCTGCTGCCGAAGAACAATGGCGGCACCGACGCCAGCGCCGGCGAGCGCTATGGCGACACGGCCATGGAAGTGCTGATCAACGGGCTGCTCAAGCGCGGCGCCAGGCGCGGCCAGCTCGAGGCCAAGGTCTTCGGCGGTGCGCGCGTGCTCTCCGGCGCGACCATGCTGGCGATCGGCGAGGGCAACATCATCTTCGTCAACGAGTTCCTCGCCCGCGAAGGCATTCCGGTGGTATCCAGGGATGTCGGCGGCACCCGTTCGCGCCGCATCCACTACCAGCCCGCCACCGGGCGCGCCTGGGTCCAGCACGTCCAGCAGGCCGCGCGCGATCCCGAGCGCGAACAGGAAATGGCTTATCTCAACCGCCTCAAGACCCAGCCGGTGGCTGGTGAAGTGGAGATCTGGTGATGAGCGTGCTCACCTCAGGCGGCCCGGTCAAAGTCCTCGTGGTCGACGATTCCGTGCTGATGCAGAAGTTGATGACGCAGATCATCAACTCGACGCCCGGCTTCCAGGTGATCGGCGTCGCCGGCAGCGCCGAGGAGGGCTGGGACGCGATCCAGGATCTGCGGCCCGACATCCTGACGCTCGATCTCGAACTGCCCGGCCGGCACGGCCTCAAGCTGCTGGCCCGTGTGCTGAAGCAGGACCCGCTGCCGGTGCTGATCGTCTCGGCCTTCGGCGGGCCGGGCGCCGACAACACCATCCAGGCGCTGGAGCTCGGTGCGATCGACTTCATCGAGAAGCCGGACGGGGCGACGCATACGCTCGAAGGCTTCATGAAGCATGTCGCCGCGGCGCTGCAGCGCGCCTCGGCCAGCCGGCGCCTGATGGCTGCTGCCAAGGAGATGGTCACGCAGCAGCGGCCGCAGAGCGCGCCGGCACGACCAGCGGCCGTGCATGTGCCCGCCAACCATGGCAAGGTCTCGCTGATCGCGATCGGCGCCTCGACCGGCGGCGTGCCGGCGGTGCAGACTGTGATGCGCGACGCGGCGCATCTGCGCCTGCCGATCGTCGTGGTCCAGCATATGCCGGCGGGCTACACGGCCAAGTTCGCGGCGCGGCTTTCGGCTGCGACCGGGCTCGACGTGCGCGAGGCGGCAGATGGCGATCGCCTGCGGCCGGGCATGGGGGTCGTCGCGCCGGGCGGCACAAAGCATCTGGAGATCGAGGAGCGCCGGGGCGAGCTGATCTGCCATCTCAAGGAAGCGCCGCTGGTGAGCGGTCATTGCCCCTCGGTCGACGTGATGTTCCATTCGGTCGCCCGCGCGCTCGGCAGCCATGCGATCGGCGCGCTGCTCACCGGCATGGGCCGCGACGGCGCTGACGGTTTGTTAGCCATGCGCAAAGCCGGCGCGGCGACGTTAATCCAAAGTGGCGAGACCTGTGTGGTAAACGGGATGCCGAAAGCCGCGTTCGAGTTGGGCGCCGCCGAACGGGTCGTACCGCTCGACCAGATCGGAGGCGCCATCGCGGGACTGCTGGGCGAGCGCCCGCAGCAGCGTACCGCATAGATCGTCGCGCGTCCGAACGGACGCGGTCACGACGATCTATCACATCGTTATCGCATCGGATTCGTCCGAAGAATGGAATCCATTTTTCGGTCCGATGCCAAGGAGAGTGCCATGTCAAAGGCGAGAAGCGACTACCGCATCCTCGTGGTCGACGACCAGAAGAGCATGCGTGGCCTTGCCACCTATTTCCTCAAGCAGATCGAGTTCCAGGATATCGACGAGGCGGAGAACGCCCGCGAGGCCCTGATGAAGATGCAGACCAAGCGCTATGATCTGCTGCTGCTCGACTGGAACATGGACGGGATGAGCGGAATCGACCTGCTGCGCGCCATCCGCTCGGTGCCGGAGCTCAACCAGATCAAGATCATCATGGCGACGTCGGAGCGCTCGGTCGACAAGATGGACGAGGCGACCAGCAACGGCGCCGACCATTATGTCGTGAAGCCGTATGAGCTGCGCGATCTCGAGGTGCGCGTGAAGAAGGTGCTGGCCTGCTGAGCGGCCGGCAGCCTGAGTCAATTGTCGACGCCCCGGCCTCCCGCCGGGGCGTTTTTCGTTTTCGCTCGCGGATATCTTACTTTGCGAGTAGGCTCCGCCAGCCGTAGCCTCGCAACATCGCGGAGCTTGCCCATGCGTTTCGATCGCCGCCAGATTCTCGCCTTGCTTGCGCTCGTGCCGGCCGCGCCTGCGCCTGCCGCGCAGGGAGACGGCAACGCCTACGCCTTCAGCTTCGACCGGGCGGAAGGCGGGCGCATCCCGCTCTCGGCCTATCGCGGCAAGCCGGTCCTGATCGTCAACACGGCGACGCAGTGTGGGCTGGCCGGGCAATTCGCCGGGCTGGAGCAGCTCTGGGAACGCTATCGCGAGCGCGGCCTCGTCCTGATCGCGGTGCCGAGCAATGATTTCGGCGGGCAGGAGCCGCTCGACGGCGCGGCGATCGCCGAAGCGGTCCGCCAGAGCCATGGCGCGAACTATCCGATCACCCAGAAGAACGTGGTGCGCGGCCCGGATGCACATCCGTTCTATCGCTGGGCCGCCAATCAGCGCCCCGGCGAACTGCCGAGCTGGAACTTCCACAAATACCTGATCGGCCGCGACGGCAGCCTCGCCGGCAGTTTCAGCTCGCGGATGGACCCGCTCTCGCCGGAGCTGATCCGCGCGATCGGGCAGGAGTTGGCGAAGGACTGAGGGGCAGGGGACGGCTCCGCGCCATTCCCTCTCGAACCTGCAAGAGAGGGAGCTCGCGACGTCTCCGTCATGCTCGCCCTTGTGGCGAGCATCCACGTCTTGAACACTGCATTGGATCAGAGAAGGGAAGACGTGGATGGTCGGGACAAGCCCGACCATGACGCCGAACGGCTACGCGACCCCTCATCCAGCGCTTCTTCTCCCGCAAGAGGAGAAGGAAAGGCGGCGCCTCAACTGCGCGCGTAGATGTCCTCGATGCGGACGATGTCATCTTCGCCGGTATAGCTGCCGACCTGGACCTCGATCAGCTCAAGCCCGATCTTGCCCGGATTCTTCAGCCGGTGCGTGCAGCCGATCGGCAGGTAGACCGACTCGTTCTCGTGGACGAAGCGGACGGTGTCGTCGAGCGTCACCTCGGCGGTGCCGCGGACTACGATCCAGTGTTCGGCGCGGTGGAAATGCTTCTGCAGGCTGAGCTGGCCGCCCTCCTTGACGTGGATGTGCTTGACCTGGAAGCGGGCGCCGATGTCGATGCGCTGATACCAGCCCCAGGGCCGGTAGATGCGCAGATGCTCGCTCGCTTCGGGGCGCCCATCCGCCTTCATCTGCTCGACCAGCGTCTTGACCTTGCCGGCCGCCGCCATCGAGGCGACCAGCACGGCATCGCGGGTCGAGACCACGACGACGTCGTCGAGCCCGACCACGGTGGTCAGCACGTCTTCGCTGCGGATCAGCGAGCGGCGGGTGTCGAGTGCGACCGCCGGCCCCTCCAGCACGTTGCCGTCGCCATCCTGCGGCTTGATGGCATGAATCGAATCCCAGGAGCCGACATCCGACCAGTCGAAGGAGGCGGCTAGCATCCCGGCATGGGCAGTGCGCTCCATCACGGCATAGTCGATCGAAATCTTGACGGCTTTGCCGAAGCTCTCGGGATCAAGCCGCAGGAAGTCGAGGTCGCGGCTCGCCTTGTTGACCGCCGCCTCGGCCGCCGAAAGCACGGCTGGGGCGTGGCGCGAGAGCTCATCGCGCATGGTCTTGGCCGAGAACAGGAAGTTGCCGCTGTTCCAGAGATAGCCTTCGGCGACGTATTTTTCGGCGATGTCGCGCTGCGGCTTCTCGACGAAGCGGGAGAGGCGATTGGCACCGGGCTCGGGCAGGGCCTCGCCGGGGGCGAGATAGCCATAGGCCGTCGAGGGATGCGTCGGCTTGATGCCGAGCGTCATGATCAGGCCGGTTGCGGCCAGGCGTGCGGCGCGCTTGCAATCCTCGCGGAAGGCCTCGGCATCGCTCACGACATGGTCGGAGGCGAGCGCGACGCAGACCGCCTCGGGGTCGCGTTTGCCGGCCATGACGGTGCCGACCGCGATGGCGGCGGCGGAATCGCGCCGCTCGGGCTCCAGCACGATCTCGCCCTTGATGCCGAGCGCCAGCATCTGCTCGGCGACGATGAAGCGGAAATCATTGTTGGTGATGACGATCGGCGCGCCGAAGGCCGGATCGACGAGGCGCTGCAGCGTCGCCTGGAAGGTCGAAAGGCCGTCATCCAGCAGCGCGATGAACTGCTTCGGCATGGTGTCGCGCGACAGCGGCCACAGCCGAGTGCCGGAGCCGCCGGCCATGACAAGGGGAACGATCTTTGCAGTCATATCGAACTTCCGGCGGGAACTGGTCCGTCTAGTCCTACAGCAGCGAAGCTACCATCCGATAAACGCTCATAGGGAGAGGCGGGTGGTATCGGTCGAGGTATCGTTCACCCTTTCGGCTTCTGCCCGGGCCGGAACGCGACGATCACCGCCGGATCGGTTTCGAGATAGGGGCCCTCGATCAGGTCGATGCAATAGGGGATCGCCGGCATCACCGCGTCCAGGCATTCGCCGATGGCGCGCGGGCGGCCGGGCAGGTTGACGATCAGCGACTTGCCGCGAATGCCGGCGAGCTGGCGCGAGAGGATCGCAGTCGGCACCTTGGCGAGGCTGACCTGGCGCATCAATTCGCCGAAGCCCGGCATCAGCTTGTCGATCACGTCCTCTGTCGCCTCCGGCGTGACGTCGCGCGGGGCCGGGCCGGTGCCGCCCGTCGTGACGATCAGGCAGCAGCCCTCCTTGTCGGCGAGCTCGATCAGCGTCTGCGCGATGCCGGCGCGCTCGTCGGGGATGACACGCGTCACCGCCTGCCAGGGGCTGGCCAATGCCTTGCTGAAATAGTCGAGGATGGCCGGGCCGCCCTCGTCGGCATAGACGCCGGCCGAAGCGCGGTCGGAGACGGTGACGATGCCGATCTTCGCAGTAGCCATGGCTCTCCTCAAACCCGGTAGAAATCGCGATACCAGTGCACCATGCGCCCGATGCCCTCGGCGAGCGGCGTGTGCGGACGGAAGCCGACCGCCGCCTCCAGCGCCGAGACGTCGGCGGCGGTGCGCAGCACGTCGCCGGGCTGGCGCGGCTTCATCTCCATCACCGCCTTCCTGCCGAGCGCCTGTTCGATCGTGGCGATGAACTCCATCAGCGGCACCGGATCGGAGTTGCCGATATTGTAGAGCCGCCAGGGTGCCGAGGAGGTGGCCGGACCGGGCTCGTCGCTCGACCAGGCCGGGTCGGGCTGGGCGACCTGGTCGAGCACGCGGACAACGCCCTCCACAATGTCGTCGACATAGGTGAAATCGCGCTCGTGCCTGCCCTCGTTGAAGACCTCGATCGGCTCGCCGGCCAGGATCTTCCGGGTGAAGATCATCGGCGCCATGTCGGGCCGGCCCCACGGGCCGTAGACGGTAAAGAAGCGCAGGCCCGTGGTCGGCAGCCCATAGAGATGACTGTACGAATGGGCCATGCCCTCGTTCGCCTTCTTGGTCGCGGCATAGAGGCTGACCGGGTGGTCGACATTGTCCTCGACGCGGAAGGGCGTACGGGTGTTGGCGCCGTAGACCGAGCTGGACGAGGCGTAGACCAGGTGCTCGACGCCGTTGCGGCGGCAGCCCTCGAGGACATGGCCGAAGCCGGTCAGGTTGGAATCGAGATAGGCCTGCGGGTTTTCGATCGAGAAGCGCACGCCGGCCTGGGCACCGAGATGGACGACGCGCTCGAAACGCCCGTCGGCAAAGAGCCTGGCCATGCCGTCGCGATCGGCGAGATCGAGCTTTTCGAAGCTGAAGCGGTTGTGGCCGTCTAGGCGGGCGAGCCTCGCCTGTTTCAGGGCAGGATCGTAATAGTCATTGAGATTGTCGGTGCCGACGACTTCGTCGCCGCGTTCGAGCAGAACCCGGGCTGTCTCGTTGCCGATGAAGCCGGCAGCCCCCGTCACCAGAACGCGCATGATCCTCCTCGCGCCAGACGCGGCGTTTCGTCCACCGTCTATCGAGCAGCTTGCGGCCCCGGTCAACGCGGGCTGCGGTCGCGCCAGCCTCTCAGCCGCATGCGTGCCGCTGCGGCGAGCCGGGGCAGAGCAGTGGAGCTGTCGGCGAGCGCGACGATCGCATTTGCCATCTCCTGCCGCTCACCCCAGGGATAGGCCGACGGATCGACCTTGTCGCCGGCGCCGCTGTCGAGGCGGAAGGGGCGGCCGGCGGCGAAATCGGCACGGAGCATTTCGATGGCGAGTGCCCGCCCGGGGGAGAGGCGGGCGTGGCCCTCGTCATAGGCGATCTTGAGGAAATGCGACTGGCCGGGGAAGTCGAGCAGCAGGCCGCCGGCGATGGGCCGGCCGTCCAGACGGAGCAGGTCGACGCGGATGGCGTCTGTGGCGGCGAAGTTCCCGACGATCTTACGGATATAGGCACCGTCATCAGCGAGACTGGCGAGGGCGGTGCCGCCACGGCCTTTCCAGCCGGCCGCCTCGAGCGCGAGAAAATCTTCCAGCGCGGCGATGGCGTCGGCGCCACGATGGCGTTGATAGCTGAGCGTGCCGGCCTTCTCCAGCTGGCGATGTTGCTGCATCCGCTTCTTGTAGCCCTGGCCGAGGGCGCGGCGCAGATAGCGCTCCGCGTCGTCGCCGGCCTCGGGAATCAGCATGGGCCGCTGCCAGCGCTCGAAGGTCGCGATGCTGCTGCTCGTCGCAACCAGCGCCGCTTCGAATGCGGTGAAGACGCTGCCCGCCATGGGTAATAGAGGCAGCTTCAGGACCTTCGGCAGGTCCGGCGCCTCGACGATGGCCAGGATCAGGGCCGCGGCGGCGTCACGCGCATGCTCGCGATCGAGCACCGGGGCGGAAGACACTTCGTAGAGCGACACCAGCGGCGCTGCGAGGACCGGCGCGAAACCGCTGTTGAGGTTCCGCGTCCGGCGCAGCGCCCAGAGCCCGAGCAGGCGATCATCGCCTTCTTCCTGGGCTGCGAGGACGACGACATCATTGGCACTGATCCCGAAGCTCAGCGCCGCGGCGACGGCTGCCGGAGCCATATGCAGATTGGGCGCCTCGGCGCGCCGGCAGAGATCGGCGAATGCTTCGGCGTAACCGGCGCCATAGATCCCGGCCGGCAGGCGGCGGACCGCGATCGGAGCGGTCATGGACGCGATGGGCCACCGCGGCGGCGCAGGCCGAGGACGAAGGCGATCACCTGCGCGGTGGCGAGATAGAGCTCCTCGGGGATGCTGTCTTCGAGCTCGACGGTCGAGAGCGCCTGCGCCAAAGCGGCATTCTGCTCGATGGCGATGTCGTGCTCGCGGGCGGTCTCGATGATCTTTTCGGCGACGACGCCATGGCCCTTGGCGGTGACGCGCGGCGCGCCCTGGCCGTCATATTCGAGCGCGACGGCGAGCGGCAGCGGCTGCGACGGGCTCATGAGCGGCGGTCCAGGAACTGGCCGGCCGCTGCTTTTGCCTGCTGCGGGTGGCCGGTGAAGACCTCGAACTCGGCGCTGTCGAAGCGCGACCTGAGCAACGAGGTTTCGAGATCGGGCGTCGCCTGGCGCAGCAGGCGGCTGGTATCCTCGCGCTCGGCCCAGAAGGAGACGCCGATGGCGCGGCCCTGCAGTGTGACCACGCCCTGCAGTGCGCCGAGAGGTTCGACATCGATTGCGAAGCGCACGCGCCAGAGCGGTGCGTCGGGCGTCGCCGAGCCGGATTGCGGCGGGTCGCGCTCGATCTCCAGGGGCAACACGGCGGTGCCATTGGGCAAAGCGAGCGGGATCTCGGTCAGCCAGCGCGCCGGCGGTGGCTGGTCGAGCCGCGTGGCCTCCTGCGGCAGCGAGGCGTATTGGGCGAGCGCGATACGGTCGAGCGCCGCTTCGGCCTGGCCGAACAGGGTCTGGGCGATGGTCGCGGGCCGGGCTGCGCTGGTCAGGCTCGGCTCTTGAGCCGGCTGCGGCGTCAGCAGGCCGTCGCGAGGCGGGGCGGGGCGAGCCTTGGATGGTGTCGCAGCGGCGGCGTCCTGCTCTTGTGTATTCCGGGTGGCTGGGCGCCCGGGCTGGGGCGCCGCTTCGTTGGCGGTTTCGCCGGGCAGTAACAGTTTCGCTGCTGGTGCGCCTTCGACGGCTGGCTTGAGCAGGTCGCGCAGGCTCTGCAACGCCGCCTTGAGATCGCTCTGAGGCGTTGGCGCCTCTCCTGCGGCCTGCCGCGCTTCGAAGAAGACGCCCGAGCGGACGACGGCTGCCTTCAGCGCTTCCGCCGTGACGGGGCGGGCTTCGGCCGCCGGCAGGCGCTGGGCGAGGATCTGGTCGACCAGCGTCATCAATGGCTTCGGCAAGGTCAGCGCGACCGAACCTTGCGCCAGGCTGCCGAGATTGGCGAAGAGCGGGGCGAGGCTGTCCTGCCGCCCGAGTGCCGCGCCGAGCAGGGGGCCGGCGATCGCGCGCGGCGAGGCAGCGGTCTGAGAAGCGATTGCGGCGGTTGTTGTGGTGGGTGGCGTACGACCGGTCTGCAAGGGGATGGCGGCGGTCGATGTCTGCGCGGTCGCAGGCGCGGCGCTCGCCGAAGTGGGCGCCTGGGTCTGCTGCGGAGTTGGTGGCGCGGTGCCGGCCCCCTGCTGATCAGTCGGCGTCGGAGCGTTCGGGCTGTTGGCCGGCGCCGGGCGGATACCGACCAGCGTCGCCTGCAATGGCGCTCCCGGCTCGGCGGGGGCGGCGAGCTTGAGCATCAGGGCGGCGCCCGGCTGCAGCGCCGCCTGCCTGGCCTCGGGGCCGGCGAGCACGAGTGCGACCTTGACGCCGTTGACCAGGGCGGTGGCGTTGCCGCCGTCGTCGTGCGCGACGAGCTTGGCCTCGACCGTCTTGCCGGCGGCGAGGCCGCCATTGCCGCTCATCGTCGCGAGCAGGGTCGCGAGATTCTGGCTCTTGATGAGCGTGGCGAGTTGCGCTGGATCGGGCGGAATGGCTGCCATTCGGGCAGCCTGGCACGAAATGTTAAGGATTCTCTTGCGCCGGGCAGCGTTGCGTCAGCTGCGCTGGTGCGGGCGCCAGCTCTGCGGCAGGTTGCCCACCCGTTCTGGAGAGATCGTCATGGATTATCGCGCGCTCGGCCGCTCCGGCCTCAAGGTCTCGCCGCTCTGCCTGGGCACGATGATGTTCGGGGCGCAGACGGACGAAGCCGATGCGCGGGCGATCATCGACAATGCCGCCGCCGCCGGCATCAACTTCATCGATACCGCCGATGTCTACGCCGAGGGGCGCTCGGAGGAGATCACCGGCCGCGCCATCGCCGGCAACCGCCAGGACTGGGTGCTGGCGACCAAGGCGGCGAATGCGATGGGCGAGGGCCCGAACCAGCGCGGGCTCTCGCGCAAATGGCTGCTCGAAGCCTGCGACGCCAGCCTGAAGCGGCTCGGCACCGATTTCATCGACATCTACTATCTGCACAAGGAAGACCATGGAACGCCGCTCGCCGAGACGATCCGGGCAATCGGCGACCTCGTGCGGGCCGGCAAGATCCGCTATTTCGGTGTCTCGAATTATCGCGGCTGGCGCGTCGCCGAGATCTGCCGGCTCTGCGACGAGCTCGGCATCGACCGGCCGGTGGTCAGCCAGCCCTATTACAACGCGATGAACCGCATGCCCGAGGTCGAGCACCTGCCGGCCTGCGGCTATTACGGGCTCGGCGTCGCCAGCTATTCGCCGCTGGCGCGGGGCGTGCTGACGGCGAAATACGAGCCCGGCCAGGCTCCGCCGGAAGGCACCCGCGCCGGCCGCGCCGACAAGCGCATCATGCAGACCGAATGGCGGGAGGAATCGCTCGTCATCGCCCGCACCATCCGCGACCATGCCGCGGCGCGCGGCCTGACGCCGGTGCAGTTCGCAGTCCGCTGGGTGCTGAACAACAAGCTCTTGACCGCGGCCGTGGCCGGCCCGCGCACCATGGAGCAATGGCAGGGCTATCTCTCGGCGCTCTCGGCCGATTTTACCGCCGAGGACGAGGCGCTGGTCGACAGCCTCGTGCCAGCCGGTCATCCCTCCACGCCGGGCTACAGCGATCCGGCTTATCCGCTGGAGGGAAGGGTGGCGCGGACGGGGTGAAGCGGCGTGCCTCCCGTCATTGCGAGGAGCGTAGCGACGAAGCAATTCAGGGGACGTAGCGCTCTGCCGCCCTTGGATTGCTTCGCTGCGCTCGCAATGACGGTGTTGGGTTCTACAGGTGCAGCTTCAACCCCTTGATCGCCTTGTCGACGGCCTTGCGCTCGCCATGCAGCGCGAGGCCGACGAGGTCGAGCGCATCGGTCGCCACTGCCTCGACCGCGGCGCGATTGGCTTCGTCATGGCCGGTCGCGAACAGCTCCCGCGTATAGAGCGAAGGCGTCAGGCCCGCTTCGCCGGCCCGCTGCAGCACGCGGGTGAGGTCGGCCGAGCTCGCGGCGAAGATCAGGATCGGCTGGCGCACCAGCGGGCCGTAGACCTTGCCGGAGCCGTCGCGGTAAGCTTGGCCGCCGAGCTCCGGCGCGGCGGCGACCAGCCCGCCGGCGAGGAAGGCGGTGACATTGAGCTTCTGCCAGGCGGCGAGCTCGTCATGGACGATGATGGCAATCTTGGTGTCGAAGCGCATGACGACAGCGATAGAGCGTGGCGAGCGGGCCGGTCTTGAACGTTCGTGCGCGCTCGCCTCGCCGGGCGACTGGATCCGCACCGCGCCGGACGGCGAAGGAATCGAACGGATCGAGGCCTTCTTCACTGGCCATGCCTATGACACGCACCGGCACGACACCTATGCGATCGGCTATACGGTCAGCGGGGTGCAGAGCTTCGACTATCGCGGCGCGCAGCGGGATTCGACGCCGGGCGACCTGATCGTGCTGCACCCGGACGAGCTGCATAACGGCCGGGCCGGGATCGCGAGCGGCTTTCGCTACCGCATGGCTTATGTCGAGCCCGGGCTGATCATGGCGGCGCTCGCCGGGCGCGCCAGCGCGATGCCGTTCATCGGCAATGCCGTCTGCCGCGACGGCAGCCTGATGCGGGCGCTGGTCGGCCTGCTCGGCGATGTCGAGCATGGGCTGGAGCCGCTGGAGCGCGATGCGGCGGTCGGGGCACTGGCCGAGGCGTTGTTAAAGCTCGACCCGTCCTGTTCGCTCACCGCGGCGGATACGCCGGCGATGCAGGCCTGCGAACGTGCCCGCGATTTCCTGAGCGAGAGCCGCGACGAGACGATCGATTCAACCATGCTGGAGGCGGTCACCGGGCTCGATCGCTATGCGCTGGCGCGGCAGTTCCGCCGCCGCTACGGAACCAGCCCGCACCATTATCTGGTGATGCGCCGGCTGGAGCGGGCAAGACTGCTGATCCGGCAGGGCGAGGCCTTGGCCGAGGCGGCAGCCGCAAGCGGCTTTTCCGACCAGAGCCATATGACCCGGCATTTCCGCAAGGCCTATGGCCAATCTCCCGGGCGCTGGCGGGCGATGCAGGTCGGAGTCATGCCGGATGCGGCCTGAGCGGCGCTCAGGGCCGCGAACTGGTCAAGCCATCCCACGCCGCCATGGCGCCCTGCGCCACCGCCTCGAGCTCTGCGCGGCTGGCGCCGTCGCGAGCGCGGATCGACATGCCCTGCTGCACCGTGCAGTAGAAGGCGGCGATGGCGGCCGGATCGCCCGCCGAGAGTTCGCCGCTGGCGAGCGCGCCACGCAGGCGCGCTTCCAGCACGCCCTGCATCTCGGTGCGGGCGTCGCGCAAAGCGCGGCCAGCTTCTTCGCTCGTGCCGGCGGCATGGACGACGGAGAGCACGATCATGCAGCCCGCCGGCTTGCCCGGGCGGCTGAACAGGGCGGCCGAGCGCATCAGATAGATCTCGATCGCATCGCGCACCGTGGGCGCGGCGGCGATCGCGGCAGCGAGCTCGGCGCCATCGCCTGACTCGTAGAGCGCCATCGCCTCGCGATAGAGGCCCTCCTTGCTGCCGAAGCAGGCGTAGAGACTTGGGGCGTTGATGCCCATCGCCGCGGTGAGCTCGCTCATCGCGGCGCCCTGGAAACCCTTCTCCCAGAACAGCAGCATGGCCTTCTGCAGAGCTTCTGCCCGGTCGAAGGCGCGCGGGCGGCCTCTTTCGGCCATGGTCGTCACCTTTCTGTAGTGAGCGATAAATAAATCGCTTGACGCTCCGAGGCAAGCGAGTCATCGATATATGTATCAATCACTACATATATGGTGACTCATCGTGAAACTGGCAGGCAAGAAGGCCCTCGTAACCGGCGGCAGCCGCGGCATCGGCGCGGCGACGGCGCTTCGGCTGGCGCAGGACGGAGCGGATGTGGCGCTGACCTATGAGCGCGCCCGCGACAAGGCCGAGGCGGTCGCGGGCCAGATCCGGGCGCTCGGCCGCAAGGTCGTGGTGCTGCAAGCCGACAGCGCCGATGCGGCAGCGCTGACAGCGGCGGTCGACGAGGCAGCGGCCGAGCTCGGCGGGCTCGACATCCTCGTGAACAACGCCGGCATCTGGCACGATGGCGAGGTCGGGAGCTGGAGCCTCGACGAGATCGACAAAGTGATCGCGGTCAACGTCCGGGCGGTGATCCTCGCTTCGCAGGCGGCCGCCAGGCATCTGCCAGAGGGCGGGCGGATCATCACCACCGGCTCCTGTCTGGCCGAGCGCGTGACGGATCCAGGCATCGCGCTCTATGCGATGAGCAAGGCGGCGCTGATCGGCTTCACCAAGGGCCTCGCCCGCGATCTCGGCTCGCGCGGCATCACCGTCAACATCGTCCATCCGGGCTCGACCGACACCGACATGAACCCGGCCGATGGCGACCATGCCGAGCAGCAGCGCGCCAAGATGGCGATCCCACGCTATGGCAAGGCCGAGGATATCGCCGGCCTGATCGCCTATCTCGCGAGCGAGGAGGGGCGCTTCATCACCGGCGCGGGAATCGCGATCGATGGCGGGGTGAACACCTGAGCGCCGACGCGTTCAATGCCCCGGCAGGACGATGATCGTCGGCTTGGCCGGGAGCGTCGCCTTCGACAATACGATCTCCGGCCGCTCGCGCCGCACGACCGGCCAGAGGTCCTGCGAGCGGCCGAGGAAGCGGTTGAGGGTGCCGCCGCCGAAGAAGTGCATGGGGATCATCACCCTGGCCTGGAGGGATTTCAGCACCTCCAGCATGCCTTCCTGGTCGAGCGTATAGCTGCCGTCGACCGGAAAGAGCACGATGTCGACGCGGCCGAGCGCGCGCAAATGGCCGGGTTCGAGCGGATGATGGAGATGGCCGAGATGGGCGATGCAGAGCTCGCCGATCTCGAAGACGAACATCGAGTTGCCGTCATAGTCTGTGTCGCCGCCATAGCTGCGGATATTGGTTGGGACATTGCGCACGCGCATGTCCCCCATCGTGACGTCGTGACGGGCGGCGCCCCGGCCCGACGCGTCCCAGCCCGGGAGCACCTGCTTGATGGCGGGATCTGGCGCGCGCGAATAATGCGTCGAATGCGCCTTGTTCATCGTGGCGATATCCGGCGTCACCGGCGGGCGGACATAGTCGTTGTAGTCGGTCGCGACCTTCACCCCGCCGGGCGTCTCGATAAGGAAGGTGGCGTGGCCGACGAAGGTGAGCCTCACCTCGTCCTTGCCGAGGTTGGCGCGCTGGATCGGCAGGCGGTAGCTTGCCATCTCCGGCCGGCAGCCCGGCTCGTTCGCTTGGGCGAGGGCGGGAACAGGCGAGAGCAGGGCAGGAGCTGCGAGCGCGAGCATGGCCAGAAGAGCCCGCCAGCCCGCCTTGATATCGAAGCTCGCCATCGCCGTCTCCTCCGCCGCGCCTGCAGGAGCTTAGCTGCTCGCAAAAGCGGGGCCAGCCCTCGCGGCGCCCGCTCGCGAATTCGTGGGCAGCTCAGTGATAGCGGTTAAAGGAGTAGCGTCGGACGATGCGGGCGACCCCTAAGGCCTCGCCGCACTTTACCCAATGGGAATTCATTTCAGGATGCCCCCGCCGAGTGTTGAGCGCGTCGATGCCGCTCGAAAGATCTCCGCCGGTAAGCTGGTCGGCTTGAGCGATCCGAAGCATGGCAGATTGCTTGTCTTTGCCGACAATCGCTTCTAGCGAGATCGCCGTAAAAATCTCATGCGACGGTGCGGCTCTGAGGCCGTCATACAAGAGGTCGGCAACCTCGACCGATTGCCCCGTCTCTACGGCAGCGAGAAAGGCTGCAATTGGCCACGTTGGCGCTGATCCATTCCGCCCCAGGAACTCATCCAGCTCCGTCTCGCTCATCCTGGCCCGGACGATGCGGTAGACGTTGAGCATGCGCTTGACCGAGCGCGGGCTCTTGAAGGCGATGGCGCCGATCTCTGGGCTGGCGAGGAAGGCAACCTCTTCCTTCGTCAGCCGCACGGTCGCCAGCGCCAATTCGACGGAGGTGAGATCCTCGGCGGCGGATGCCGTATCGGCGAGACCTTCGAGCGCAATTCCGTCGGCCGGAGACGTTTCCGATCCCGGCTTTGCACCCGGCGTAAACGATTTGCGGACCGGACCGCCGCTCGTTCCGGCAAGCGGCGAGGGGACGTTCTCCGGGACGTCGAGATTCGCCTGCAGCAGCTCCTGAACGTAGGCGCCATAGCTGCCGCCCTTGTCGCCCTCGGTCGAGAGCCGCCGCAGCCAGAACGGCAGCTGGAAGATCTTTTCGAGGTAATCGATGGCGCGCTTGCGTCGCTCTGTCTCGGCCTTGTGCCGGGCCGCATCGCGCTGTTCCGGCGTCGCATTGTCCGGCAATTCCTCGGCTGCAACGGTGAACTGGCGCGCCACCGCCTCCTCGACCCAGCGGACATCGACGCCGACCACCACGACGAAAAGCTCGAAGGTGAGCAGCAGGTGGATCGCCTGCAACACGTCATAGACCTGCTGATGGGTGCAGCGGTCGAGATCGTCGATGTAGAGGACGATGCGGTCGGGGATGACGAGCCCCTGTTTGTCGAGCTGCATCGCCTCGTAGCGCGTCCGGGCTTCTGTCTCCGCCGGAGTGAGCGGCTCGCCGCGCGCCTGCTTGTCCCTGGCGGCGAGCCCGTCGCGATTGGCGGTGAAGATCGCGTCGAGCTGCTCGAAGGAACGGCGCGCGCGGCTGACCAGCCCGACCTGCTTGTCATAGTCGCGGACATCGCCGTCCTCGAACAGGAAATAGCGCAGGATCGTGCTCGGCGCGCCGGCCGCGGCGCCATCGCCGTATTTCGCCAGGGGCGCCTTGGCGTCCTTGGCCTTCTGCTGGGCTTCGGTAAGGGCGCGCGCCGCCTCGCGGGCGGCGACTTCCTTGTCCTCGACCTCCTTTGCCAAGTCCTTGCGGGCTTTTTCGACCGCTTTGGCATAGGCCCAGGCGCCGTCGAGCACCGGCTTGGCGAGCTTCATTGCGCCGGCCAGTGCCTGGAATCCGGCAAAAGCGGCGCCGGCCCAGGCGATCAAGCGGCCACCTGCGACCGCCGCGGAGGTTTCATCGACGATCTGCCAACCTATACCAGCAAAGGCGACGAGGACGATCGCTGCGATGGCCAGCCAGCGCTCCTTGCCGCCGCCGATGATAACCTTTGCGACCAGCGCGAGTTTGCCCGGCCAGCTCGCAGCTTCCGTAACCGTCGCGGTGAAGCCGTCGAGCTCCTTGGCGAGATCATCGCGATAGAGCCGGCGGCCGACCTCTTGCAGTTTGGCGCGATTGCCCTTGTCGGTGCGGATTGCCTCGAACTGTTCCGACAAATGCTCGGACGCCAGCGCGAGGTCGCTCGCCGCCAGCTTCCTGCGCGCCGAGGCGAGGGCCTCGTCCGCGTGCCGCGCGGCCCGCTCGGCGTCGGCGAGCTTGTCCTCCGCCTTCTGGGCGGAGGCTTCGAGGCTGCGGACACGCTCGGCGACCTTGCCGATCAGTGCGAGATAGTCCTTGGAGCGCTGGCCCTCATAGCCGCCGCGCCGGAGCTGATCGAAGAACTCGGCGGTCAGGCTCGCCCAGAGATTGGCGTCGGCATAGTGCCAGGCGTTGAAGCGGATCTGGACGGCGTTCTCGATGAAGCGCGGTGCCGTCGCCGGCTTTGCTTCGGGAGGAGCGGCCTGAGCGTCGCCGGCCGAGGTGGCTTGACCGGCCTTGGCCCGCGCCTCGCGTTCCTTGCGGGTCAGGTCGGCGATCTCGAGCTGGAGCCGCTCCATGAAGCTCGACTTGCCCGAGCCCCATTCGCCGAAGATGCCGATCGACAGCGGTGGACGCGCTTCTTCCAGGCAGATCAGGCGGGCGAAGGCGGTGACATCCGCGTTGATGCCGAGCGGGTCGGAGCCGGCGGTGGAAGCGCGGTCGGCATGAAAGCCGGAGATGGTGGCGATGCGTGGGGGACGGACTCCGGTATCTGCACCCTCCGATGGAACAGGGTGTTCGACGAGGCTTCGCCAGGCGGTCAAGCTTTCATCGGGCTCCTTCGATCGGGCGATAATGTCGACCATCTCCGGCGGAAACGCAGTCAGGTCAACGCCCAAGCTTCGGCGCGCGAGGCCCAGAACATTATCGTTCGCGCCGGCTGTATCGGTGAGCGTCAATGCGGCGACGATATGCCGGAGATCGACTTGCGCTCGCTTGACCGTGACGAGGGCAATTGCACACGCTCGCTCAAGAATTCTCGCTGCATTGGACGACAGCTGCAGTGAGCCGTCCACGGGGACCGGCTTTATGTTCATATAAGGCGACAGCGCCAATGAAATAGATCTCTGCGTTCGCCCGGCGATCCAGTCGTACAGCCATCGCGTCGCGGTCGCACTCGAGTGTTCGTCCGATGTCTGACCCAACAGAAGCATCGCCCACAATAGGTCTCGAGCACTCACCTGGGTGCCGTGGGGCTTGGTCGACACGGCAATGGCGCCGGCGAGATCGATCAACTCCTTGGCGCGATCGGAATGCGCCAGAGCGCGCGCCTCGCTGATGGTGAGGATGGTCGTGGCGTTCGATGCGGGTCGGAGATTCGCTTTCGTCGATTTGGGTTGCCTCGCGCGGCCTGACGGACCCACCTTTCTCGATGCTGTCCGCTTGGAAGCCGCCTCCATCCGCGGATCGTTAGGTTCGGCCGCGTGGTCGGTGCCGTCGCGCCGTTCGCGCTCGGCCGCTGCGGCGCTTGTGCGCTCGGTGAAGGCCCGCGCCTCCTCCGGCGTCGCCTCGCGCATCTCGCCGGAGGCCGAGATCGTGGTGATCTGGCTGGTGTCGGGCGTGGCGGGAAGTGGACGTTTCGACTTCGCCATCTGGCTGCCCTTCGTGGCGCCGGTGATCGGCTGACGTTGGGGCAGTCTTGCGCGGTGCAGGCCGGGTTTCAAGTCAGGGTTGCAGGCGTGCCTTTGCAGCCCACCGTTGCCTTCCGCGGTGTCGTCGCCTATCTAGCGGCCAGATTTCCCCAAAGCCCGAACGCCAGTCGCAAGCGGAGCCCGCACGCCCCATGTCTCGTCAGTTCATCTACCATATGCGCGGCCTGTCGAAGACCTATCCGGGCGGCAAGCAGGTCCTGAAGGACATCCACCTCAGCTTCTATCCGGACGCCAAGATCGGCGTGCTCGGCGTCAACGGCGCCGGTAAGTCGACCCTGCTCAAGATCATGGCCGGGTTCGACAAGGAGTGGACCGGCGAGGCCTGGGTCGCCGAGGGCGCGCGCGTCGGCTACCTGCCCCAGGAGCCCAAGCTCGACGAGAACCTGACTGTCCGCGAGAACGTTATGCTCGGCGTCGGCCCGCAGAAGGCGATCCTCGACCGCTACAACGAGCTCGCCATGAACTATTCGGACGAGACTGCGGACGAGATGACCAATCTCCAGGACGAGATCGAGGCCAAGGGCCTGTGGGATCTCGATTCCAAGGTCGATCAGGCGATGGACGCGCTGCGCTGCCCGCCGGACGACTGGGCGGTCGGCAAGCTCTCAGGCGGCGAGCGCCGCCGCGTCGCGCTGTGCAAGCTGCTGCTGGAACAGCCCGAACTGCTGCTGCTCGACGAGCCGACCAACCATCTGGACGCCGAGACCACCGCCTGGCTCGAAGGGCACCTGCGGACCTATCCAGGGGCGATCCTGATCGTCACCCACGATCGCTACTTCCTCGACAACGTCACCAGCTGGATCCTCGAGCTCGATCGCGGCCAGGGCATCCCCTATGAGGGCAACTACTCGGCCTGGTCGGTGCAGAAGCAGAAGCGCCTCGCCCAGGAAGGCCGCGAGGACGTCTCGCGCCAGAAGACGCTGGAGCGCGAGGCCGAGTGGATGGCCGCTTCGCCGAAGGCGCGCCAGGCCAAGAGCAAGGCCCGCATCCAGCGCTATGACGAGCTGGTGCAGAAAGCCTCGAACAAGGGGCCGGACACCGCCCAGATCATCATCCCGATCGCCGAGCGGCTCGGCAACAACGTCGTCGATTTCGAGGACCTGTCGAAGGGCTTCCAGGACAAGCTCCTGATCGACGGCCTGACCTTCAAGCTGCCGCCCGGCGGCATCGTCGGCGTGATCGGCCCCAACGGCGCCGGCAAGACCACGCTGTTCAAGATGATCACCGGGGTCGAGAAGCCCGATGCCGGCACGATCAGGATCGGCGAGAGCGTCCAGCTCGGCTATGTCGACCAGAGCCGCGACTCGCTCGACGACAAGAAGAATGTCTGGGAGGAGATCTCGGGCGGCAACGACATCATCTATCTCGGCAAGAAAGAAATCAATTCAAGGGCTTATTGCTCCGCCTTCAACTTCAAGGGCGGCGACCAGCAGAAGAAGGTCGGCTCGCTCTCGGGTGGCGAGCGCAACCGCGTCCACCTCGCCAAGATGCTGAAATCAGGCGCCAACGTCCTGCTGCTCGACGAGCCGACCAACGACCTCGACGTCGACACGCTGCGCGCGCTCGAAGAGGCGCTGGAGGATTATGCCGGCTGCGCCGTGATCATCAGCCACGATCGCTGGTTCCTCGACCGCATCGCGACCCACATCCTCGCCTTCGAGGGCGACAGCCATGTCGAGTGGTTCGAGGGCAACTTCCAGGATTATGAAGAGGATAAGAAGCGGCGCTTAGGGATTGATTCAACGATCCCGAAGCGCATCCAGTACAAGAAGTTCACGCGCTAGGCGGCTGAGGTAGGATTCAAAAAGGCCCGCGCTCCGGGGATGGGGCGCGGGCTTTTTCTTGGGGCCTGTCGTGGAGTCTTGTTGGAAACGTTTGTCATCCCGGCCGGAGCGAAGCGTAGGGCCGGGATTCATGCCTGAGCCTTTGTCGGGAGCGCTCCGGAATGGATCCCGGATCAGCGCCGCTGTGCGGCTTGTCCGGGATGACCAGTGATCTTTATGGTGAGCCAGTGCGCCGCAGGGCTTGCCGGGTCTAGCTCACGCCCGAGCCTCCTCGCCGAGCAGCTTCTGCAGCGCCACGAGATCGGTGCCGACGAAATCCGAGGAACGGCTGACCTGCGCCCATTCCGCCGCCTCTCTTTGCCGCTGAGCATCCGCCTGGGCGAGGACGAAGAGGGCGTCGCTGCCGAGGACGAGATGGGCCGGCAGGGTCTCGCGCCGGCTGAGATCGAGGATGATCCCAGCGATCCGTTCGGGATCGCCGATCTCGTTGCCGACGTAAGTCCTGAGCAGATCGAGCACGGCGCCGACGCTGGGCTGGTAGTCCGGCATCACGGCCGGGGCATTGCCACGGGCGATCTCGCCCCACGAGGTGCGCATGCCACCGGGCTCGACGCAGACGATCTTGACGCCGAAGGGCGCGACCTCCCTGGCGATCACCTCGCTGAAGCCGCCGACCGCCCATTTCGCCGATTGGTAGGCGCTGAGGCCGGGCGTAGCCGTGCGCCCGCCGACCGATGAGATGTTGATGATGTGGCCTGAGCGCTGGGCCCGCAGCACCGGCAAGGCGGCGCGGGTGAGGTTCACGACCCCGTAGAAATTCGTCTCGATCTGGGCGCGGAAGCTCGCCCCGCTGGTCTGCTCGAAGGCAACGGCATGGCCATAGCCGGCATTGTTCACGAGCACGTCGAGCCGACCGAAGGTGTCGAGCGTGGCGGTGACGGCCACGGTCGCAGCCGCCATGTCGGTGACGTCGAGCGCGAAGGTGAGCAGCGTATCGGGATATCGGGCCTCGAGATCGGCGAGGCGGCCGGGATCGCGCGCGGTCGCGACGACAGTGTCGCCGGCCGCGAGGGCCGCCTCGGTGACATTGCGGCCGAGGCCGCGGGCGGCGCCGGTGATCAGCCAGGTCTTGGTCATGAGTCGTCCTCTCGAAATTGTGAGTGAGCACTTGCTCATTTAAATAAGCGGAATGGACCTGTTCGCTTTTCTCTTTGCGGGTGTCAGGCGGAAATGCCGTCCCAGAAGACCGAAAAGCCGGACTTCCGGTAGTGCTCGTGCCGGCTCGGCTCCTGCGCGATCAAGTCGAGCGTCATGGTGCCCAAAGCGTCGAGGACCGTGCCGATGAAACTCTGCGGCTGGTCCTTCAGCACGCCGTCGCGGTGTCCCTGCTCGAACAGGGCGCTGATCTCCGCGAAGGCGACGGCTGACTTGCTACGGGTCTCCTGGGTGATGCGGTCGGATACCGCGAGCTGGCGCAGCGCCTTGCGCTTGGCCGGATATCTCGCGCCCCAATCGATGAAGCCGTTCCAGAAGTGCTCGAACCGGTCGCGCACGCTGCCATGGCTCGGATAGGAAGGCACGGTGAGCCTGGCGAAGTCGGTCTTCAGCTCGAGATAGAGCTGGTTGAGCAGCTCGTCCTTGCTGGCGAAATAGGTGAAGAGCGTGCCTTCGGCGAGGCCGGCTTCCCTGGCGATCTTGGCGGTCGGCGCGCCGGTGCCATGCTCGGCCACCAGCTTGCAGGCCGCGGCCAGGATCGCTTCGCGCTTCGTTTCGCTGAGGGGGCGGGCCATGCTTCGCTTAATCTAGATGAGTGAGTGATTGCTCATTTATTCCGGCGGCACCGAAAGTCAATGCCCGCTGATGAGCCTCAAGAAGCTGTGAACCGGTATGATGGCAGGGCAGGCGGGCCGGTTGCGCAGGCCCGGCGGCGCTATGCCCTATGCCTTGCCCTTCACTAGGATGCTGGCGTCGACGTCCTGGATGTCGCGCTTGCCGCAGAGGGCCATGGTGATGTCCATCTCCTTGCGGATGATGTCGAGGGCGAGCTTGACGCCCTCTTCGCCCCCGGCCCCTAACCCGTAGAGGAAGGGGCGGCCGATCAGCACGCCGCGGGCGCCGAGCGCCACTGCCTTGAGCACATCCTGGCCGGAGCGGACGCCGCCATCCATCCAGACCTCCATGCGCCCGCCGACCTGCTCGACGATCCCCGGCAGGGCCGCGATCGAGGAGACCGCGCCGTCGAGCTGGCGCCCGCCATGGTTGGAGACGATCAGCGCGTCGGCGCCGCTCTGGGCGGCGAGCTCGGCATCCTCGGCATCGAGGATGCCCTTCAGGATCAGCTTGCCGCCCCAGCGGTCCTTGATCCATTTGACGTCGTCCCAGCTCAGGGTCGGGTCGAACTGCTCGGCGGTCCAGGCCGAGAGCGAGGTCATGTCGCCGACCCCCGTCGCGTGGCCGACGATGTTGCCGAAGCTGCGCCTTTTGGTGCCGAGCATGCCCATGCACCAGCGCGGCTTGAAGACGAGGTTGATCAGGTTGGCGATGGTCGGCTTCGGCGGAGCGGAGAGGCCGTTGCGGATGTCCTTGTGGCGCTGCCCGAGAATCTGCAGGTCGAGCGTCAACATCAGCGCCGAGCAGCCGGCCGCCTTGGCGCGGTCGATCAGGCGCTCGATGAAGGCGCGGTCGCGCATCACATAGAGCTGGAACCAGAACGGCTTGTCGGTGTTCTCGGCGACGTCCTCGATCGAGCAGACACTCATGGTCGAGAGCGTGAAGGGCACGCCGGCCCGGGCGGCGGCCCTGGCGGCGAGGATCTCGCCATCGGCGTGCTGCATGCCGGCGATGCCGGTCGGCGCCAGCGCCACCGGCATCGAGACCTGCTCGCCGATCATGGTCGAGGCCAGCCTGCGGTTGGTCATGTCGACCGCGACGCGCTGGCGCAGCTTGATATTGGCGAAATCGGCCTCGTTGGCGCGATAGGTGCTCTCGGTCCAGGCGCCGGAATCAGCATAGTCGTAAAACATGCGGGGGACGCGGCGCTTTGCCTGCAGACGCAAATCCTCGATGGTCAGAAGCTGGGCCATGGTCGCCAAATCCCGCGTTTTCTCCGTTCGCTCGGTCGCATGGAACGCCTTGCGAGGCAACCATTCCGGACCAACACCTAGGTCACGCCGAGATAGCGCCCCGGCTTGTGGTTGACGGCGAGGATGAGATTGAGCACCGCCGCGCCGGCGAGCGAGATCGCGACCTTCGCCAGCGGCAGCAGGAGCAGCGCGCCGATGAGGATGGCCAAGTCCACGGCGAGCTGAAACCAGCCGGCGCGGATGCCATGCCGTTCCTGGAGATACAGCGCAAGGATATTGATGCCGCCGAGCCCAGTACGGTGACGGAACAGGGCGAGCAGGCCCAGCCCGATCAGGCTGCCGCCGGCCAGCGCCGCATAGAGCGGGTCCACCGCTTCGATTCTGATCCAGAACGGCGTCGCCCAGGTGAAGACCGAGACGAGGCCCACCGAGACGAAGGTGCGCAGTCCGAACCGCCAGCCCATGCGAGCAACGGCCAGCCAGTAGAAGGGCAGGTTGAGCGCGAAGAAGACGACGCCGAAATTCAGGCCGGTCGCGATCTGCAGCGACAAGGCCAGGCCGGCGATGCCGCTCGTGACCAGGCCCGCCTTGCTGTAGAGAACGATGCCGATGCTGACGAGCAGCGTGCCGAGCAGCATGGCGAAGACATCTTCGTAAAAGCGGTGGCGCTCAGTCGCGAACGTGGCCTGCGTCATGGTGAGGCGGCGATCCTTTCAGGCTGCGTTCAGCCGGCGTTGGCGATGCAATGGTTGAGCCATGCCTAGCGATCCTGTAGGGCCGGGTACCCGATTTTCTCGAGAGATCCCATCATGCTTCTGCGGCTCGTCGCTGCATTCCTGTTCTGCGGCCTTGCGACCGTCGCCTCCGCTCAGCAGGAGGTCGGCTGGAAGAGCGGGCGCGAGGCTGCGCAAATCGAGCGCAAGATCACGGCGCTGATCGGCAGGATGACGCTGGAGGAGAAGGTCGGACAGCTCCACCTCTCCGGGCGCGGCGAGGGCTTCGACATCGACCAGGTCAAGGCCGGCCGCATGGGCGCGGTGATGAACTTCGTCGTGCCGCAGGAGGTCCGGCAGGTCCAGGAGGCCGTCAGGCAGTCGCGCCTCAAGATCCCGCTGATCATCGGGCTCGATGCCGTCCATGGCTTCTCGACCTATTTTCCTCTGCCGCTCGGCCAGGCGTCGAGCTGGAACCCGCAACTGATCGAGCAGGCGGCCTATTGGACGGGGCGTGAGGCGCGTGCCGCCGGCGTCAACTGGACCTTCGCGCCGATGGTCGACATCTCGCGCGATCCGCGCTGGGGGCGGGTGCTGGAGGGCGCGGGCGAAGACGCCTATCTCGCCAGCATCATCGCTGCAGCGCGCACGCGTGGCTACCAGCGCGGCGGCGTGGCGGCGAGCGTCAAGCACTTCGTCGGCTATGGCGCGGCCGAGGGCGGGCGCGACTACAACTCGACCTGGATCCCGACGAGCCAGCTGCACGACCTTTTCCTGCCGCCGTTCAAGGCCGCCTTCGACACTGGCGCGATGACGGCGATGGCGGCGTTCAACGCACTGAACGGCATGCCGGCCACCGCCCATCGCGGCATGCTGACCAACCTGCTGCGCGGGCAATGGGGTTTCCGCGGATTCGTCACCTCGGATTTCGGCTCGATCACCGAGCTGCGCCTGCACGGCATCGCCAAGGACGACGCGGAAGCGGCGCGCAAGGCGCTGCTCGCCGGCATCGACATGGACATGATGGGCGATGTCTACCACAAGCACCTCGCCAATGAGGTGAAGGCTGGCCGCGTGCCGGTGAAGGCGCTCGACGAAGCCGTCCGGCGCGTCCTCCGGGTCAAGTACCATCTCGGCCTGTTCGAGCGGCAGGACGTCGATGTGGCGGCAGCGCCGTCGCTGATGCAGACCGAGGAAGCCCGCAAGGTCGCCCGCCAGGCCGCGCGTGAGGGGGTGATTCTGCTCAGGAACGAGAGGCAGACGCTGCCGATTGCGCCGGCCGTGAAGTCGGTCGCGGTGGTCGGCGCGATGGCGGTGCCGGAGGATGAGCGGGTCTGGACCGATCCGGCAGGGCTCGGGCGCCGCGTCGTGCAGCCGCTCCCGGACGCGCTGCGCGAGCAGCTGCCGTCCGATGTCACGGTGACCTACGAGCCGGCCTTCGCCAAAAATTGCGGCACCGAGTTCAAGGACAAGGATGCCGCGCTCAAGGCCGCGGCTGCCGCCGACCTCGTCGTCACCATGCTCGGCGAAGACTGCGAGTTCATGGGCGAGGGCGCCTCGCGCACCGATCTCGGCTTGCCGGGCGTGCAGCAGGAGCTGCTGGAGGCGCTGGTCGCGACCGGTAAGCCGGTGGTACTGGTGCTGGCGACGGGCCGGCCGCTGGTCCTCACCTGGGCCGACAAGCATGTCGCCGCGATCGTCCAGACCTTCCATGGCGGCACCGAGGGGCGCGCCGCGATCGCCGAGGTGCTGGCCGGCAAGGTCAATCCGGCGGGGCGCACGCCGATGAGCTTCCCGCGCTCGGTCGGGCAGATTCCGGTCTATTACGACCAGCTGCCGACGGGGCGGCCGCAGAAGATCCGCCAGCGCTACGAGTCCATCTACATGGACGAGGCCAACGAGGCGCTCTACCCGTTCGGCTTCGGCCTGTCCTATAGCCGCTTCGCCTATGCCAATCCGCGGGTGACGAACGCCACGGTGCCGTTCGACGGGGCGACCGAGGTTGCCGTCGACGTGACCAATCAGGGGGACCGCGACGGCCAGGAGGTGGTACAGCTTTATATCCGGCAGCCCGTCGCGGAGCGCTCGCGGCCGCTGCGCCTGCTCAAGGGCTTCGACAAGATAACGCTCAAGGCCGGCGAAACGCGGACGGTACGCTTCAAGCTGGAGGGCAAGGCGCTCGGCGGCCACGACGACGCCGGCCGCTACCAGCTCGACCCAGGTATCGTGGAAGTTTATCTTGGGGGCTCTTCACTCGCCACGGTAAGGACGCAATTCGAGCTGGCTAAGCCTTAAGCGGACGTAACGGCAACTGCCGGCGGTTTCATCTCGACAAGCTTGCGTTTTCGGTCAATTCTTGCTGCGCGGGGCCTTTTCGACGTCTTTGCCGAGAGGACTCCGTTACGACCACGGATGCTCCGAAGGATGCGGCGATGGCGACCGGAACCGTCAAATGGTTCAATACCGAGAAGGGCTACGGCTTCATTCAACCTGCTGACGGCGGCAAGGATGTGTTCGTGCACATCACTGCCGTCAAGGAAGCGGGCTTGATGTCCCTGACCGAGGGACAGAAGCTCTCCTTCGACCTGAAGACCGAACGCGGCAAGACCGCGGCGGGTGACCTGAAGCTGCTTTGAACGCAGCAAAAGGCCTGATAGGCGTGACGAAGGCTACCGGCCTGCGGTTGTCATGACTGCGCCCAAAGCCGGCAGGCTCGCGTTTCATTTGAGAACCGGCCCCGCCGGCCAGGCAACGACGCGCTCATGACGAGTCGTGCTTTGCCTTCCTGGTTGCGTTCTCGGCGTTCCCCGTCTAGCGCGCGTAGCGCCGCGCTCCGGCGACGCAGAGCACCACGGCGGCCGAGGTTGCGATCATCTGCCAGCCGACCGTTTCGCCGAGCAGCAGGCCGGCCAGCGCCAGGCCGAAGAAGGGCTGCAGCAATTGCAGTTGCCCGACCGCGGCGATGCCGCCCTGGGCGAGGCCGCGATACCAGAAGACGAAGCCGATCAGCATGCTGAACAGCGAGACATAGGCGAGGCCGAGCCAGGCCGGGCCGCCCGCCTGTGCGAAGGAGGGCGGCAACGTCGCAAGCGTCAGGCCGGCCATGATCGGCAGCGAGATGACGAGAGCCCAGGAGATCACCTGCCAGCCGCCGAGATGGCGCGACAGGCGCGCGCCTTCGGCATAGCCGAGGCCGCAGACGATGACGGCGGCGAGCATCAGGAGGTCGCCCACGGGGGAAGCGGCGATGCCCTGCGTCCAGGCGAAGCCGACAACGCAGAGGCTGCCGAGGATGGCGAAGAGCCAGAAGGCCAGGCGCGGGCGCTCGCCGCCACGCAGCACACCGAAGATCGCGGTCGCGAGCGGCAAGAGGCCGATGAAGACGATCGAATGGGCGGAGGTGACGTGCTTCAGCGCCAGCGCGGTCAGCAGGGGGAAGCCGACGACGACGCAGAGCGCGACCACGGCCAGCGGCAGCAGGTCGGCGCGAGCCGGTCGCTTTTCCCGGAGCGCGAGCAGGAGGGCCAGTCCGAGCAGCCCGGCGATGGCGGCGCGGGCTACGGTCAGGAACACCGGGTCGAAATCGGCGACGGCGACGCGGGTCGCCGGCAGCGAGCCGCTGAAGATGACGACGCCGATGAAGCCGTTGAGCAGGCCGTTCGCAGTTCTGTCCATGATCCCTCCGGGGCTGGCCTGCATGCGGCGAAGCCTTGCGGATTTCCAGAGACAGTCCGGTACAGTTCAGGCAAACTGTCCTGATGCAGGAAGCCGTACAGATTAAGGATTCAGTCGATATTGCGGCAGCAGCCGACACCCTGGTCGGGCGCGTGATGGCAACGATCCGGCAGCGGATCGCCGGGCGGACTTTGGCGCCGGGCGCCAAGCTGCCCTCGATCCGTGGCCTGGCCGAGAGCATGGGCGTGTCGAAGTCGACCGTGGTCGAGGCCTATGAGCGGCTGGCCGCCGAAGGCGCGATTCAGGCTCGGCGCGGCTCGGGCTTCTACGTCCGGCGCCTGCCGCCGCTTTCGCTCACCGATGTCGCGCCCCGGCTCGACCGGGCGGTCGATCCGCTCTGGATCTCGCGGCAGTCGCTCGATGCCGGCGCGGACAGCCTTCGGCCCGGCTGCGGCTGGTTGCCGCCGGACTGGATGCCGGAGGCCTCGATCCGCAAGGCGCTGCGCAAGCTCGGCCGGGCCGATGCAGCGACGCTGGCCGAATATGGCACGCCGCTCGGCTTAACCGGGCTGCGCCATCTGCTCGCGCATCGGCTGGCCGAGCGTGGCGTCGAGGCGCCGCCGGACCAGATCGTCCTGACCGAGTCCGGTACGCAGGCGATCGATCTGGTCTGCCGCTTCCTGCTCGAGCCCGGCGACACGGTACTGGTCGACGATCCCTGCTATTTCAATTTTCATGCGCTGTTGCGCGTCCACAGGGTGAAGATCGTCGGTGTGCCCTATACGCCGTCGGGCCCCGATCTTGCCCTGTTCGCGCAGGCGCTCACGGAGCACCGACCGCGGCTCTACGTCACCAATAGCGCTCTGCATAACCCGACCGGCGCGACGCTCTCGGCCACGACGGCGCATCGCCTGCTCAAGCTCGCCGAGCAGGCAGGGCTGACCATCGTCGAGGACGATATCTTCGGCGATCTCGAACCGGATGTCGCGCCACGCCTTGCCGGGCTCGACGGGCTGGAACGGGTGATCCAGATCGGCAGCTTCTCGAAGACGCTGTCGGCTTCGGTGCGTTGCGGCTACATCGCTGCAAGGCCGGACTGGGTCGAAGGGCTGACCGATCTCAAGGTCGCGCTTTCCTTCGGCGGCGGGCGGCTCGCAGCCGAGCTGGTGCTCGATAACCTGAAGGACGGCAGCTATCGCCGCCATGTCGAGGCGCTGCGCCAGCGGCTAGCGCAGGCGATGGCGCAGACGCGCGGCCGGCTGGCGGCGCTCGGCATCGAGCCCTGGCTGACACCGCGGGGCGGGCTGTTCCTGTGGTGCCGCCTGCCTGATGGACACGACGCGGGGGAGATCGCGCGGCATGCGCTGGGCGAAGGTGTCGTGCTCGCGCCCGGCAACGCCTTCAGCCTGTCTCGGACGGCCAGGGACTTCATGCGCTTCAACGTGGCGCAGGCCGCCGATCCACGCATCTTCAGCGTGCTGCGCGAGGCGATGCGCGCGGCCGCATCGCACGAGTCTGCGTCGGAGGGGGTGGGGTGAGGAGCCATCCGTAGGCGCTCCAGTATTGCCGGTCGCCCTAGCTCCGACCCTCTTCCACCCGGGAGCAGCGGCGCGTTTGTTTGATCCGTCGATGGTGACCGGAATATCGGACAAGCAGCTTGCATCTCCCTCGTATCTGACATAAAGATATCTTTATATCTTTCACCGAATTTCGAGGTGCTCGCTGGTGACCCGCCGCTCCCACCATTCGCTGCCGACCTTGCTGGCCTCGCTGCGTGCGGCGGGCGAGGAGACCCGTTTGCGGATCCTGGCGCTGCTGGCGGAAGGCGAGCTCTCTGTCTCCGATCTCACCGACATCCTAGGCCAATCGCAGCCGCGCATCTCGCGCCATCTCAAGCTGATGGCGGAAGCCGGGCTGCTGCGTCGCTCGCGCGAAGGGGCCTTCGCCTTCTTCAGGCTCGACGATGCGACGCCCGGCGGCGCATTGGCGCTGACGCTCGCTCGCGATCTCGATCCTGCCGACCCGGTCCTGGCGGCTGATCGCGAGCGCCTGACCGCGGTGCGTGCATCGCGGGCCGCGGCGGCGCAGTCCTATTTCGCCAATGTCGCCAGGGAATGGGATCAGCTGCGCTCGCTGCACGTGCCTGACGCCGCCGTGGAAGCCGCCGTCGAGGCGGCAGTCGGCGAAACGCCATTTCAGGCGCTGCTCGATCTGGGCACCGGCACGGGGCGCATGCTTGAGCGCCTCGCGCCGAAGGCTGCCCGCGCGGTCGGCGTCGATGCCAGCCATGCCATGCTGGCGGTGGCCCGCGCCAACCTCGAAAAGGCCGGCCTGTCGCGGGTCGAGCTCCGGCAGGGCGATATCTACGCGCTGCCGTTCGCGCGCGGCTCCTTTGATCTTGTGATCGTGCACCAGGTGCTGCACTTCCTCGACGATCCCGGCCGCGCCTTGCGTGAGGCGGCGGCACTGCTTTCGCCGGGTGGGCGGCTGATCCTGGTCGATTTCGCGCCGCACGAGATGGAGTTCCTGCGCACCGAGCATGCCCATCGTCGGCTCGGCTTCGAGAAGGACGAGATCGCAGCCTGGTTCGCCGAGGCCGGTCTCGATTGCGATCTCGCCGAGGAAGTCACCGCTGCCGACGGCGTAAGTGGCCAGCTTGGTGTGATGCTCTGGCGTGGGCGCGACAGGCGCCTCCAGGGTGATTTTCCGATTCGTCAGTTCGATCGTGAGGTTGCGTGATGAACGCTTTCCGCCCCAGTCGCCACGGCTCGCGCCGTCCGCGCGTCTCCTTCGAGTTCTTCCCGCCGAAGAACGAGGAGATGGAGGTCAATTTGTGGGACAGCGTGCGCCGGCTGGAGCCGCTTGGCCCGGCCTTCGTCTCGGTGACCTATGGCGCCGGCGGCTCGACCCGCGAGCGCACCCACAACACCGTCAAGCGCATGATCGACGAGACGGCCCTGAAGCCGGCGGCGCATCTGACCTGCGTCTCCGCCTCCTGCGCCGAGGTCGACGATGTCATCCGCTCCTATTGGGCGGCGGGCGTGCGCCATATCGTGGCGCTGCGCGGCGACCCGGCCGGCGGGCTTGGCTCGACCTATGAGCCGCATCCGCAAGGCTATCACCAGACCTCCGACCTGGTCGAAGGCATCCGCAAGATCGGCGAGTTCGAGGTCACTGTCTCGGCCTATCCCGAGAAGCACCCGGAGGCGGCCTCGCTCGATGCCGACATCGATGCGCTGAAGAAGAAGGTCGATGCCGGCGCGACCCGGGCGATCACCCAGTTCTTCTTCGATAACGACGTCTATTTCCGCTATCTCGACAAGGTTCGCGCCAGCGGCATCGATATCCCGATCCTGCCCGGCATCGTGCCGGTGCAGAACTTCAAGCAGACCGCAGGCTTTGCCCGCCGGACGGGGGCGAGCGTGCCGCAATGGCTGGCCGACCGCTTCGAAGGGCTCGAGGACGATGCGGCGACGCGCCGGCTGGTGGCTGCCGCCGTCTGCGCCGAGCAGGTGCTCGACCTGATCGATCGCGGCGTCTCCGACCTGCATTTCTACACGATGAACAAGGCCGACCTGGTCTATGCGATCTGCCATCTCGTCGGCCTGAAGCCGGAGAAGGCGCAGGCGCAGCAGGTTGCGGCGGAGTAGACTGATGTCCGACTACAAGCCCACACTCGCCGACGGCACCGAAGTCGAGCGCGCCCTGCGCCAGGCCGCCTCCGAGCGCATCCTCATCCTCGACGGCGCGATGGGGACGCAAATCCAGGACCTGAAGCTGACCGAAGCGGATTTCCGCGGCGAGCGCTTCAAGGGCTGGAACCACGACCTCAAGGGCAATAACGACCTGATCGCGCTGACGATGCCGGATGCCTTGCGCGACATCCACCTGGCCTATTACCGGGCCGGCGCCGACATCGTCGAGACCAACACCTTCTCCGGCACCTCGATCGCCCAGGCCGATTACGGCATGGAGGCGATCGTCTACGAACTCAACGTCGCCTGCGCCCGGATCGCGCGGGAGGCGGCCGAGATCGCCCGCAAGGAAGACGGCCGCCGCCGCTTCGTCGCCGGTGCGATCGGCCCGACCAACCGCACGCTCTCGATCTCGCCCGACGTCAACAATCCGGGCTTCCGCGCCGTCACCTTCGACGAGGTGCGCGATGCCTACGCCGAGCAGGTGCGCGGGCTGATCGATGGCGGCTCGGAACTGCTGCTGATCGAGACGATCTTCGACACCCTCAACGCCAAGGCCGCGATCGTCGCGATCCAGGAGGTCTTCCGCGAGAAGGGTTCGAAACTGCCGGTGATGATCTCCGGCACGATCACCGACCTTTCCGGCCGGACGCTCTCGGGCCAGACGGTCGAGGCGTTCTGGAACGCGGTGCGCCATGCCGATCCGCTGACGGTCGGCCTCAACTGCGCGCTGGGTGCCCGCGAGATGCGCGCCCATATCAAGGACATGTCTCGCGTCGCCGGAACGCTGGTCTGCGCCTATCCCAATGCCGGCCTGCCCAACGAGTTCGGCCTCTATGACGAGCGGCCGGAAGCGACCGCCAAGATGCTGGCCGAGTTCGCCGATGCCGGCTTCGTCAACATGGTCGGCGGCTGCTGCGGCACGACGCCGGGCCATATCCGTGCGATCTCCGAAGCCGTCGCCGGCAAGGCGCCGCGCGCCATTCCGGAGCCGAAGCTTTATCTCAGGCTCGCCGGCCTCGAGCCGTTCACGCTCGACGAGACGATTCCCTTCGTGAACGTCGGCGAGCGCACCAACGTCACCGGCTCGGCCAAGTTCCGCAAGCTGGTCACCAATGGCGATTACGCCGCCGCGCTCGATGTGGCGCGCGACCAGGTCGCCAATGGCGCCCAGGTCATCGACATCAACATGGACGAGGGCCTGCTCGACTCCGAGAAGGCGATGACCGAGTTCTGCAACCTGATCGCCTCGGAACCGGACATCTCCCGGGTGCCGATCATGGTCGATTCGTCGAAGTTCCATGTCATCGAGGCCGGCCTGAAGACGATCCAGGGCAAGCCGATCGTCAACTCGATCTCGATGAAGGAGGGCGAGGAAGCCTTCCTCGAGCACGCCCGGATCTGCCGGCAATACGGCGCGGCGGTCGTCGTCATGGCCTTCGACGAGAAAGGCCAGGCCGACACCTATGAGCGCAAGATCGAGATCTGCACGCGCGCCTACAAGCTGCTGACCGAGGTCGCGGGCTTCCCGCCCGAGGACATCATCTTCGATCCGAACATCTTCGCGGTGGCGACCGGCATCGAGGAGCACGACAACTACGGCAACGACTTCATCAACGCGACCCGCACCATCCGCGAGACGCTGCCGCACGCGCATATCTCCGGCGGCGTCTCGAACCTGTCCTTCTCCTTCCGCGGCAACGAGAAGGTCCGCGAGGCGATGCATTCGGTCTTCCTGTACCACTGCATCAAGGTCGGGATGGACATGGGCATCGTGAATGCCGGCCAGCTCGGCAGCTACGATGATCTCGATCCCGAACTGCGCGAGCTCTGTGAGGACGTCGTCCTCAACCGTCGCAAGGACGCGACCGAGCGGCTGCTCGATGCCGCCCCGCGCTTCAAGGGCGACGGCTCGACGGCGGTCTCGGGCAAGGACCTCGCCTGGCGCGAGGCCGATGTGCACGAGCGCCTCAAGCACGCGCTGGTCAACGGCATCACCGAGTTCATCGACCGCGATACGGAAGAGGCGAGGGCGCAGGCCGAAAAGCCGCTGCACGTCATCGAAGGCCCGCTGATGGCCGGGATGAACGTCGTCGGCGACCTGTTCGGCGCCGGCAAGATGTTCCTGCCGCAGGTGGTGAAGTCCGCCCGCGTGATGAAGCAGGCCGTCGCCTACCTCATGCCTTACATGGAAGAGGAGAAGCGCCTCAACGGCGGCGCCGAGCGCCAGGCTGCCGGCAAGGTGCTGATGGCGACGGTGAAGGGCGATGTCCACGACATCGGCAAGAACATCGTCGGCGTCGTGCTCCAGTGCAACAATTACGAGGTGATCGACCTCGGCGTCATGGTGCCGACGCAGAAGATCCTCGACACCGCGCGCAAGGAGAAGGTCGACATCATCGGCCTCTCCGGGCTGATTACGCCCTCGCTCGACGAGATGGTCACGGTCGCTTCCGAGATGGAGCGCGAGGGCTTCGACATCCCGCTGCTGATTGGCGGGGCGACGACCAGTCGCGTCCATACCGCGGTGAAGATCCACCCGGCTTACAACCAGGGTCAGGCGGTCTACGTCACCGACGCCTCGCGCGCCGTCGGCGTCGTCTCCAGCCTGCTCTCGCAGGAGCAGAAGCCTGCCTATGTCGAGGGCATCCAGGCCGAATACGAGAAGGTCGCCGCCGCCCATCGCCGCTCGGAGGCCGACAAGCAGCGCCTGCCGCTGGCCAAGGCGCGCGCCAACGCCTTCAAGCCGGACTGGGCCGGCTACCGGCCGCCGAAGCCGACCTTCCTCGGCACCCGCGTCTTCCGGACCTATGACATCGCCGATCTCGTGCCGCTGATCGACTGGACGCCGTTCTTCCAGACCTGGGAGCTGAAAGGCCGTTTCCCGGCAATTCTCGAAGACGAGAAGCAGGGCGAGGCGGCGCGTGCGCTCTGGGACGATGCGCAGTCGATGCTGAAGCGCGTCGTCGAGGAGCGCTGGTTCAATCCGAAGGCGGTGATCGGCTTCTGGCCGGCGAACGCGGTCGGCGACGATATCCGGCTCTATACCGGCGAGAGCCGGCAGGAGACGCTTGCGACCTTCCACGGCCTGCGCCAGCAGCTCTCCAAGCGCGACGGCAAGCCGAACATGTGCATCTCCGACTTCGTCGCGCCCGAGGGCATCGAGCGGCCCGACTATATCGGCGCCTTCGTCGTGACGGCCGGGGCGGAGGAGGAGCGCATCTCGGAGAAGTTCGCCCGCGACAATGACGACTATCGCTCGATCATGGTCAAGGCGCTGGCAGATCGCTTTGCCGAGGCCTTCGCCGAGCGGATGCACCAGCTCGTGCGCACCGAGTTCTGGGCCTACGCGCCGGACGAGGCGTTCTCGAACGAGGACCTGATCCGCGAGGAATACCAGGGCATCCGGCCGGCGCCGGGCTATCCGGCCCAGCCCGACCATACCGAGAAGGCGACCCTGTTCGAGCTGCTCCAGGCTGAGCCGCGCATCGGCGTCAAGCTGACCGAGAGCTATGCGATGTGGCCGGGCTCATCGGTCTCCGGCCTCTATCTCTCGCATCCTGACGCCTATTACTTCGGCGTCGCCAAGGTCGAGCGCGACCAGGTCGAGGATTACTCGGTCCGCAAGGGCATGGATATCAGAGAGGTCGAGCGCTGGCTGGCGCCGATCCTGAACTATGAGCCCAGCGCCTATGCGGAGGCGGCAGAGTGATCGCCGGCCCGCTGCCGGCAAGGCAGCGGGATCACGCGGCCAGGAATTCCTCGGCCGCGAAGTCCACGAAGGCGCGCAGCTTCGGCGAGGCGTATCGGCTCGCCGGCCACATCACGCTGAACTTGGTCCGTGCCTCGACATAGCCGGCGAGGATGCGGACGAGCGAGCCGCGCTGCAGGTGCCCAGCGACGGACAGGTCGGGCACGCAGGCGATGCCGAGCCCGCTTTCGGCAAGGCCGATCTGCGCTTCGAGCGCGTTCGTCACCACGCTGGGCTGGATCTCGACCTGCGCGAGCTCGCCGCCTCTGGACAAGGGCCATTGGTGGAGCTTGCCCGTATTGGCGTAGCGGTAGACGAGGCAGCTGTGCCGGGCGAGGTCTTCCGGCGTCTCCGGGGTGCCCATCCTGCGAAAATAGTCGGGTGAACCGACCAGCGCCTGGCTGAAATGGCCGAGTGTGCGGGTCATCAATCGGGAATCGGCATGCTCGCCGGTGCGGAGCACGACATCGAAGCCTTCGCCGATGACGTCGACCACCCGGTCGGTGGCATCGAGCTCGAGTTCGATCTCGGGGTGGCGCTGCTTGAAGGCGGCGAATTTCGCGATCGGGATCATGCTCATCGAGGGCAGGCTGACGCGCAGCTTTCCTTGCGGCGTCGCCCGGCTGCGAGAGAGTTCCAGCTCGGCCGCTTCATATTCGCAGAGGATGCGTCGGCAGCGCTCGAGAAACATCGCGCCTTCCGGCGTCAGCGTGACGCTGCGGGTCGAGCGGTGGAACAGCCTGGCGCCGAGCCGATCCTCCAGCCGCGCCACCGCCTTGCTGACGGCCGAGGCGGAGATGCCGAGCTTGCGGCCGGCCTCGGTGAAACCATCCGCTTCGGCCGCATGCACAAAGGCGAAGAGTGCTCCCAGACTATCCATGCGGCGGTCACCCAGTCATGACGGGAATGTCCAAAGTGTCATGAGTTGTGTCCTGTTTTTCGTTCATTGGGAACCAGCTACCTCAAGCGCCACCCCATCTTCGAAGGCGCTACCGCCATGACATCAGCGACGAACACGATCTCGGCCGGCACGAGCGAGGCGAGACTGCCATTAGGCGGCCTGCTGGCGCTCGCGATGGCGGCCTTCATCACGCTCCTCACGGAAATCCTGCCATCGGGCCTGCTCCCGCAAATGGCCGGGAGCCTCGGTCGATCCGAGGCACTGATCGGCCAACTCGTCACCGCCTATGCGGTCGGCTCGCTCGTCTCCGCCATTCCCCTGACGATCGCCACGCAGAACTGGCGGCGGCGCACGCTGCTGCTGATCGCGATCGGCGGCTTTGCCGTCGTCAACACGGTGACGGCCATCTCCGACAGCTATGCCGTCACGCTGGTCGCCCGTTTCGTCGCGGGCATGAGCGCGGGGCTGCTCTGGGCGCTGGCGGCCGGCTATGCCGCCCGCATGGTGCCGGACCATCTGCAGGGCCGCGCGATCGCGATCGCCATGGTCGGAGCGCCGCTGGCGCTTTCGCTCGGCATCCCGACGGGGACTTTCCTCGGCACGCTGCTGGGCTGGCGCTGGACCTTCGGCGTGATGAGCGGGCTGACGGTGCTCCTGGTCTTCTGGGTTCTGGCCAAGGTGCCCGATTTTCCCGGCCAGAAGCGAGGGCAGGAGTTCGGGCTGACGGCGGTCTTCACGCTGCCGGGCGTCCGGCCGGTCCTGTTCGTCGTCTTCGCCTATGTGCTCGCCCACAACACGCTCTATACCTATATCGCGCCCTTCCTCGAGCCGGCCGGCCTCAAGGATCGGACCGATGTCGTGCTGCTGGTCTTCGGCCTTGCCTCCTTGCTCGGCATCTGGATCACCGGCGCCCTGATCGATCGATGGCTGCGCGAGCTGGTCCTGGCGAGCGTCGCGCTGTTCGGCTTCTCCGCCCTGGCGCTCGGATTAGCAGGCACGGTGCCAGCGGTGATCTATGGCGCAGTCGCCGTGTGGGGGCTGGCCTTCGGCGGGGCCGGGACGTTGTTCCAGACCGCTTCCGCCAAGGCCGCGGGCAAAGCCGCCGACGTCGCCCAGTCGATGCTGGTGACCACGTGGAATCTCGCGATTGCCGGCGGCGGCATCGTCGGCGGATTGCTGCTGAGCGGGTTTGGCGTCGCGCCGTTCCCGTGGGTGCTGGCGGCGTTGCTGA